>CALEZI010000076.1 GCA_937928755.1 uncultured Rhodanobacteraceae bacterium | reverse complement strand
CTGGCGCAATCTACCAGGCGCAGGGCGACCACCCACGCACCATCGCCATCAGCCGCCGCGCGCTGGAGATCGCGCTCGCCAATTTCGGCGAGCAGCACTGGGAAACGATGGTGGCGCTGCACAACCTCGGCGAGCGCCTGGATCAGGCCGGCGAGGATGCCGAGGCGCTGGTGCTGTACCGACGCGCGCTGGCCGCCGGCACCGCGGCAGTCGGCGCCGAACACCCGCAACTGGCGGCCATGCACGCTGCCATCGGCGAGTTACTGTTGGCGCAGGGCGACGTTTCCGGCGCCAGCGCCGCCGCGGATGCGGCACTGCGCCTGCTCGCGGCAGAGGATTCCGACGCCGCGCTGCGCGTGCGCGCCTGGCTGACGCTGGCCGCGGTGCGCAGCGGCGTAGCGCGCGCGGACGCGCTCGCACAGGCGCGCGCTGCGCTGCCCGCAGTGGCCGAGCCGGACGTGCGCGCCGCGCTGGCCGCGCGCCTGGAACCGGGCGCGGGCTCGCCCTGACCTCAGCCCGCGCACGCCAGCGGGCGGTTGGCGAAGACGAAGGCGTAGCTGCCGCCTAAGGGGCGCGAAGCGGCAGGTCGAGGGTGAACTGCGTGCCCTGCCCCGGCGTGCTTTCGACGCGAATGCGCCCGCCGAGTCTTTCAGTCACGAGGTTGTACACGATGTGCAGCCCGAGCCCCGTGCAGCCCTCGCCGCGACGGGTGGTGTAGAAGGGCTCGAAGATGTGCGGCAGGCCTTCAGACGAAACGCCGGCGCCATCGTCGCTGAAACGCAGCAGCAGGCGATCGGCGGCGGCGATCTCTGCGGTCAGACGCATGCGCCCGCCGCCGCTTTCGCAAAACCCATGGATCAGCGCGTTCTGTACCAGGTTCGTGATCACTTGGCCGAGGGCGCCGGGATGGCTGTCGAGTTCGATCGCATCCGCGCACTGCACTTCCAGATCCACCGCACGGTGCTTCCACAACAGCCGCAGGCTTGGCAGCAGCTCGGCCAGCATCGCGCGCAAGTCGAATCGGCGGCGATCGGCGGCAGAGCGATCCACCGCGACCTGTTTGAAGGTTCGGATCAGCTCGGCAGACCGTTCGAGATTGCGTGCGATCAGATCGGCGGCCTGCTCGGCGTACCCGAGGAAGTGCTCGAAGCGGCCGCGCGACAGGCTTTGCCCTGCAGCATCGCGTCGGATCTGCTCGACCTGCTCATGCAGGCCACTGACCGCGGTGATCGCGATCCCAAGCGGCGTGTTGACCTCATGCGCGACCCCGGCGACCAGTTGCCCCAGCGCTGCCATCTTCTCGGATTCCACCAGATCGTGCTGAGTGTCGCGCAGGCTTTGCAGCGCGGCCTGCAGCTCGGCGTGGCTGAGGCGCAGCGCATCCTGCGCCTGGCGCCGCTCCAGCGCGCTGGCGATATGTACCGAAACGAAGCTCAGTAGCGCCTGGTCAGCCTGCGTGTAGGTGACACCGGGTGTATAGCTTTGCACGACGATGCCGCCGACCACGCGGTCGCCGGTACGCAGGGGAACGCCTAGCCAGCACACCGAGGGCGTGCCGATCAACTCGACCTCACCGGAGGCGTGCAGCGGTGGGATCTCGTCGGCATGCAGCAGAACCGGTTGCCCATGGCGCAACAAGTACTCGCTGAGGCCGCGACGGAGCCGACGCGGCAGATACACGTCGCCGGTTTCGTCGACCTGATAGGGGAAGTGCAGCCCGAGGCCATCATCGTCGAGCAGCACGATGTAGAAGTTCTTCGCGTTCAGCAGTTCGCCGACGATCCGGTGCAGTGCCGCGTAGAAGGCGTCCAGCGCAATCGGTGTTCCCGCCAACTCGGCGATCCGGAACAGCGCCTGCTGCAGGCGCACGGCATGCTCTCGCTCGGCCACTTCTTCGCACAGCGCCAGGGTGCGCTCCTCGACGCGCTGTTGCAAACGCTGCTGCAGCGAACGCCGGTCCAGGACCGTCTGCAGCAGCTGCGCGACGAAGGTGAGCACGTCGCGCACGTGGGCGCCGCAACTCCGATCCGGTACGTAGGACTGCACCACCAGGGCGCCGGCGACCCCATCGGCGCCAAGCATGGGCACGCCAAGCCAATCGGCGGGACGCGGCCCTGGCGCGGCAGAAAAGTCGCTGCCGAGCTCGGCAGACATCCGCGTTGCATCGCCCTGCACCACGCGCCCGTGGCGCAGCAGTGCAGCGGTTGCGGTGTGCGCGTAGTGCGCCAGCGACAGCGCCTGGTCGAGCGGCGGCGGCTGCTCGTCGCACTCATCGGCGTAATAGGCGAAGCGGAAATGCGCGCGGTCTTCGTCGAGCAGCACCACGTAGAAGTTGCGTGCGTCGAGCAAATTGCGCAGTTCGGCGTGGATGTCGCCCAGCACTGCGACCAGTTCGCGGTTGCCGTTGGCGAGGTCGGCGATGCGGAACAGCGCCCGGTGCAGCCCTTGGTCCGGGCCGCCTTCGGGCGCGACGGCCGCTTGGTTCGTGTGCGCGCGCTGCATGGCGGCAAGCATATCGCGGCCGCGCTTGTGCGTTCCCCATCGGCGCGCTATCGCACCAGAATGCGCCTTGCCGCGACCTCGCGCTGTGCCTCAGCCATCGATGCGCCGCCGCGGTTGGCGGGGCGCCAGCGCGTCATGGGTGGCACCACCCAGTGTGGTGACCAGCCGCAAGGCCAGTACCGTGTGATGAAGGTCGGGTACTGTGCGGCCAGCCCGCTCGAGAAGCACGCGGACCAGGTCAACCCGATTGCGCGCGTACCAGGCGCTCTTCTTGTCGCTGGCATCGGCGATCAGGTAAGTCCGCCAGTGGGTTTCGATCTGGAGGAGCAGCCAACTTACCGTGGCGGCGCGCCGGCCTGTCCGAGCGCCATGACCTCTCGGGCGGGCGATTCCGAGAATGGCTGAATCCGGTTCGACTTTATCGCAGTCACTTGGCTTGGCGAGCGCCGCGCGCAATCCGATGAGACATCCGCGCCCTGGACTACGCCTAGGTCAGCACTGGAACGGCACCGACGCGCCGAATCGGAGCGACACATGTCCTTGGTTCTTTCATGCGGCTCACAAGCCTTTACACTGGCATTCTGGTTGGCTCTGGCAGGGATGCTCTACGCCCCGCAGGCCCTGGCCCAGGTGGATTATCTCTACGGCAGCGGATTCGAGACGGATGCCGTGGTGCAGCTGGCTGCAGTGCGCGCGGCGCCGGACGGTGTTGCGAGCTTGCCGGTCGATCGAGCGATCGTGACCTATGTGAAGCCGCAGGTGGGCAGTGACCCGGCCGGCATCTTCGTCCAGGGTGGTCCGGTGGGTCCGGCCATTTTCCTGCGTATCGACCCCACCACACTGAGTCCGCTGCCGCAACCCGGCGATGAGGTGTCTTTCACCGTGACAACGCTGGCGACGGCGCAGTCCCGTCGCGAAGTGACGGCATTGATCGGATACACCCGCAGTGCGACCGGCAGACCTTTGGCGCCATGGACGCAGGACGTGGCGATGACCGGCGATCTGGTCAGCCAACTCGCGAACTACGAGAGCGAGCTGATCTCCATCGCGGGACTCCTGGCGACCACGCCCGTCAGTGCTGGCAGTGGGTTCCTGTCTGCGCGACTGGATACGCCTGCCATCTCAGGGAACCCGGCGCTGGTGCTGCGGGCGCCCGTCACCCTGTTCGACGATATCGACCTGGTGTCCAGTTGTTCCTTGACCGCGCAGCGGGTACCCCTGTGGCGCTTCAACACCAACGCCCAGGTATCGCCGTTCGCGACGGCCGATATTGCCGGCCTCGATTGCCCGGCGGTGAGGGTGCTCGCTGCCTTTCCGGTGACGGGCAATGTGGTGCGCGTGGTCTTCGACCGCCGCATCCTGTCCGCCAGTATTCTTGCCGACGGCAGCCAGTTCACCTTCAGCGGCGGTCTGCTGGCCACCGGGGCCAGCGTCAGCGGACGCCACGTCGACGTCCAGACCAGTGCCCAGGTGGCTTCGACCCCGTATGGAGTGACGGTGGCAGGCAGCGTGCAAGACCTGACCGGCAAGCCGATAAGCCCCGGCTTTACCATGGCGAGTTTCGCCGGCTTTGTGGGTGCGGCCGGCATCGAGATCAGCGAAATCAATGGCAACATCAACGCGAACCGTGACCTGCTCGAGATTCGCGCGCTCACGGGCGGCAGCGTCGCCGGCGTCGAGGCGGTCCAGGATCCCGCGGCCGGCGGGGCGGGCACCTTGCTCGCGGTGCTGCCACCGATCATCGTCGCCGCTGGCGACCGCATCGTCGTGCATTTCGCGCCGATGGGCGAGACCGACGAGACCGTTTCGCAGGGGCAATGCGTCGATCCGGCCTGTTACGCCAGCGCCTGGGATGTGCGCGGATCGGCGGCAGGCATTCTCTACTCGAACCGCATCATTGCGCTACGGCTTCCGGTGAGTCAGGCGCTGATCGACGTCGTCGCAGTCGGTCGCAGCGATCTTGCCAATCCAACGACAGCGTTCCCGGCCAATCTGCAGTTCGTGCAGGCCGCCGGGCAGTGGTTGCCGGCGAACTGCGGCGGCGGCGCGTGCACCTACAGCAGCACGCCAAGTGCACTCGCGGTGTCGGCGGACTGGACTGGCCTCGGTACCGGTTCCACGGGCATCAGCTTGCAGAGAAGCGGGGTTGACAGCAATCAGCGTACCGACTGGCTGTTGGCGCCGGCCAGCTTTGGGCTGCCTAATCCATGAGGCGGGGCGGAGCCGTCGGTCAGCGTCGATTTCAACGCCAGCGGGGTGTCCGAGTGCTTCGCCATCTTCACGCAAGCCCGATCACGCATCTCACTTAGCCCGGATGTTTCATGAGGGGAACGCGGATGATCGCGAAGGGCTTTGCGCCGGGATCGAGGCGCGAGGAGGAGGAATGGTTGCTCCATTGCGACGACGAGCAACGAAGAGACCGGCGCAAAGAACGAGCGAGGGCCGCGTAAGCGAGGAAATGGCTGCGGACACTTCGTCATTGCGACCGAACTGCGGATTCTCGCGTCACGACAGCGAAACCGGGCCATTTCCTCGCGACCTCATGAAATGTCCGGGTCAGGCCGGGCCCACGCCTCGAGTCCTTTGCATTTGCCCGCGTAGTAGCCCATGACCAGGTACTACAAAGCCATGACGGCGCCGGTGTCGCCGATCGGCGGCGGCACGGTCCGTGTGTCTGGCGGATCATCGGGACCAGCCGACATCAGGAACCGGCAACCGAGGCCGAAGAGTACGCAACCGGCGCGCGAGAGCACGCCTTCGCGCAGCATCAGCCCCCCATCAAGCGACCGCCACTCACCAGCTTCACGGCCGCGTAGATGCGCGGAACCAGTGGGACGGCGACCGGGGCCGCCAGAGCGACGCTTTGCGTCACCCACCAGATCGCGACCACGCCAGCCATGCACATCGCCAAGATGAGGCGCGCCCCGAACCGGAGTGCCTCTGGAAACCGGAGCAGGCGGAACCGGGCGTGTCACCGACCGCGGGCGGAACTCGGAACTGGGACGACGGAACTGGCGCGGAACTGGGCGGCGCGGAACCAGGACATACATGGACGGCTCCCCAGTTGCACGCGCGAGTCTTTGAGTCTTTGCGACCAGCGCGGTGCTTCGGGGTGAGCGCAGCCCTCGCGGGATCGCGCTCGCTGTTTGGGTGGATTCCTTCGACTTGGGTCTGTTTCGTTGAACCTTCGTGTGCGGCAGGCAGTAGAGGAACTGGTAAGTATCCCCCGGCAGAGCCGGGGGCTTTAAATGTGTGAGCCGCTCAAAGCGGCTAGGCGGGGACGTTGACACGTCCCCACATCATTGGCGCCACCTGAAGGTGGTCTTTCACCGTAGTAGCTCCAACTGATCCAGTCGCGTGTCCTCAGCTTCCTGGTTCCGAATGTACGCGCGCACTACCGCTTCGTCAGCGCCAACGGTCGAAACGAAGTAGCCTCTTGCCCAGAAGTGCTGCCCCACGAAGTTCCGCTTGCGCTCTCCGTACACCCGCGCCAAGTGGATCGCGCTCTTACCCTTGATGTATCCCACCACGTTCGACACCGCGTACTTCGGCGGAATCCGAAGCAACATGTGCACATGGTCGCGCATCAAGTGCCCCTCCTCCACCTCACTTTCCTTCTGCGAAGCCAACTCCTTGAACAGACTCCCGAGATACTTCCGCAGTCCCTCGTACAACGTGCGGCGGCGGCACTTCGGTATGAACACGACGTGGTACAGGCACTCCCACTGCGTGTGATTTAAACTTCGATACTTGTCCATCGCGGTTTCTCCTCATCGTGTGCTTGGCGGCTCACGACGGGAGTCTCCGCGATGGACTCCAGCAAACGTCAAACTTCTACTGCCACCCCGGCAGAGCCGGGGGAACTCCCCTGCTGCTTAGCGGACATACATTCGACGTCTCCATCAGCCTGTGTTGGCCGGCGCCATGGTGTGATCCGAAACCCGACGGCCTGGTCACCCAGACGCGCTGTTCCGCTCGCGTCCCAGGAGGCAGGCTTCTGTGGGCGCGCCGGGCCAGGCGCGTGATCTTGATCGGCGAGTGCGACGATGGCGCGGTTGTGGCCTCGGCCTGTGCGCAGGGCTTCGAGCCATCGGCGCAGTTCATTCGGGTGGGGCCTTCCCCGGCAGCGCTGGTCGGCCGCCTGCGAGCGCCGGACTCCTGGGCCCGGTCACCCACAGCCTGTCCCGTCGGCGGGACGCCGGAGCGCGGTTCTCGGTGGCTTTTCCCGGCCTTGGGACGCCGAGCACGTGTCCAGGGCCGCCTGGAGCGCTGGCACGCTTCTCGCTGTGATCGGGGCAGTTTTCCACCTGCCGTCCTGACCATGACTCGTACGCTGTTGCTGTCCTGCTGCCTGCTGCTGATCGGTCTCTGCCCGGCCGCCGAAGCCGCCCGCTTGCCCGCCCTGCCCGACGCCCAGGTGGCCGAGGTCCAGAAATTCGACCGCTTGCTGCCGGGCGTGGCCCTGAACGGCGACGTTGCGGTGGCGATGGCGGGCGATCTGGCGATCGTCGGCCGCGCCGTGTCCGGCCATCCCGGCACGGCAGTGGTCATGGGCCGCCAGGCGAGCGGACAGTGGCAGCCGATCAAGATACTGGCGCCCTCCGACGGTACGCCGGGCGACTTCTTCGGTGCCAGTGTCGCCATCGGCCCGCAGATCGCGGTGGTGGCGGCGCTCGGCTCGCGGGGGGTCTATGTCTTCGAACGCCATCGCGGCGGCAGCGACCAATGGGGGCAGGCGGCCAGGATCGATACCTCCGCTTTCGGCAGCGGCCATTTCGTCACGCAGATCGCGCTGACCGGGCTCGAGCTTTTCGTCGCCGCACGGCTGGCCGATCCCGGCGGGGTGCAGGATGCCGGTGCCGTCCATCTGTATCGCCCGGGTCCGGGCGGACTGACGAACTGGATTCCGATCGCCACCCTCACCGCGCCCACGCCCGCGGCGAGCGATCAGTTCGGCTACTCGCTGGCGGTGGCCGATGACGTGCTCGCCGTCAACGTCCACACGAGCACTCCGGATAGCACCTCCCGTGTGGAGGTCTTCCGCCGGGATGCCATCAGCGGGAACTGGGCCCATGAGGCGCGGATCGACCAGAACGGTGCCCCGGAGCCCCTGTTCGGCGCTAATCTCGCTGTCGCTGCCGGTCGCCTGGCGATCAGCAGCTACCACGCCGTACACCTGTATGCGCGTGCCGGCAGCAGTTGGAACCCCGTGCAGCGCATCGTCGGCGGCGGGCAGGCGCTGGCCTGGTTGGGCACGAGCCTGATCGTCGGTCGTGTTTTCGGCGCAGACGACGGCGTGGTCGAGCGCTACCGCGAACAGGCTGGGGTCTGGATTCATGCCCAAACTTTGCGCGAAACCCGGCCCGATGGACTCTTCGACGCCTTCGCCGACGAATTCGGGGAAGCGCTCGCCAGCAACGGCGAGGATCTGCTGGTGGCCTCGGGCAGCGCCACGCCGGACACCTACGTGTTCCGCATGCAGGAGCCCTTCCAGGTGGTCCAGCAGGTCCACCCGGCGGGCTTCGCGCCCACCGACGAGGCGCAGACGGCGATGGCCGCTTCCGGCGATTTCGTGGCCGTGGCCCGCCCGGACGACGGCGAGGTGTGCGTCTACGAACGCGCCGCCGGCGGCATCGAAGCCTGGCGGCGCCAGCAATGCCTGGCCGATCCTGCACCCGCGCCCGGCCGCCGCTTCGGTGCCGGGCTGGCCTTCGACGGCGCGCTCTTGCTGATCGGCGCCAGCTATCCGCTGGCCTCGAACCAGTCCGGCGAAGTCCGCGTCTACCAGCGCAATCTGTCGCGCGAGACCTGGGAGGCCGCGGGCCTGGTCGCGGGCCAGGCAGTCAGTACGCCGAACCCGCTGTTCGGATCGGTCATCGCCGCCAGGCTGGGCCGGCTGGTCAGCGTCTCCGCTGGCCAGAAGCTGGCGGTTTACGCGCTGGATGGCGGTACGGGCACGAACTTCGTACAGCGCCAGGTGATCGACAAACCGGCAGGCTTCTCGAGTTTCGAGCGATTGTCACTGTCCACGGACTGGCTCGCGGTGGGCGATCCCGGGCACAACGGTGGTCGTGGTGCGGTCGGACTATTCCGCTGGACGGGGACTGCGTTCGACTCCGCACCGCGACGCCTGCTGCAACCCAGTCTGCTGAATGCCGGGGACAACTACGGCCGCGCGTTGGCCATCGAGGGCGACACGCTCGTCGTCGGCGCCCGTGAATTCGGCACCCAGAGCCTGCTGCAGGGACGTGTATTCGTGCACATCGAGTCCTCCGGCGGGCCGGAGAATTTCGGCCTGGACAACCTGATCGAGGCCCCGGTTCCCGCCGAGCGCGACGGATTCGGCCTGTCGCTGGCGCTCGGCGATGAGCGCCTGGTGGTCGGTGCCCCGGGCGACGAGGGGGCGACGGCGATTCGCACGGCGGCCTATGTGTTCGAGCGCATGCCCTATCACCGAGCCGCTTTCGCGCTGCGGCAGCGCTTCGAGGGCGCCGACTGGGGCTCGATGGTGGGTCAGGCCGTTGCGCTGGCCGGGGACACCCTGTTCGTCGGCGCCCCGGAGGCGGGCGAGGGCGCGAGTCCGGCCCGACCACGCCACTTCGCCCTGCATGCGCGCGCTGGCGGAGCGGGCGGCCCCGCCCATGGGCAGTGGGTCGTGCCGGACGGTCTCAGCGCTGCGGCGCGTTACGCGGAAGCCATCGCCAGCGAGGGCGACTGGATGGCAGTCGGCGCTCCCGCGCAGGATGTGGACGGACGCGAGGATCAGGGCGTGGTCTTTCTGTACCGCCGCGAGCTGCTCACCGGCGCCTACCAGCTGGTGCACACCCTGGTGGCGCCGGACGCCCAGGCAGGCGACGAGTTCGGTTTCGCGCTGGCGATGGCCGGCGGCCGCTTGCTGGTCGGCGCCTACAACCGCAGCGAGGGGAGCAATGCCGACCAGGGTGCCGCCTACCTGTTCGAGCGCGATCTCGGCGGCGCCGGCCAATGGGGCCTGCGCCGCAAGCTGCTGCCGGACGATGGCGGCGTGTCGGATTTCTTCGGCTGGTCGGTGGCCCTGAGCGCCGAGCGCGCGCTGATCGGCGCCAACTGCAAGACCCTCGCAGCCAACGTCTGTCAGGGTCGCGCCTACCTCTACGAGCGGCAACAGGGTGGGGCCGACCAGTGGGGACTGCTGCGATCGTTCACGGCCGCCGACGGAGCCGACTTCGATCGCTACGGCAGCGCGGTGGCGCTGGCCGGCGACGATGCCCTGATCGGCTCGATCTTCGCCATGAATCCGAGCGGCTTCCGCAACGGCGCGGTGTATCTCTATCGCCGCGATCAAGGAGGCGCGGGCCACTGGGGACAGGTGCGCAAGATCACGCCGGCCGATGCCCAGCTCGATGGCTCCAGCCTGGCCCGCTTCGGCGAGCGCCTGGTCGTCGAGGGCTCCGACGCGCTGGTGGGAGCGCCGAACGCCACCGCCTTCCAGATGCCCGGGCGGGGAGCGGTGTACGCGCTGGCGCGGGACGCCACGGGCACCGGGCAGTGGGGCCAGACGGGCAAGCTCGCCGCCGCCGACGGCGCCACCGGCGATGGCTACGGCAGCGCACTCGCGTTGCGCGACGGCCGCGCCCTGATCGGCGCGCCCGGTGCGGATCCCGGCGGCGAGATCCAGCGCGGCGCGGTCTACGTGTTGCAACAGCAGAGCCTGCAGCAGTGGCGTGTCGTGGGCCGGATCGTGCCCGCGGACGGTGCCGCCATCGACCAGCTCGGCACGGCCGTGGCTTTCGCCGCCGGCCGCTACGCCCTGGGCGCTCCGACGCGCGCCATCGACGGCCAGCTGCGCCTGCAGGACGCGCAGATCGACGGCGCCGACCTCGGCATCTCGATCCTCGAGGAAGGCGCGGTCCCGCCGGCCGGCGTCTTCCGCTACCGCATCCAGGTGCGCAACGTCGGTCGCATTGCGGCGGCCGCGCCGATCGTGGCGGTCAGCGTGCCCCCGCACACCCATGCCGGAATAGCCAGCGGCTGGCAGTGCAGTCCCAATTCGCAGGCCGGCGCGGTGTGCAGCCTGATGGCGCCCAATCTGCTGGCGGGCGAGGCCGGATACCTGGACTTCGATCTGGTCGCCGAAGGCATACCGGCGAGTCTGGGCCAGTTGCCGATCAGCGCGGGCATCCTGCTCGGCGAGGGCGACGGCTTCGATCCCTTCCTGCCCGACAACACGGCAAGCTACAACGCTTTCGTCGACCACGGCGTACCGGACCTGATCTTCGGCGGCAGCGGGCCGGGCGGCGGCGGATTCGAGTGATCGATGAAGCCCGGGTCGCTCGCCCGGATATTTCATGAGGGCACGCGGATGATCGCGAAGGGCTTTGCGTCGGGATCTAGGCGCGAGGGTGAGAGCTGGCAAGCTTGCGCCGCATGCGGCGCGCCCGCTCGAACGGGCGGTAGCTATGCTGACGCCCTGGGCGGAGCCATGGTGGTTCCATGGCGACGACGAGCAACGACGAGCCCGGCGCAAAGAACGAGCGAGCGCCGCGTGAGCGAGGAAATGGCTGCGCACAGTCTGTCATCTCGACCAGTTGTCGGATTTCCGCGTCCCAACGGGCAAATCGGACCATTTCCTCGCGACCTCATGAAATGTCCGGGCTCGGGCCCCGGCGCATGGCCTTCGAGGTCTGCGCCGTCGGGTAGGCGGCTGGCCGATGGCCGCGTGCTCGGCGTTCGCTTTTCCCGCCGCGCTCCGTTGAGCGGGCAAAGCCGGGCGCAGCGCCCCGATGGGAAGCCTCGTCATGCGCTGGATCGTGTCCCTCGTGCCGCCGCTGGCGGCCCTACTCCCGCTGCCGCTGGTCGCCGCCAGCTTCTGCGTGTCCAATTCGGCGCGTCGGCGCCCGCGCGCGCGACGACACCAATGACTTCGATGCTGCGCGCGCCGGCTACCAGCGCGCCTTCGCCGAGGCCTTGGCCGGGCGCGATCCGGCGCGCGCGGTGCTTTCCGCGGCGCACCTGGCCGGCAGCCTGCAGGCCAAGGCGCAGGACAGCGCCGGCGCCAGCCAGTGGATCGGGCTGGCGCGCGCGGTCTATCGTGGCATCGAGGCGCCGGCCCCGGCGCTCGGGCTGCAACTGCTGCTCGACGAGACCCGCGTGCTGCAGTCGCGCGGCGAGTTCGCCGCCGCTGCGCCGAAGGCCACCGAGGCGGTGGCGATCGCCACCGAGTTGGCCGGCGAGCGGCCCGACTACCTGCTGTTGCGCGCGCTGTCCAACCTTGGCAACAACCACATCTACCTGGGCGAATGGCCGGCGGCACGCGCCGCCTACGAGCGCCTGCTGCCGCAGGCCGAGGCGCTGCTCGGGCCGACCCACCCGCGTCTGGGCCTGCTGCTCGGCAACGCTGGCGCAATCTACCAGGCGCAGGGCGACCACCCACGCACCATCGCCATCAGCCGGCGCGCGCTGGACATCGCACTGGCCAATTTCGGCGAGGACCACTGGGAATCGATGGTCGCACTGCACAACCTCGGCGAGCGCCTGGATCAGGCGGGCGAGGATGCCGAGGCGCTGGCGCTGTACCGACGCGCACTGGCCGCCGGCATTGCCGCGGTCGGCGCCGACCACCCGCAACTGGCGGCGATGCACGCGGCCATCGGCGAGTTGCTGCTGTCCGGCGGCGATGGCGCCGCCGCCGCCGATTCCGCCGAGACCGCGCTGCGCTTGCTCGCGGCTGAGGACTCGGACGCCGCGCTGCGCGTGCGCGCCTGGCTCACGCTGGCCGCGGTGCGTAGCGGCGCAGCGCGCGCCGACGCGCTCGCACAGGCGCGCGCTGCGCTCCCCGCAGTGGCCGAGCCCGACGTGCGCGTTGCGCTGGCCGCGCGCCTGGCACCGGGCGCGGGCTCGCCTTGAGCTCAGCCGGCGCGCGCCAGCGCCTGCAGCTGCGCCTGATGGAAGGCGCGCGCCGCCGGGCCGCTCTCGGCGCCGTCGTGCAATCCCAGCCGCGTCGCCAAGTCGAAGAAGCCCGGCGCCGGGAGGCGGTCGCGCACCCGCGACACCACCCGCGCCGCGACCAGTGGCCGCCCCGCGGCGGCGTCCTCGCGCATGGATTGTTCCAGCGCCTGGATCACCCGGTACACCGTGTGCGGTGGCTCAAGGTGCAGCGTACGCGCCACTTCGTGGTAGGTCGGTAGCGGCTGCTCTGGTGGCAGCGCCGACAGCAACTCGCGCAATGCCATCGTCAGCGCGGCCAACTCGGCAGGTGGCAGCGGTGGGTGCAGGGAATCATTCATGGCGGCGATGCTAGCCGGCCGGCGCTAGCTTCAGCGCCCTGCACCTCGGGCTTGATCCCGACCAGGCCCAGATGGAAACCCAACCCGACACCAGCCACCCGACGACAGGTGTTTACGTCGGTATGCAATCGCGCAACACTGCGCGGGCCTCGGCTGGTGGAGAACGCCATGAAGCGACTTGCACTTGGGCTCGCCGCGATTGCTGTCGCGGCCCTGGCCGCCAGCCGGTTTCCGGCCGGCGGCGGGCTGGCGGAGCGGCCTCTGCCGCCACCGGTCGAACAGGCGCCGGGCGAACGTGCGGACCATCACCGCCGGCGCGAGGCCTGGATCGCGGGCATGCACCGCGCCGCACCGGGGACCGACTGGCGCGCGCAGGATGCCGCGTTTCGCGCCCAGGCGATTGGCGAACGCCGCGAGGCTGTCTTCGCCCTGCGCGCCGCGGGCGCTCCGGAGGCCGCCTACCGCGCAGTGCGCACGCCGGCGGTCAGCGGGCAATGGGCCGAGCGCGGCAGCGGCAACATCGCCGGACGCACGCTCGCCACCGAGTACGACGTGGCGGCCAACCGCCTCAACGTGTTCAGCCACGGCGGCAACCTCTGGCGCGCCGACCGCGGGCCGCTGAACTGGACCAGCCCGGCCGACGGCGCCAGTTTCACACCCAACGGCAGTTTCGGCTACCTGCAGCGGCTGACCGGCCCGGAGCGCTTGCTGGTGCTGTCGGACGCGCCGTCCGGGGTCTGGCGCAGCGACGACGGCGGCGCCACCTGGCAGTCCGCCACCGGTTTCGCGAGCAGCAACTTCTGGTACGCCACCGGCTTCGCCAGCCGCGATCCGGGCGGCACCGAGGTGTACGCACTGCGCAACGAATTCAGCGGCTCCTTCCGGCCGCGCCTGTACGCCTCGACTAACCGCGGCAGCAGCTTTGCGCCGGTGGCCTACCTGACGGCGCGCGACCAGGCCGCGCTGTTCTCGCCGCGCTACAACAGCAGCACGATGTACCTGCTGGACGGACTGCAGCTGAAGACCATCACGCCCGCCACCCACGCGCTGGTCAATGTGTCGACCGTGACCGGCGCGGCGGCACTCTCCAGCAGCAACCGCGTCGCGCTCAGCGGCGGCGTCAATGCCGGCACGACTTTCCTGTTTGCCTTCATCGAACGCGGCGGGGTCACCGAGGTCTATCGCAGCCTCGACGGTGGCGCCAGCTGGACCCGGCGCACCGATGCGCCGACCACTCTGTTCGGCCTGAATTCCGCCGAGACCTCCACCCGCGATCCGCTGCGCGTGTACGTCGGCGGCGTCAATGCCTATCGCAGCCACGACGGCGCGCAGACCTGGCAGATGGTCAATCCCTGGCAGGATTACTACGGCCAGGAGGCGACCAAGCTGCATGCCGATATCCCCAACATCGATGTGTTCGTCGACGGCAACAACAACGAGCGCATCTATGTGTCCACCGATGGTGGCACCTATGAATCGCTGGATGGCTTGCTGACGGTGCAGAACCTCTCGCTCGCCGGCCTGCGCAACGGCCAGTTCTACGGCAGCTATACCGTGCGCACCCAGCCCTACGCGATGCTCGGCGGCTCGCAGGACCAGGGCTACCAGAAGGCCACGGCGCCAGTGCCCGGCATCAACAATTTCGTGCAGACCATCAGCGGCGACTACGCGCACCTGAGTTCCTCCAACAACGGCAGCTCGCTGTGGATGGTCTACCCGGGCTTCGTGCAACTCGACACCAACCCGGCAAGCGGTACCTGGATGGCGCTGCGCAGTTGGGATTTCACCGCCAACAATCTGCAGGACTGGCTGTTCCTGGCGCCGCTCGAAGCCGATCCGCTCAATCCCAACCGTGCGCTGCTGGCCGGCGGCGGCATCGGCGGCAACCGCAACCGCCTGATCACGCTGACCTGGAACGGCAGCAGCATCAGCCACAGCGAGGGCAGCTTCGACTTCGGCAGCAAGGTCACCGATGTCCAGTACTCGCGCGACGGCCTCACCCGTTACGTGGTCAACGATGCCGGCCAGGTCTACCGCGACAGCGGCGCCGGCTTCACCTTGCGCAGCAGCGGCATGCCGGACGGCCAGTTCTTCTATGGCAACTGCATCCTGGTGCACACCACCACACCCGGCACGCTGTACGTGGCCGGCGCCGGCTACTCCGGGCCCGGTGTGTACCGCTCGACCACCAACGGCGACAGCTTCAGCCCGTTCAACACCGGCCTGCCGAGTACCCTGGTCTATCACCTGGCGATGTCCGCCGACGGCGCGCACCTGTTCGCCGCCACCGAACTCGGACCGTACTACTACGACACCGCGCTCACGAGTTGGGTGGCGATCGGCGCGGCGCAATCGCCCGACCAGATCTACTGGCATGTCGACTACATCGATGCGCTCGCCACCGCCCGCTTCTCGACTTACGGGCGCGGCATCTGGGACTTCGTCATCGGCGGCGATATTGTGTTCCGGCACGGCTTCGAGAACTGAGCAGCGACCAGCGGGAAAGCCTGCGGGAACCAGGCCGCCGGGGGCGCAAGCCCGGCGCCAGCCGGTACCTTGCCGGATGGCTGCGGGTAACGCGTTCGCTTTTCCCGCCGCGCTCCGTTGAGCGGGCAAAGCCGGGCCTTCCGCCCCGGCGGGTAGCCTGGTCATGCGCAGGATCGCGTCCCTCGTGCCGCTGTTGGCGGCATTGCTCCCGCTGCCGCTGGTCGCCGCCAGCTTCTGCGTGTCCAATTCGGCGGAGTTGCAGGCGGCCATTGAAGCTGCCGCCAGCAACGCGGACAGCACCGACACCATTCGCTTGCGGCCGGGGGTCTACCCGTCGCCGCTGCCCAATGGCTTTCGCGAGACGTTTCCGCCTGGCGACAACATCTCCATCTCTGGCGGATGGTTGCCGCTGATCGGTCCGTGTGACCGGCCCGGCTACGACGCCAGCGCGAGCGTCATCGATGGCGCAGAACAACGCGCGGGCCTGGTCTTCCTGCGTAGCGGCGTCGGCAGCGGCCAGACCAACCTGAGCTGGCTGACGATCCGCGGCGGCCGCCAGATGTCGAGTTCGTTGTACTTCGGCAACGGCGGTGGCCTTGCGGTCCACGGCTCCGGACCGGTGACCATCGAGAACCTGATCTTCCGCAACAACCGCGCCACCGTGAACGGCGGTGCGCTGTACATCGGCGGTACGCAGCGCACCATCCGTAACAACCTGTTCGTCGACAACTGGGCAGCGAACGGCAGTGCCGTGTTCGCCCCGGGTGCAGGTGGCGCCGTGCTCTTCAGCAACAACACGTTGACCCGCAATCAACTCGTTGCGCCGACCGGGTTTGCCTTCGTGGTCGACTTCGACACCAGCCCCACGTCGTTCGCCTGGAACAATATCCTCTACGGCAACCCGGTTTCCGTGTACTGCGATATCTCGGGGGACCAGCACATGCTCAACAACAACGTCATCGAACACCCTTGCGGCAGCTACGCGGCGGGCAGCAGCAACAACGTCAACGTCGATCCCAGGTTCGTCCACTCGACGAACGATCTGCGCCTGCGCCGGGACTCGCCAGCCATCGATGCAGGCCTCAACAGCGGTGTCAGTGCACACGATCTCGACGGCCGCACGCGCCAGATCGGCCCGGCGGTCGATCGCGGTGCCTACGAGGCGGACTTCCTGTTCGGCAACGGGTTCGAGTGACGCCGGCGTGCGCTGCGGGGCCGGCCTGACGCGAATCAAGGCATATCGGCATCATCGTTCCAG
>CALEZI010000075.1 GCA_937928755.1 uncultured Rhodanobacteraceae bacterium | reverse complement strand
AACAGCCTGGTCGCCGAACCCGGCGATGTCGGCAGTCCATGGGCGATCGGCAACGAGCATGGCGGTCACATGGGGCTTGAACCACAGCTCGGAACCTGGGCTGACTGGGACGAGTTTGCCGCCACCTGCCGCGAGTTGGGGATTGAAATCGCGCTCGACTACGTGATGAACTGCTCGCCTGATCACCCCTACGTCGCCGAGCATCCGGACTGGTTCTTTCATCGGCCGGACGGCTCGATCAAGTACGCCGAGAACCCGCCGAAGAAGTATCAGGACGTCTACCCCTTGAACTTCGGCACCGCCGACCGTGCCGGTCTGTGGCAGGAGATGCTGAAAATCTTCCTGTTCTGGGTGAGCAAGGGCGTGACGACCTTCCGCGTCGATAATCCGCACACCAAACCCGTCCCATTCTGGGAGTGGGTGATTGCCGAAGTACACCGGGAACACCCGGAAGTCATCTTCCTTGCCGAGGCATTCACCAAGCCGAAGATGATGCGCCTGCTGGCCAAGGTGGGATTTGCCCAGTCCTACACCTATTTCACCTGGCGCAACAGCAAACACGAGCTGACCGAGTACGTCAGCGAACTGACCAGCGGACCAATGAAGGAATACTTCACCGGTAACTTCTTCGCCAACACGCCGGACATCCTGCCGCCGATCCTGCAGTATGGCGGTCGACCGGCGTTCATCATGCGGGCCGTCCTCGCCGCAACGCTGTCGACCGTGTATGGCATCTACAGCGGTTATGAACTGTGCGAGAACGCGGCGCTTCCCGGCAAGGAGGAGTACCTCGATTCGGAGAAGTACGAGATCAAGGTACGCGACTGGCTGGCGCCCGGCAACATCGTGGACGTCGTCACGCGGATCAATCAGATCAGGCGCGAGTCAGCGGCCCTGCAGATCTACAACGATGTCCTCTTCGTGGCGACCAGCAATCCGCAAATCCTGGCCTATGCCAAGATGACCGACGACCTGTCCGACGTCATCCTGTGCGTGGTCAATCTCGATCCGCACCACAAGCAGTCGGCCCTGCTCGACATCCCGCTGAGCGCTTTCGGGATTGCCGCCGACGAGCAGTATCAGGCGCATGACCTGCTCTCGGACGAACGCTACCGCTGGCAGGGACCGACCGCCTACGTCGAGCTTGGCCCGCCAGGCAAGATGGCGCACATCATCAAGATACGGCGCTGGTAAGCGTTACGCGGCGGACCGAGCGCAGCCCGATCCGCCGCCTGGCGCTCCCCACTCAGTTCCCTTCGCTCGCCGCGCGCTTGAATTCCAGTTCATCGGGCGACAAATCCCTCAGGTCGATGCGTACCGGGCTCACCTTCCAGATGTCGTCGCAATACTCCTTGATCGCCCGATCGGACGAGAAGAATCCGGAGCGCGCGACATTGAGGATCGACATGCGCGACCAGCGATCGGCGTCGAGGTAAGCGTCGGACACCCGATTCTGGCAGTCGATGTACGACTGGAAGTCAGCGAGCAGCATGTAGTCGTCGTGATAGAGCAGATGGTCGACAATCGGCCGGAAGACTTCGCGATCGCCACGCGTGAAGAAGCCACTGGCAATCAGGTCGATCACCTCGCGCAGGTGCGCGTTCGCCTCGTAGTAGTCGCGCGGACGGTAGCCGCGTCGGCGCAGTTCGACAACCTCGGGAACGCCCATGCCGAAGAGGAAGAAATTCTCGTCGCCGACCTCCTGCCGAATCTCCACGTTCGCGCCGTCGAGCGTGCCGATGGTCAGCGCGCCATTCATCTGGAACTTCATGTTGCCGGTACCCGACGCCTCCTTGCCGGCGAGCGATATCTGCTCGGAGAGATCGGAACCCGGAAAGATCAGTTGCGCGTTTTTGACGTTGTAGTTCGGGAAGAAAACCACCTGCAGGCGCCCCTGCATGGCCGGGTCACGCCCGACGACATCGGCCACCGCGTTGATCAGGCGAATGATCAGCTTCGCCATGGCGTAGCCGGGAGCGGCCTTGCCGCCAAAGATCACCGTACGCGGCGCGACCTGCAGACCGGGATCGTCCTTCAGGCGCTTGTACAGCGAAATGACGTGCAGCAGATTCAGGTGTTGACGTTTGTACTCGTGGATGCGCTTGACCTGGACGTCGAACATCGAGGCCGGATCGACCTCGACATGCGCCGAACGCCGGATCTCGCGCACCAGGCACTCCTTGTTCTGTGCCTTGATCTGGCGCCACTCCGCACGAAAGCCCGGGTCGTCGGCGTACGCCTCGAGTGCGCGCAGTCGTCGCATGTCGGTAATCCAGCCACCGCCGATCGTGCGATCGATTAGCTGCGACATCGCCGGATTGGCCAGGCGGACGAAGCGGCGCGGCGTCACGCCGTTGGTCTTGTTCCTGAACTTCTCGGGCCAGAGAGCATAGAAATCGGTCAGTACGTCCGATTTGAGCAATTCGGTATGCAGCGCCGCCACGCCGTTGATCGCGAAGCTGCCGACTGCCGCCAAGTGCGCCATGCGCACGAAGCGCGGTCCGTCCTCGTCGATCAGCGACATCCGCCGCAGGCGCGCGTCGTCGCCCGGGTAGCGAATCCTGACTTCGTCCAGGAAGCGGACGTTGATCTCGCAAATGATCTCGAAGTGACGCGGCAGCACACGCCGGAACAGATCGAGCCGCCATTTCTCCAGCGCCTCGGGCAGCAGCGTGTGGTTGGTGTAGGCAAAGGTCTTCTGGGTGATCGCCCAGGCCGCGTCCCAGCCCATCGCGTACTCGTCTACGAGCAAACGCATCAATTCGGCGACGGCAATCGACGGATGCGTGTCGTTGAGCTGCACGACGAATTTCTCGTGGAAGCGCTCGAGCGTGTTTTCCCGTTGCAGTTGCAGGCGGATCATGTCGCGCAGCGAGCAGGTGACAAAGAAGTACTGCTGCTCGAGGCGCAGCGTCTGCCCGGCTTCGGTCTCGTCGTTCGGATAAAGCACCTTGGTGATCGTTTCCGACGAAATTTGCGCATCGACTGCCTGGAAGTAGTTGCCTGCGTTGAACGCTGCGAAATCGAACGACTCGGGCGCTTCCGCACTCCACAGCCT
>CALEZI010000074.1 GCA_937928755.1 uncultured Rhodanobacteraceae bacterium | reverse complement strand
GCGCTTTTCCGACTGACGACGGCCAGCCAAGCGGCCGATGCTGTATCCCATGACGTACGCCCGCTCGATCCTGATTCCCAAGGGTTCCGCTGGAACCTTCCATTGCGTGTCGCGCTGCGTGCGCCGGGCGTTTCTGTGTGGGGAGGATCGGCTGACGGGTCGCTCGTTCGAGCACCGTCGGCAGTGGGTGGAGGATCGTATTCACGAGTTGGCCGGGATCTTTGGCGTGTCGATCTGGGGTTATGCGGTGATGAGCAACCATCTTCATGTGGTGGTGCAGACGGTGCCGGAAGCGGTGGCGAAGTGGTCGGACGACGAGGTGGCCGAGCGCTGGACGCGGTTGTATCCGCGCCAGGATCAGAACGCTGGGATGCGCGTCGAGGTGCTGGCTGGCAATGCGGAGCGTATCAAGGACTTGCGCGAGCGCTTGGCCAATCTGTCGTGGTTCATGCGCTGCCTGGTGGAGCCGATCGCACGGGCTGCAAATCGGGAGGACATCTGCAAGGGCAGGTTTTGGGAGGGCCGATTCAAGTGCCAGTCGCTGCTCGACGACGATGCGGTGCTGGCGGCGATGGCGTATGTCGACCTGAATCCGGTACGGGCGAAGATCTGCGACACCCTGGAGGCGTCGAAACACACCAGCGCGCGTGTGCGGCTGGCCGCGATCGAGCAGGAGTCGGTAGCGGCCGATCGACCGCTGGCGCCGATCTCCGGCATCCGTGGCTTGAGTGTGCTGCAGATGACGCAGGCCGAGTACCTGAGTCTGGTCGACTACACCGGCCGCCAGATCCGCGCCGACAAGCGCGGCGCAATCGAAGGCGCGGCGCCAGCGGCGCTGGTGCGTCTGGGCTATCGACCTGATATCTGGACGCGCCAGGTGCTGGCCGTGAAGTCGGATTACAGCCGGGCAATGGGCGAGGTCGAGAGCCTGATCGAGAAGGCGGCGGTGATGGGCCAGTGCTGGCTGCGCGGCATTGCGATGGCGCGAGCGCTGGCGACGATGCGGATCTGACCTGAACGGCGACGGCAAAGGCAATGCGCCGCGTACAGTGGACGGCGGCGACAAGGCCGGTGTGCGCAATGGGCGTTATGTCGAACGACCACAGATTGCGCCGCTAGCGCCGCCTGGTCGAGTAACTTGGCCTGAGCCTGCAGAATCATGTGCGGGGTCACGGTTCCGGCTGTTGGCGACCATGCTTCGGAATTCGTGGTTCAGTGATCCTGGCGGCGCGGTCAAGTTGCAGGGAAGGCACGAAAGGGCCGGCGGACAAGCTTTCCGAACCGGCAATTGGAGCGTCAGGCTGCTTGCTCGGGCCATGCGCAGCACTTTTCGTGCAGCACCTACACCGGTTCAAACCGATTGGCGTCGCGGTTCTTGCGCACTTTGGCCGGGTCCCAGACGCGGCCGCTCATGGCGATGTAGGTGCCGGGCGGCAGCACTTGCACCGCGCCAATGGCGCAGCCGATGTTGAAGACCGCGTCGGAGTTCTGGAAGCGTGCAGGGTTGAGTGCGCCGGTCAGCACGATGGTCTTGTCGGGAATGCCGGCCAGCACTTTGGCGGTATCGACCATGGTGTCGGTGCCGTGGGTGACCAGCACATGCGCGTGCGGCTGCTCGGCGATGGTACGCCGGAGCAACTGGCGGTCCTCGTCGGTCAGATGCAGGCTGTCCTTGCGCATCAGTGCGATCACTTCGTAGCTGAATCCGACGCCGAAGGCCGACAGGATCTTGCCGATCTCGGGCTCGCCAACCTGGAAGGTCGACAGGTCGTCGAAGTAGATCTTGTCGATGGTGCCGCCGGTGCTCACGATGGTGAGGTGTTGCATGGGGCTACTCCAGTTCATCGGTTGCGAGCAGGCGCGAATCCAGGTCGTCGCCGATCTGCATGCGATCCACACCGTGCAGTGCGAAGCGGCGCGCTGCCGCCATGGGTCGGCGGTCGTCTTCGGCACGAGCGGCCCAGGCGGCGTGGCGCACCAGCAGGGCCAGTTCAAAGGTGCGGCCCAGGGTCATGGCGATCGCGCGCGCATGCGCCTCGGTGTGATTGAGCTCGGCGGCTGCCTGATAGCAATCGTGTGCCTTGCGGTAGCTGTCGCGAATCATGGCCGAAAGGGCTTCCTCATCGCTGCCGGCCTGCCCGGTCAGTGCCAACAGCGCGCCATGCACAGCGGCCCAGGTGCCCTCTGCTCGCAAGACCTTGAGGGCATCGAGCGACAGTACGTTGGTGGTGCCTTCCCAGATGCTGAACACCTGACAATCGCGCAGCAACCCGGGCAGGCCGGTGTCTTCGATGTAACCGGCGCCGCCGAAGCCCTCGACGATTTCGCTGATACCGGCCACCGCCTGCCGGGCGGTGAGCAGCTTGGTGATGGGGATCAGCAAGCGCAGCAACAGGCGATGGCGATCATCGAGCACGCCGTGTTCGGCCTTGCCCAACAGTTCGGCGCTGTACAGCGCGAGTTGCAAGCCGCCCTCGAACTCGGCCTGCAACCCGGCAAGCGTCTGCTGGTGCAAGGGCTGATCGCGCAGCAGATGGTCGAACACGCGGCGGCGATCGCCGTAGTCACGCAGCAATTGCAGGCCGCGGCGAAAATAGCTCAGCGCGGCGAACGCGTTCCACAACCGGGTCTGGTTGAGCACCGGAGCGATCATGCGGACGCCGCGGCGTGGCTCGCCGACCAGATCCACCGGCGCTCCCGTTAGCGTCAGCTCGGCCGTCGGCAACTTGCGGCTGCCCAGTTTGTCCTTGAGCCGATCGACGATGATGTTCTGCAGGCGTCCGGCGCGATCCCGTGGCTCGCAATAGAACAGCGCCAGACCGTCGGTGCCGTCGGGATTGCCGTCCGGACGCGCGAGCAGCAGCGCCATCTCCGAAGTTGCTGCGGAGGTGAACCATTTGCGGCCATGTGCGCGCCATTGGCCGTCGGCGTCGCGTTCCGCGCGCGTTTCGGTGCCGCCGACGTCCGATCCGCCGCTGGTCTCGGTCATCCACTGGCCGCTGGTCCACAGCGTGGCGGCCTCGCGCGAGGTCAGGTGGGGTACTGCGCGACGCACCAGCGTTTCGTTGCCGGATTCGATCAGCGCGCGGGCGGCGCCGTCGGTCATTGCCAACGGGCAGGCGTAGAAATCAGAGGCGGCAGTCGCGAGATACACCATGCCGAACTGGAACAGCCTGGAGTGGGCGCCTTTGCTGCTGTCGTAGCCATGCCAGACCAGCCCGAATCGAGTTGCCACTGCCGGCATCCGTTGCCACAGCGGCGTCAGCTCGATCAAATCGATGCGTCGTCCCCACGGATCGAATGGAATGTGTCGTGGTTCCACCAGGCGTTCCGCAAGTTGTTGCGGATACAACTCATCGGCGACCACCTGCCCGAGCTCGTTGGCCTCCTCGTGGAAGTGCTCAAACAAGGAATGCGGCAGGGCGCGACGCAGGCACGATTGCAGCACGCGGTCGGTGAGGTAGGGATTGGCCAACTCCGGTGGCGCTTGAATGAAGCCCATGACCGAGTACCCTGCTGAATCTGGCTGGGTCCGAGTCTAGCCCGGATGTTTCATAAGGTCGCAGGGAAATGGCCCTCCAAGGAATCGGGGCGGGGTGCGGTGTGATCATTCCGCAGCCGCGGACAGGGCGCGTCTTCGCGCGAAGTCAGTCTGGGGGTAGGTCAATGAGCCCACAACTGCAATGGTCGCGACATCGCCGCTGCGGCATGATGAAGCCTCACGAATGTTGCGGTGTCCACGTCGGCACTACAACGGTCGCCAGATGATGTCCAGCCACAGATGAGGTTCGCTCGCGGATGCAGCTTCGGGCTCTGTTCGAAATCGACCGTCGCGAGCGCGCAGCGCTGCTGATTGCGTTTGTCTACTTTTTCGGGCTGCTGACCAGCTACTACATGCTGCGTTCGGTGCGCGAGGCGATGGGCGTGCGTTTTGGTCCGGAGCACTACAACTGGCTCTACACCGGCACTTTCGTCTGCATGCTTCTGGCGCAGCCTTTTTACGGCGCACTGGTTTCCCGGTTCTCCCGGCGCATCTTCGTGCCCGTGGTCTACGCCTTCTTCATGCTCTGCATCATCGGGTTCCTGCTGGTCTGGCAAGTGCAGGAGTGGCGCGACGGCATGGCGCTGGTGTTCTACATCTGGCTGTCGGTCGCCAACCTTTTCACGGTGTCGGTGTTCTGGAGCTACATGACCGACGTTTTCGACCAGCACCAGGCCAAGCGGGTTTTCGGTTTCATCGCTGCAGGTGGCTCTGCTGGTGGGCTGACCGGTGCGGCGCTGACCATGTCGCTGGCGGGTCACATCGATATCGATGGCGTGCTGCTGCTTTCGTTCGCCTTTCTGGCGCTGTCGTTGGTTTGCGCAATCCTGCTCGGACGCCAGGCGCGTCAGGCCAGCAGTCGCGCCGATGCCGATTCTATGGACGCGTTGATTGGCGGTACCAGTTGGGCCGCCTTCCGCCTGGTCGTGGAGCAGATCCCATTGCGCTGGCTCAGCCTTTTGATGGTGCTGAGCGGGATCGGCGGCGGCATCCTCTACCAGCAGCAAGGCTTCATGGTGCGCGAGTTGTTCGCCGACGACAGCCTGCGCGCGGCGTACTTCGCGCGCATCGACCTGCTCACCAATCTGCTGGCCCTGCTGCTCGAGATCTTTCTGGCACGCTGGATGTTCCTGCGCCTGGGCACAGCGCGCCTTATGACCTTGATGCCGCTGCTGCTGATGGCCGGTCTTGGCGCGCTGGTGGTGATCCCGACCGCGTTCATGATCGGCCTGTTCCAGGTGCTGAGCCGCGGCGTGCGTTTCGCATTCGGCGAACCGGCCATCGCCAGTTGCTACACCACGCTGGACCGCGAGATCCGCTACAAGGGCAAGGGCTTCATCGACACCGTGGTTTACCGGCTGAGCGATGTGGCGACGCAGTGGGCGATCAAGGGCCTCGGCTGGCTGGGCCTCGGCAGCGGCGGCGTATTCGCGGTGGGCGCGGTCGCTGCGGGCATCACTGCGATGGTCGGCTACATCGCCGGCCGTCAGCATGAGGCGCGCATCGCGAGAAACGCGACGTTGCAGGACGCGTGCACGAGTCCTGCAAACATCCGCAGCGTGTGACACCGCACCGACGCGGGGATCGCCCGCCGCCTAATGTCCCAGCTGCACGGAAAGATCGTGTCAGCCCGCACCTACGCGTGTAGCGAAGCCTCTGCAGCGGGGCATCCCGATCCACAGCAGTGTCAGCCACTCGGACAACGGCAGAGTGTCGCGCGCAGGCACCCAGGAATTCGCCGCGGTTTTCGCATCGCCCCCAGCGCCGTCCGCCTCCCCATTTCGCCGGTTTCTCTCGGCATCCCCTTCGACCATCCACGTAACTGAACTGGAAAACCCTCATGCACAAGCAACTGCGTACGCTCGCACTCGTATCCGCCATAGCGCTGACCCTGGCTTCAATCAGCGGTTCTGCATTCGCCGACAGCGCCCAGAACATCACCAATGCACGCCAGGAGAGCCGCATCTCGACGTCCTATGCGTTGAGTCCTTACCTGAGGGCGCATGAGATCCAGGTGACCGTCGACAACGGCAAGGCGACGCTGACCGGCAAGGTCGATGAATACGTCAACAAGGACCTGGCGCAGCAGATTGCGCTCGGCGTCGACGGCATCAAGGAAGTCGACAACCAGCTCGTCGTCAGGGGCGACTACGAGCCGCCCTCGCGCACCGAAAACCGCAGCTTCGGCGACGTCGTCGACGACGCCAGCATCACTGCGGCGATCAAGAACAAGCTGCTGTGGAGCAAGTACACCAGCGCGATGACCACGGACGTCGACACCAAGTGGGGGCGCGTGCAACTGAAGGGCACTGCCAGCACCGCCGACGCCAAGGCCTATGCCGGTACGCTCGCGCGCAACACACGCGGTGTGCGCTCGGTCGACAACCAGCTGGTGATCGATCTGGCCCCGTCGAAAGTGGAAACCAGCGCCGCGCAGGATGTCGCCGATGGCTGGATCACCACCAAGATCAAGTCCAGCTACATGTACTCCGATCGCGTCGATGGCTCCGATATCGAAGTGCAGACCAGCGACGGCCATGTCCTGCTGCGCGGCAAGGTCGACAGCGGCGAAGAGCGCGCACTCGCGATTCAGATCGCCGAGAACGTGCGCGGCGTCAAGGATGTGAACTCGAACGGCCTGTCGCACGCGAACTGACTTCCGCAGCGGCTGCAAAACACGGCGCGACCGCGAGGTCGCGCCGTTTTGCGTTTTGCGCTGGGAGCGTCCTCGTGTTGCAGCCGTCTGCGCAGCCCACCACCGCGGTGCACCGGTAGCGAGCCGGCTCTACCCGCGAGTTCGTGCGCCGATCAGCGAGGATCTCGCTGGCTGAGCCCGCTCCCAGGAAGCCGCCTCCCCCGGTCTGAGTGCGCCATCGCACCGACAACAACGCCGACAATGCGCAGTCTCAGGATCCCACAACGGAGCGCTGCCATGTCCTTTGCCATCTATCTCGCCGGCGCCTTGATCCTCATCTGTGGCTTGGTCTACGGTGCCGTGCTGATGGGCGCGCCGCCGCAGTGGATCGCCGTCGGCGTGTTCGTCGCCGTCGGACTGTCGGTCCTCGCCGGTGTGCGGGTCACTCGCCAGAAAGACGTGGCCAACTGAGTACGTCCCCAATGCACAACGGCGCCGGCTGTCCGCGCGTTTTGAACCGGTAGATTCATCACGACCGCCCCTCGGCGCTGACCGAGGTCGCGCATGGCGCAATCAGCAGCGCGCCCACAGCGATCGAGTACGGTCACTTCCGGCTATTTGGCTGATCACACTGTGATGTTCAAGCTGCGCAATGAAAAAGGGGCGCGATTGCGCCCCTTTTCCTTGGCCGGACCTCGACCTGATCAGCTGTTGCGCAGTCGCACTGCGGCCAGGCCCGCCAGCATCAAGCCCAACGACAACATCAGCAGTCCCGGCCCGGACAGTGTCGGTATGGCGTTCGGCCGCGGCGGAATGATGGCGATCACCGTCAAGGTGGCGACAGCAGGTGCCGCGTTGCTGCCGTTGTTGGTCACCAGTGCCCCTGCCACCAACGTGTTGACGTAGACACCTGCCGCCGTTGCGGTGACATTGACGGTCACGGTGCAACTTCCGTTGGCCGGAATCGAGCGGCCGGCCGGCAGGGTGACGGTGCTGGCGCCGGCCACTGCGATCGGTGCGCCGGTGCCGCCGCAGGTGGTGGCGACATTCGGAACCGGAGCGACGATCACGTCGATGGGCAGCGTATCGACCAACGGCGCGGTCAGCGTGGCGACTTGCGGACTCGGGTTGCTCAGCGTGATCGTCAGCGTCGACACGCCGCCGGCATCGATGGTGGTCGGGTTGAAAGCCTTGGCCAGCGTCGGCGGCGGCTGGACGACGGCGATCACGGTCAACGTGGCGACGGCCGGGGCCAGGTTGATGCCATTGCTGGCAACCAACGCGCCCGCCAACAGCGTGTTGATGTAGACGCCGGCCGCAGCCGCAGTGACGCTGACCGTCAAGGTGCAACTGCCGTTGGCCGGAATCGTGCGCCCGGCGGGCAAGGTTACCGTGTTGGCTCCGCCCACGGCGATTGGCACACCCGCGCCGCCGCAGGTGGTGGCGATGTTCGGAACCGGAGCGACGACCACGCCGGCGGGCAGCGTGTCGACCAGTGGCGCGGTCAGCGTGGCGATTTGCGCGCTCGGGTTGCTCAGCGTGATGGTCAGCGTCGACACACCACCGGCGTTGATCGTGCTTGGGCTGAATGCCTTGCTGAGACTCGGCGGCGGAATCGCCGACACCATGGTCAAGGTGGCAATTGCCGGCGCCGGGTTGTTGCCATTGCTGGTCACCAGCGCGCCGGCGACGATCGTGTTGATGTAGGTGCCACCGAGGGCCGCGGTCACATCCACGCTCAAGGTGCAGCTACTGTTGGCCGGGATGGTGCGACCGGCAGGCAAGGTCACCGTCGACCCGCCGGCGACCGCCAGCGGTGCGCCGGCGCCGCCACAGGTGGTGGCCACATTCGGGACCGGCGCGATCAGCACGCCGTTCGGCAGGGTGTCGACCAACGGTGCGGTCAGCGTGGCAATCGAAGGATTGGGATTGCTCAGCGTGATCGTCAGCGTCGAGATGCCGCCGGCATTGATGGTCGACGGATTGAACGACTTGCTGATCGCGGGTGCGGTGGGGCCAATCGGAATCACGGTCAGCGTGGCCACCGCAGGCGAGGGGTTGTTGCCACTGCTGGTCACCAGTGCGCCCGCAACCAGCGTGTTGACGTAGGTTCCTGCAAGTGAAGCGGTGACATCGACGCTGAGCGTGCAACTGCCGTTGGCCGGAATCGTGCGTCCCGCGGGCAAGCTGACGCTGGAACCGCCAGAGATTGCGACCGGCGCGCCAACGCCGCCGCAGGTGGTGGCGACATTGGGAATCGGTGCCACGACGACACCGTTGGGCAGCGTGTCGATCAGCGGCGCGGTCAACGTGGCGATCGCGACGTTGGGATTGCTCAGCGTGATGGTCAGCGTCGAGACGCCGCCCGCGTTGATGGTCGACGGGTTGAACGCTTTGCCCAGCGTGGGCGGCGGCACCAGGCCGAGCACGGTCAGCGTGGCGACCGCCGGCGACGGGTTGTTGCCGTTGCTGGTGACCAGAGCGCCGGCTTGCAGCGTGTTGATGTAAACGCCATTCGCGGCGGCAGTGGCGTCGACCGTCACGGTGCAGAAACCGTCGGCGGGAATGCTGCGACCGGCCGGAAGGGTGACGGTCGATCCGCCAGCAGTGGCCACCGGGGCGCCCGCGCCGCCGCAGGTCGTATTCAGATTGGGCAATGCCGCAACCACCACGCCCAGCGGCAGTGTATCCACCAACGGCGAAGTCAGCGTGGCGACGGTCGGATTCGGGTTGCTCAGCGTGATGGTCAGCGTGGAGACGCCGCCGGCGTTGATCGTCGACGGATTGAATTCCTTGCTCAGCGCGGGCGCGTTGCCGGTCAGCGCGCAGACGCTGACCGAACTGCCATCGAGCGTCACCGCACCGGTGCGCGCCAGCAGGCGGCCGCTGGCGTTGGCGCCGGTGTTCAGCGTGATGCTTGTCTGCGCCAGGATGCTGCCGATGAAGTTGGTGCCGGTGCCGAGCGTCGCCGAACTGCCGACCTGCCAGTAGACGTTGCAGCTCTGGCCGCCATTGATCATGCGCACCGTCGAGGCGCTGCCAGTGGTCAGCGTGCTGCCCATCTGGAAGATGAATTCGGCATTCGGGTCGCCCTGCGCATCCAGCGTCAGAGTGCCGGTCAGGCCCATGGTCGATGTGGCGCAGTAGACGCCGGGAAACAGTGTGGTGCCGCCGAGGTCGGCGGTGATCACGGTACCGCAGGGACGTCCGGCCAGGACGTTGTAGGCAGTGGTCAGGTCGTTCTGCGCCTGCAGCGCAACAGCGTCAGCAAAATGCGTGGTGCCGATGACCTGTCCCGGCGGGAAGCCGGTGACCGAGCTTGCATTGTTGGGTGAAATACCGAGATCGCCGAGAACTACGGTAGCGCCGGTGTTGGTGACTGCCGATGCGGCGAGCACTGCGAAAGGCTCGGTGGTGCCGAGTGGAACGGTTTGCGCCAAGACCGGCGTCAGTCCGTTCAGCAGCGCAATGCCGGCAACCAAAGCCAGGCTCCTTGCCCGGGTTGTGCGTGCACGCGGTCTGCTACCGGCAGAAGGCGGCACTGGCACCAGGGATTCACATTCAGTTGACTGGTTCATTGGCAGCGTCCAAAAGCAATAAGGGAAAGGCGGTCATCGATTTGTTTCTGATTCCGCTTTTTTCTTTTCCGCGACAATGTTGGCCGGTTTCTCCTGGCACCTGTTTCAGCCATCGCTCGTCAGAAAATACGCCGATCCTGATCGAACTCCGGCGCACTGTCGCATGGATTCCGTGCACGTCGCAGTCACTATTTTCAAGATGCCACGTACCTGTCGCGGCGAATGTGAGGCATCCCATGCAAGGGTGAATATCTGATCATGACATACGCCTGACCTGCTGTATGTGCGTTATCCAACATAAGCATATCTTCATGATTTACAAGTCTTTGTTGGAAAATGTCGGTATTTGTGGCGCAATTACTGCAAGTTTGTCGGCGATGTTCATGGGGCTTCCCCGTCGCTTCTCCTGCGCCCTCGATGAATCAACGACAGCGCCGCGCGATTCAGTAGCGAGCCGCAATTGCCCACGCCCGGCAGTGTTGGATCGGCCAAAATTGCTTCTGTGCAATGAGCGCAGCGCGCGTCGTTTGTTTATTCAGGAGAATCAGCTGTGAACACGGTCATTAAGGACCCTCTGAAGTGCGCCGTGAGAAGGCGCAGTCCTCCAGCTGGAGAGTAG
>CALEZI010000073.1 GCA_937928755.1 uncultured Rhodanobacteraceae bacterium | reverse complement strand
TTTCACGTTTCACGTTTCACGTTTCACGTTTCACGTTTCACGTTTCACGTTTCACCGCTTCAAGCACGTTTTACTGCTTCACGACATTGCCGCCGCGGCATCCGCCCGCTAATGTCGCCGCATCAAGTATCGATGGTCCCGGCATGCGTTCCATTACAGGGGGAATCTGCGCGCTGTGGCTTGGCGTCCTGGCCGGTTGCGCCAGCATGCCCGAGCGCGCACAACAAACACCAGCGACGACTGTGCCCGCGACCGACGAGGCCGCGGTCGCTGCGTTGTATGACCGGATCGGCTCGGCGACCTCGCAATTTCAGGCGGGGCTGGAGTTGATCCGATCCGGCAGCCCGCGCGATGGCCGCGAGGCGATGCGCAGCGCGCTCGGCGACATCGAGGCAGCGGCGCTCGCATGTACGACCACACCCGGTTGCGAAAGCGAGCGCTTCGTCGGCGCCTTCGTCGTGCTGGTTCGACTGCAGAGCGTGACCGCCGGATGGGACGATTTCATCGACGAAGCGGTGGTCGTCGAATCTGGTCGCGACGAGATTCGCCTGCCGCGCCATCTGCCCGAGGTCGAGCGCTCGGTGCGCCTGTTGCGCGGCAAGGATCTCGGCGAGCTGATCTCGCTCAACGAACCGGTGCGCGCGGCGCTCGAGGACTGGCTGACCTGGATGCGTCCGCAGCTGATCGAGGCCTGGGTCAACTACCAGTACCTGCGCGGCGACATGGTTCCGGCCTACCAGGAGGCGGGTCTGCCCGAGGCGCTGCTGTTCGCGATTCTGGCCAAAGAGTCGGCGGGCAAGGTGCACGCCTATTCGCGCGCCGGCGCCGCCGGACCGCTGCAGTTCATGCCGGCCACCGCGCGGCGCTTCGGGCTTGGCGGCAACGGCTTCGACGAACGCCTCGATCCGGCGCTGGTGACGCGTGCCAACGTGCGCTACGTCGAGGAGCAGTTGGCGGTATTCAACGACAATCTGGAGCTTACCCTGGCGGCCTACAACGGCGGCGAGGGTCGTATGCGGCGACTTGCCCGGCAGTACCCGGGTCGCGGGTTCTGGTCAGAGAGCATCTATTACGCATTGCCCACCGAGACCCGCGAGTACGTGCCGAGCGTGCTGGCCGCCGCTTACCTCTTCCTGCACCCGGAGGAATACGGGCTGCGTTTCCCGAATTTCGATGCGACGCTCGGCGAGCTCAAGCTGGAGACCGAATTGTCGCTGGCCGAACTGGCAATCTGTCTTGGGCAGGACGGTCGCCCGGAGGGCTGGTTCCGCACCTTGCGCAACCTGAATCCGCGGCTGGCGGCGGAGCAAAGGCAACCGGCTGCGACGGCCTTGCGCGTACCGATCGGCCTGATCGACACCTACGCCACGCGCTGCCGCGATCCGCAGTTGCTCGCGCGCATCGCCGATTTGCAGCAGGCGAAGCGACCGGAAAAGCCTGTCGAGGTCGGCTACCAGGTCCGCCGTGGCGACACCCTGGCGGCGATTGCCCGGCGCACGCGTTGCAGCAGCGTCAAGGAGATCGCTGCACTGAACGGCATCCGCGGGCCGGCGTACCGCCTGAAGGTGGGGCAGAGGTTGCGGCTGCCGACGTGCAGCTGAAGCGGGAAAAGGGAAAAAGGAAAAGGGAAAAGGGATAAGGGGAGATCAAGAGCAATTCAGGCATTCCGGAGTGCTCTTGCATTTTCCTTTTTCCTCTGCCGCGAGCTACCCGCGAGCCGCTAGCATCAACCCCATGAACGAACACCACGATCTCGCTGCGCTGATTCGCGCCGACACGCCGCTGCTGGCGATCGACACCCACGAAGAACTTGAAGTCATCGCCGCTTTTCAGCGGGCGCTGGCGGCCAGTTTGCGGCCTTTGTACGCATGGAGCATCACCACCGGGCTGCGCCGGCTGGACATGGACACCGGCGCCAAACCGATGAGTTCGGGCGAGGTTCTCGACGCGATCCGCGACACGCGGCAGAAGAGCGTGTTCCTGCTGCTCGACTATTCGCCGTTTCTGCGTTACGTGGTGACCCTGCGCCAGTTGCGCGAGATCGCCATTCGCCAGGGTGTTGCTGCGCACACCATCGCGCTGGTTGGCGCCAATCTGGACTTGCCGAAGGAACTGGACGCGCTGGCGGTGCGTTTTTCGCTGTCGCTGCCGAACGAGGTGGAGCTGGACAAGATTGTTCGTGAGGAGGCCAATGCGTATTCGCGCGAGCATGCCGGCAAGCGGGTGCAGATTCACGCCAGCGCTTTGAAGGCGGTGGTGCGCAACTTGAAGGGCTTGGCCGGCACCGACGCGCGCCGGATTGCGCGCCGGATCATCGCCACCGATGGCATGATTACCGATGCCGATCTGCCGGCAGTGGCCAAGGCCAAGTTCGAACTACTGAACAAGGCGGGCGTGCTGTCCTTCGAATATGAGCCGATCGCCTTCCAGGACGTTGCCGGCTTGCGTCGTTTGAAGCGCTGGATCGAGCAGCGTCGTGCGGTGTTCATGGGTGAGCCGACCAAGGTTCCTCTGGATCCGCCCAAAGGCCTGCTGTTGCTCGGTGTGCAGGGCACCGGCAAGAGCCTCGCGGCCAAAGCGGTTGCCGGTGGTTTCCAGGTGCCGCTGCTGCGCATGGACATGGCCAGCATCTACAACAAGTACCACGGCGAGACCGAGAAGAACCTGCGCGAGTCGCTCGGCAATGCCGAGGTGATGGCGCCTTGCGTGTTGTGGATCGACGAGATCGAAAAGGCTTTTGCCACCTCAGACAGCGATGGCGGTACCAGTCAGCGCATCCTAGGTTACTTTTTGACCTGGATGGCGGAACGCAAGGGCAAGATCTTCCTGGTTGCGACCGCCAATGCGATCGACAGCCTGCCGCCCGAATTGCTGCGCAAGGGTCGCTTCGACGAGATCTTCTTTGTCGACCTTCCGGTCGAAGACATCCGCAGGGAACTGTTCCGGCTGCACCTGAGCAAGCGTGGATTGAAGCCGGAGGATTTCGACCTGGCCGAATTGGCGGCGGTTGCCGACGGTTTCTCGGGTGCCGAAATCGAGCAAGGTGTGGTCTCGGCCCTGTACGCGGCGCACGGCGAGGGCGCCGCGCTGGATCAGCGTCATCTGGTCGACGAACTCAGGCACACGCGTCCGCTGTCGGTTGTGATGGCGGAAAAAGTGGCGCGCCTGCGCGCCTGGGCAGCTGAACGAACAGTGCCGGCGGATTGAAAGGACGGTTGCTGGTTGCTCGTTGTTGATTGTTGGCAGCGACGGCAAATGCCGCTCCGCTCAGGGCCCGCGCTTCGCTGCCAACAACCAGCAACTGCATCTCAAGCCACTTTGCTCACCGCCCACTGGTTGTCAGCCGTGGCCGGGTTTCCCACCGATTCGCGCAGCAACCGTACCGTGCGCATCACTGCGCGATGCATGTCCTGCATCTCGCTGTATGGCACATCCTTGGTTTCGTGGTAGGCCACGGCCAGCCACAATGCGATGCCACGCAACTTCAACGGCAGGTTGTCGGATTTGATCCGATCCAGCGCGATCGCGGTGCCGTTGCCCCAGGGGCTGTAGCGCTCCGGGTTCTCGCTGGCATACAAGTGCGGAACCGAACTTGCGGCGGCGTTGGCGAATTCTTTTTGCGACAGCGCATACAGCGCGCGCCGTTGATCGAGAGACAGGCTGCCGATGGCCTTGTCCAGATCCTTGAGCTGGTTGCGCAAGGTCAGATAGCGGGCCAATGCCAATGTGCGGAACACGAACTTCATGACGGCAACCTCAAATGCTGGACTACCGTCGAATAGTCTCATGGACGAGGTATCGACGGCGGCGATTTTATACCAACCGGGTCACAAGTTGACGTGGTGTGTCACTTGGGCCGCGCAGGGTGCCAGTCGCGAGAGCCGCCGTCAATACCGTCCGACGCCTGCGGAGTAGGATCCTGAATGGCCGCGGTTGAGTGCTGCGCGGTCATCCCGTACAGTCGCGCGCCCTCGCACTTGTGTGGTCCGGTCGATTCCGATGATTCGAGGCACCCTTGTCGCTGCGCTGTGCTTGCTCGCCGGTCCCACGCTGGCGGCAAGCGGGTTATGGCGACCGGCAGAACTGCCCGGCATCGAAGAGGCGTTGCGCAGTGCCGGCATTGCGGTCGATCCGAACGAGCTTGCCGATCTGCAGCGTTATCCCATGAATGCGGTGGCCGACCTCGGCGGCGGTTGCGCGGCAGCCCTGGTTTCTCCGCTCGGACTCATGCTCACCAGTTGGCAATGTGCCCGATCGACAATCGAGTTCAATTCAACAGCCGAGCGCAATCTGCTCGCGGACGGTTTCCTGGCGGGAACGCTGGGCGACGAGTTGCCCGCTGCACCGGGCCTTGCCGTCCTGCTGACGCAATCCGCGCAGGACGTCACGGCGCAGGTGCTGGCGCGGCCTGCTGCCGGCGGCGCGGGGTCGGTTGCCGCTGACGCCGACCCGCGCCGTATTCGTCGCCTCGAGGCGGCATGCGCGGCCGCTCCGGGCTTCCGTTGCCGGGTCCACCCGGTGCAGGGCGGCGCTCGCTACATCCTGGTCAAACAGATCGAATTCCGCGACGTGCGTCTGGCCTATGCGCCTGCGGCTGCCGTCGTCGACGTCAGCAGCGCCAGCGACAACCGCGATCTGCCGAGCCAAGCGGGCGGATTTGCCTTGCTCCGCGTTTACGCAGGTCCACACGGCCGACCGGCAGAGCGCAGCGAACTGAATGTGCCGCTGCGTCCGGTAGCGCAACTGAAACTGCAGCCGGCGGGACTGAAGGTCGGCGATTTCGCGATGGCGGCAAGTTATCCGGACAGTTCGCCGCATGCTGTCGACGACACCTCGCTGTGGATCGGATTCGGCAACGTCCGTGCCGCCGGCGATGGCGACGCCGCTGCGGCTTTTGTCCATTTGGCGCGCTTGGCGGCCACGCCCGGCGAAGCTGCGCCAGACGCTGGCGCGGCGCGCTTGCGCCTGGCGACGAATTCCGGGGATTTCGGGCCGTATGCGCTCGCGGGTTCGATTCCGGTCGGTTTTCTTGCGGATCTCGATGCGGCCGATGGCAGTTCCGGTGCGCCGGTGCTGAACGCCCGTGCGCAGCTGGTCGGCCTGCTCGCCGGCAAGCGCACCGCGAATGCGCTTGGCCGGTTGTCCGATCCAGCCCGCGCGCGCAGCATGGCACTCGATATCCGCTTCATGCTGTGGGTGATGGATGCCGTCGACGGCGCCGATCGATTGCTGCACGAGATGGGCGTCGAGCCGGCGCTTGCCCATGCGCGGTAGTCGACGTTGCGGCTGGCTGTGTGGCAACACCGGATCGCGCGGCGATCGCTGCAGGGCGGGAGCGGACGCGCATTCGCTGCGGGTGCGTGCCAATCCAGGCAATCGTGACCGCGTGCCTTGCGGCCCGCCCGCAAGAAGCCGAACCATCCCGCGCCATGCGGTCTAGACCGCGCACTGCGCAGTACCCCAAAGAGCTGGCCAATTGGGCATTGGTGAGCGTTGGTGTCGGCGCCGTCGAAGGCGCCGTCGCTGCGGCGCTGGTCAAGGCCAGTTTTTCCGGCGCCGCATCGCCGTGGCTGGTCGATCTGGCGGTCGCGCTGGTCGCCGGAGCGCCGGCGTACGCCAACCTCGCCAGTTTCCTGTTTGCGGCGCATCAACTCGGTCGCGACAAGATCGAATGGACGGTGCGCTGGCAGTTGCTGACCTTGCTGGCGGTCCTGGCGATGGCAGCGCTGCCGTCGGGCGCACTTGGGCTGTGGTTGACCGTGCTGCTGGTGGTGACCGCGCGCGTCGGCTGGGTGGGCGTGATCACGCTGCGGGCGGTGGTCTGGCGCCGCAACTTCCCGGACGCCGCGCGCGCGCGGCTTGCATCGCGACTCTCGGCCCTGAACGCGCTGTTGATGGCCGCCAGTGGCGCCTTGCTCGGCTGGCTGTTGGGGCACGCTCCCGCGGCCATTCCATACTTCTTCGCTGTCGTCGCCAGCGTTGGTCTGGTCGGCGCCTTTCGCTATCGGCACTTGCGCCTGCGCGGGCATGCAGGTCTGCGCCAGCGCGAGCGGCAGGCACGCCTGGACAGCGACCTCAGACCGTCGTTGTCCTCGTTCAGGCGAGTGCTGGCAGACGATCCGGTCTATCGTGAGTACATGCAGAGCATGTTCGTGTTCGGCAGCGGCAACCTGATGCTGCCGGCGCCACTGTTGATCATTCTCGGTGAACGTCTGGTGCTGTCGCCATTCACCCAGGTGCTGTTGGTCGGTACCTTGCCGCTGCTGACCCTGCCGTTCGCGATCGGCTTGTGGGCGCGTTATTACGATCGCGTGCACATCATCCAGTTTCGCGCCGTACATGCATGGAGCTTCGTCTCGGCGAGCGTCGCATTCCTGATCGGCTGTGCCACCGGGCAGATGGCCTGGCTGGTGTTGGGTTCGCTGCTGCTCGGCGTCGGGTTCGCCGGCGGACAACTCGGCTGGAACCTTGGGCACAACGATTTCTCACGACCGGAACAGGCAGCGCTGTACATGGGCGTGCACGTGACCCTGACCGGCATGCGCGGACTGGCGGCGCCGCTGGTCGGAGTGGCTCTGTACCGCGGTCTGGAGTCGATCTGGCCTGGTTTTGGCTACTGGGCGCTGGCCTTGCCGGTGATCCTCAACATCGTCGGAGCATTCAGCTTCCTGCGCTTGCGACGGCGCCATCTGCAAGGCCGCGACCCGGCGCCAGGCGGAGATATCTCAAGGTGAAGCCGCTGATCTGCCTCGTTGGCCCGACTGCGGCAGGCAAGAGCGATATTGCGCTTCGGCTGGCCGACGAGATCGGTGGCGAGATCGTCAGCGTCGACTCCGCCCTGGTCTACCGCGGCATGGACATCGGTAGCGCCAAGCCGACGCCGGCCGAACTCGCCGCTGTGCGGCATTGGCTGGTCGACATGATCGAGCCCAGCGAGCCTTATTCGGCGGCCGAGTTCGTTGCCGACGCCGAGCGGGCGATTGCCGACATCGAACGGCGCGAACGCCAGCCCTTGCTGGTCGGTGGCACCATGCTTTATCTGCGTGCGCTGCTGCAGGGCTTGTCCGAGCTGCCGCCCGCCGATCCGGGCATTCGCGCACAACTCGCGCTGGAACTGGCCGAGCGCGGCGCCGGCGCGCTGCATGGCGAACTGGCGCGTCTCGACCCTGCTGCCGCCCGGCGCATCCATCCAAACGACCCGCAGCGGCTGCTGCGTGCGCTGGAGGTATTCCGTCTGACCGGAACGCCGATCAGCGAGTTGCAGCAGGCGTGGCGGCGGACGCCGCGCCGGGGCGGCGTCCTGATTGCGCTGGCGCCGAGCGATCGGGCACTCCTGCACCAGCGCATCGCGCAGCGCGTCGACCGCATGCTGGCGAGCGGATTCCTCGACGAGGTGCGTGCCCTGATGCAACGCGCGGACATGCACCCGGACTTGCCGTCGATGCGCGCGGTGGGTTACCGCCAGGCTTGGGGGCATCTGGTCGGCGACTACGACCTTGCGCGCTGTCGCGAACTCATCATTTACGCGACCCGGCAACTGGCCAAGCGCCAGTTGACCTGGCTACGCGGCATGCACGGCGTGAGCTTCGTCGACGCCGGCGCCGCAGATGTCTTCCAGCAAGTGCGTGCGCACGTTCTCGCTGCGTTGACGCGCGGCGACTGATAACGTCGGGGCTGCAGCAGTTCTCCGCCGATCCCGACACGCCGCAACCGGTTCAGCTGAGCTTTCTGGGTTAAACTCAAGGAGTCTGTGGGTTTGCACGGGTCTGGCGCGCGCAGCGGTACTGGCGCTTGCACCGAACTTTTTCCCCGCGCAATCCACAGGCCGCGTCCTAAACCAACAACAAATCAGAGAGGGCGGTCATGTCCCGAGGACACTCACTCCAGGATCCATTCTTGAATGCGCTGCGTCGTGAGCGCGTGCCGGTGTCGATCTACCTGGTCAACGGCATCAAATTGCAGGGCCAGATCGAGTCCTTCGATCAGTTTGTCGTGCTGCTGCGCAACACGGTGAGCCAGATGGTGTACAAACACGCCATATCCACTGTAGTCCCGGCGCGCAATGTGCGCATCACCGAGGGCAATGGCGACGGCGAACCGGAGAGCGGGAGTTGACGATTGTTTGAGCGTTCCAGGCGCGGCGAGCGCGCATTGCTGATTCTGCCGAAGGAGCACGGCGTCGATGCCGATGCCGCCGCTTCGGAGTTTCGTGAACTGGCAAGGTCGGCTGGCGCCGAAGTGGTGGCGGAACTGGTGTCGCGTGTCGACCGCCCGCATCCGGCGCTCTACGTGGGTACCGGCAAGGCCGAAGAGGCGCGTGCGCTGGTGGCCGCTTCCGGCGCCGACCTGGTTCTGGTCAACCATCAGTTGACGCCGATCCAGGAGCGCAACCTGGAGAAGTTGTTGCAGTGCCGGGTGGTCGACCGTGCCGGCCTGATCCTCGATATCTTCGCCCAGCGCGCGCGTAGTCACGAGGGCAAGCTGCAGGTCGAACTGGCGCAACTGCAGCACATGGCCACGCGACTGGTGCGCGGCTGGACCCATCTGGAGCGCCAGCGAGGCGGCGCAATCGGCCTGCGCGGTCCCGGCGAGACCCAGCTCGAGATGGATCGCCGGTTGCTGTCCGAACGCGTCAAGATGCTCAAGTCCAGACTCGCCGCAGCGGTCAAGCAGCGCGAGCAGGGACGCAAGTCGCGCGAGCGCAGCGCGCTGCCGCAGATTGCGCTGGTGGGCTACACCAATGCCGGCAAGTCGACGCTGTTCAACGCGCTGGCGCGGTCGGATGTTTACGCCGCTGACCTGTTGTTTGCGACCCTGGACCCGACAGTTCGCCGGGTCGACGCATTCAGCTTCGGATCGGTGACCATTGCCGACACCGTCGGTTTCGTGCGCGACTTGCCGCACGAACTGGTGGCGGCGTTCAAGAGCACGCTGACCGAGGCGCGCGAAGCGGACCTGCTGTTGCATGTGATCGACGGCGCCGATCCGCTGATGCCCGAACACATTGCGCAGGTCGAGGCAGTACTGGCCGAGATCGGTGCCGGCGATCTGCCGCAGATCCAGGTGATCAACAAGATCGATCTGTCCGGCGCCGAGCCAGGCGTCGAAGTGCTGTCCGGCCGCATTCGAGCGCGCGTCTACGCATCCGCCGCAACCGGTGCCGGCATCGACGGTCTGCGCGCCGCGATCGAAGCCGAATTCGGCGCCGAACGCGTGACCCGGCGGCTGCGGCTGGCCTACGCCGACGCCGGCCTGCGCTCGCGGCTGATTTCGTTGGGCGCGGTCCTCAGCGAGGAAGATGTCGAAGGCGAAGGTTGGGACGTCGAGATCGACCTGCCGCGCCGCCTGGCCCTGCAACTGGCGTCGCTGCCGGGCCATCAGGGTGAACTGGTGCGCACGCAGTTGCTGTCGCAGGAGGAGGTTGACTGAGCGCGAAGTCGTGTCATTGCCGAAAAACCAGCGTTCGGTGGCGCCGCAAAACATTCGTGAAACTCGTCATTGCGAGCGCAACGAAGCAATCCAGTGCCTCTGCTCTGATGCCGGCCGACCGCTTCAAATCGCGATCTGCAAAGTCACTGGATTGCTTCGTCGCTGCGCTCCTCTCCATGAACCCATATCGCAAGTCGTTGATTCGTCATTGCGAGCGCAGCGAAGCAATCCAGTGACACTGCTTGGTTTTCCGACCGCGAAATCAGAGCAAAGAAGGGTCACTGGATTGTTTCGTCGCTACGCTCCTCGCAATGACGAGGTTCATGGGTTGCGTGCAGCTTCGAAGCGAAGCAGGTCTCTCGCAATGACGATACGAAAACATGCGGCGATTGCTTGTGGCCGAGAACCGAAGCAATCGCCCCCAAGACGCCTCGCGCACATTCAATCGGTTATCTTTGCGAGTCTGGGCGCGCTTGACCTTGGCGCGGCCGCCCCAACACACACTGGGTTGGGACCCTATTGATCAATGAGACCGCCAGCGGTCTCTCCGGAGTAGTGACGGATGGCATGGAATGAACCAGGCGGTGGTCGCCGCAATCCCTGGGGCGATGGCGGCGGCGGTGGCGGCGGTGGACAGCCGCCCGACCTCGAAGAAATGCTGCGCCAGATGAAGCAGCGCGTTGTCGCGCTGTTTGGCGGCAAGGGCGGATCGATGCGCCCTGCAGGCGACGGCAGCAGCGGCGGCCCGAGTGCCGGTGGCTTGGGATGGCTGATCCTCGGTCTGCTGGTGATCTGGGTAGTGGTGGACTCCTTCCACATCATCGACCAGCGCGAGCGTGGCGTCGTGTTGCGGTTCGGCAAGGCGGATCGCACCCTGGAACCGGGCCCGCGCTTCACCTTGCCGCGGCCGATCGAACAGGTCAATCGCGTCGACGTCACTCAGGTGCGCTCGATGAGCAGTCGTGCGGCGATGCTGACGCGCGACGAGAATCTGGTGAACATCGACTTCGCGGTCCAGTTCACCGTCAGCGATGCCACCCAGTTCCTGTTCAAGGTGCGCGACGTCGAAGAGACGCTGGCGCAGGTGGCGGAAGCCGCAGTGCGTCAGGTGGTGGGAAGCCGCTCGCTCGACGATGTCCAGGTCGGTAACCGGCTGGAATTCACCAATGAAGCACGCGAAATCATGCAGCGTCTGTTGAACGGTTATGAGGCCGGCATCAGTGTCAGCATCATCAACTTCCAGGACGTGACCGTGCCGGAGCAGGTCAAGGACGCCTTCGACGACGCCATCAAGGCGCGCGAGGACGAGCAGCGGGTGATCAACGACGCGCGTGCCTACGCGGCCGACGTTGTGCCCAAGGCCAGCGGCCGCAAGGCGCGCGTGCTGGCGGAAGCCAATGGTTTCAAGGAATCCATCGTGGCGCGCGCCGAGGGCGACGCGAGGCGCTTCGAACTCCTGCTCGAACAGTACCGGGCGGCACCGGAAGTGACACGCAAGCGCCTGTACCTGGAGACCATGCAGGATGTGCTGTCGCGCACGCCGAAGGTGCTGGTCGATGGCGAGAAGGGCAACAACATGCTGTATCTGCCGCTCGACAAACTGGTGCCGCAATCCGCGCCGATGCCTGAGCGCGCTGGCGCCGCGATGAGCAGCAGCCCGGAGGGACGCTGAAATGAAAAACCTGATTCTGCCGATCATCATTGCCGTGGTGCTGTTGCTCGGCTCCAGTCTGTTCACCGTGCGCGAGGATCAGTACGCCGTGCTGTTCCGGCTTGGCGAGATCCAGCGCACTGATTTCCAGCCCGGCCTGCACCTGAAGATGCCGCTGGTCAACAACGTCATCAAATTCGATCGCCGCATCCTGTCGCTGGACACTCAGCCGGAACGCTTCCTGACCTCCGAGAAAAAGGACGTGCTGGTCGACTTCGTGGTCAAGTGGCGCATCGACAATGTCGAGGGTTACTACACGGCGACGCGTGGCGACGAACTGCGCGCACAGCAGTCGTTGGGGCAGATCGTCAAGGACCGCATGCGCGACGAGTTCAACAAGCGCACCTTGCAGCAAGTGGTCGCCGATCAGCGCGACGAAATGATGGCGAACCTGAAGACTGCGTCGAATGCGTCGGCCGACAAGCTCGGCATCGTCGTCGTCGACGTGCGCATCAAGCGCATCGACCTGCCCGAGCAGGTGACCGATGCGGTGTTCCAGCGCATGCGCTCGGAGCGAGCCCAGGTGGCCAACGCGCTACGTTCCAAGGGCGCCGAAGTCGGCGAGCAACTGCGCGCCGAAGCTGACCGCAAGGTGTCGGTGCTGTTGGCGGAGGCCGAACGCGACGCCCAGCGCATCCGCGGCGAGGGCGACGCCGCAGCTGCAGAGATCTATGCGAAGGCCTACGGCCGCGACGCCGAATTCTACGCCTTCCACCGTAGCCTCGAAGCCTATCGGCAGAGTTTCAAGGCGCAGGGCAACGTACTCGTGCTGGACCCGAACTCCGAGTTCTTCGAGTATTTCAACGAGGTCAGGAAGCCCTGATCCGGACAGCGCCGCGGCCATGAACGATTTGTGGGCGGCGCTGGCCCTGTTGCTCGTATTCGAGGGCATCCTGCCGTTCCTGGCACCCGCACAGTGGAAACAGGCGGTGCGCTCGCTCGCCGAACTTGGCGAGGCGCAACTCCGAGCGATCGGGCTCGGCAGCATGCTGGTCGGCCTGGCTCTGCTGGCGTGGGCAAGGGCCTGAACTCAGCCTCGGCGACTTCGCGGCCAGCTGCTCGCGACACAGGCTCGCTCTAACCGAACATACTCTAAGCCATTGACTTAATTTGCCTTCCCGTCTCTGCGGAATGACGGCCCTGTGATTCGGGACGCAAAGGACGCAAAGGGCCGCAAAGGACGCAAAAACAGCAAATGCCAGGGACCATGCATGCAAGGCATGGCTGTTGATCTCCTTTGCGTCCTTTGCGCACCTTAGCGTCCTGTTCGTCCAGAAATACAGTCCGCATTTTTGCGACACCCACTGTTCGATGCGCTTATTCGCGCAAAGAACACACGGACGTAGGTCACGTTGGCTGCGCAGCAGGCTACGTGACGCTGTCCCTTGTCACGTAGCCCGCTGCGCAGGCAACGTGACCTACGAAAAATGAATGCTCTAAAATCAAACGTTTAGAGGATGTTTTGTGGGAGCGGATTTACTCCGCGAGCGCTTTCGACGGGATGAATCCGCCCCCACAGTTTCGATGTGCGACCAGGCGAATCTCGCCGCGAGCTTTGCTGCCAAGCGCTGGCGACACCGGATTGTTGCCCCAGCGGCCGCGCTACTCGCCCGCCTCGACGACAATGAACAGCGAACCTTCGCCACGGCGCACCAGCAGCAGGGTGGGGTCTTCCTTGGCTGCATCGCCGATTGCCTTGCGCAGGTCGGCAATCGACTTGACGCGCTTGCGGTTGGCTTCGAGGATGACGTCGCCGCGGGCCAGGCCTGCACGCGCGGCCGGGCCCTGCTGGACGCCGGTGATCAGGACGCCGCCATCGATGCCCAACTTCTCCAGTTGCTCCGTCGTCAGTTCGCTCAGCGCAATGCCGAGGCGCGATTCGCGCGCTTCGGACGGAGCGCTGCCGCCGGAGCGAGGTGTGGTTGCCGCCGCCGCTTGTTCGTCGAGCTTGCCGATGGTCACGGTCAGTTCGCGGGTCTTGCCGTCGCGCAGGACCTCGACTTTTGCCTTGGCGCCGACCGGCGTCGCGCCGACCAGCGGTGGCAGCTCACCGGAGCTCTCCAGGCGCTTGCCGTTGTAACTCAGCACGATGTCGCCGGGCTTGATGCCCGCTTTCTCGGCCGGACCATCCGGTTCGACCGAACCGACCAGCGCGCCGCGCGGGCGGTCTAGCCCGAAGGCACGCGCGTGGGCGCCGGTGACCGCCTGGAACTGGATGCCGAGGAACCCGCGTTCGACGAACCCCTTGTCGGCCAGTTGTCCGGCGATCAGGTTGGCGGTGTTGATCGGAATCGCGAACGACAGGCCCATGTAACCACCGCTGCCCGACAGAATCTGCGAATTGATGCCGATGACCTCGCCGCGCGCATTGAACAGCGGGCCGCCCGAATTGCCTGGATTGACCGCCGCATCGGTCTGGATGAAGGGCACGTATTGCTCACGCAACTGGCGCTCGGTGGCACTGACAATGCCCTGGGTGGCGGTGTAACTCATGCCGAACGGGGCGCCGATGGCGAGCACCCATTCGCCCACTTCCAACTGGTCGGAATTGCCCAGTCGCACGATCGGCAGATCGCTGGCGTCGATTTCGATCAAGGCCACATCGGTGCGCTCGTCGGCACCGAGCACCCTCGCCTTGAACTCGCGATTGTCGGACAGCGTGACGAGAACCTCGTCGGCGTCCTTGACCACATGCGCATTGGTCAGGATGCGGCCGCTCGATTCGATGATGAAGCCCGACCCGGAACCGCGCCGCTCCGGCGCCTCGCCCTGCTGTCCAGGTTGGTTGGGTATGCCGAACCGGCGGAAGAACTCACCAAACGGGCTGTCTTCGCCGAACTGCTGCTCGAAGCGTCGATCTGCGCCGCGAACTGCGATCTGCACCACCGCGTCACGGTTGCTGCGCACGATCTGGCGGAAATCGGGAAGCGCTATGCCGCCCGTGGAAAGTGCCGCCGGCGCCTCCACGCGAGTCGTCGTCGACTGCGATTCGAGCTGCGCGCCATTCTGGGCGTACAGGCCGGCGCCCACTGCCAGCGCCACCAGGGTCAGGGCCAGTCCAACTCGTGCTTGGGACATAAGTGAGCTTCTTCTCAGGATTGTGGGAGCAAGTTCTGCGCTTAGACCGCAGTTCGGCGTCAGGTTCCGCGCACCGCCGCAGCGATCAGTTCTGTTTAACGATTGCACCGAACGCTTTGTCTGCGCCGCGCACGGCCTCTCATGTGGGGTCGACGATCGCACCAATTCAAGATGCGCCGGCGCTCGCTTACCTTGCGTCAACACATTGTTCCACGCACTCGCGCTATGTTCCGAGGGCATGAAGTCACTCTCCGGTCATCACCATTCCTTGTCGTCCGTCGCTCGCCTCGGGCGCTGGTTGCTGCCGGTGGTCGCGCTGATGCTGGGCGGCTGCGCGACCTTGTGGGGCGGCGGCGATCAGGAGACCGCGCCGGCTTCCGATGCGCCGCGGGATCGCAGCCAGCAGCGCGTGCGAATCTTCATCACCGGGGTCAAGGGCGAGATGAAGACGGCAGTGTCGTCGGCGCTGGAGCTGAAGGGGCTGATGTCGCGCAGCGATGCCAGCGATGCGTTGGTCCGGCGCGTGCACGGCCGCGCGGGGCGCCAGATGGCGAGTGCATTGCAGCCGTTCGGTCATTACCACGCGCAGGTCGACAGCACGCTGGTGCTCGAAGGCACCACCTGGATCGCGCGTTTCGTGGTCGATCCCGGCGCGCCGACCACGGTGGTCGCAGTGAATGTGAATGTCGCCGGGCCGGGTGCCGAGGATGCCCAGGTCAAACGCGCCGTCGCGCAGTTCGCGCCCGCCGTCGGCGCCACGCTGGACCACCGCATCTACGAAGCCAGCAGGAACCGCATCGCCGACACCCTGGCCGAGCGGGGTTACCTGGAAGCTGAACTGCTGGAAAAGCGCGTCGGCGTGCGCCTCGCCGAGCACAGCGCCCGCGTCGCCCTGAGCTTCCAGTCGGGGCCACGCTTCAAATTCGGAGAAACCCGCTTCGAGTGCGGCCAGTTGTCGGATGCGGTACTCAGCGGTTATCTGCCTTACAGCGACGGCAACGCCTATCGCACCGACCGCCTGATCGAACTGCAACAGCGACTGCTCGACAGCGACTATTTCAGCGAGGTCGAGATCGAAACCGAACAGGAGCGTGCTGTCGATCAGCGCGTGCCGATCCTGGTCCGGGTGCGACCGGCCAAACGCACGGTCTACACCGGCGGCGTGTCCTTCGGCAGCGACAGTGGCGCTGGCGTCCAGGGTGGCATCACCCGACGCTGGCTCAACGATCGCGGCCACAAGGCCAGCGGGCGCCTCGAGATCAGTCAACGCCTGAACGCGCTCGGCGGTCAGTACCTGATCCCGTTGCCGGGTGCCGATCGCGAGTCCTGGTTGGCGTCGCTGAGTTATCGCGACGAGACCACCGATACCTCGACACAAAAGGTCAGCAATCTGCTGATCGCCCGACAGCGGGAGCACCAGTTTGGCTCACTGACCTATGGCCTGGGCGCCCAGAGCGGCGATTTCGAGGTCGGCGAGCTGCCCGGCAGCAGCACGCTGGTCTATCCCGAGGTGCGCTGGACGCGGCGCCTGACCGATGATTTCCTCAACCCGACGCAAGGCTGGTCGCTGTTGGCCGAAGCGCGCGGCGCGCCCGCGGGGTTCGGCGGCGATGCCGCTTTTGCCCAGGTTCGGGCCGAAGCCAAGCTGCTGCGGCCGCATCGCGAGAGAAATCGCTGGCTGGCGCGACTGGCGCTGGGCGCGCTGTGGACCGACGACTTCGAGCAGATGCCGCCGCAATTGCGCTATTTCGCGGGCGGCGACCGCAGTCTGCGTGGTTTCGGTTATCAGACGCTGGGACCACCCAATGCGCTGGGCAATGTCGGCGGCGGACGCTATCTGGCGGTGGCCTCCTTCGAGTACGAACGTCATCTGTTCGGCGAGTTCGGGCTGGCTGGTTTCGTCGATGCCGGCAATGCCTTCAATGCCGGCGATTTCGATCTCGCGGCCGGCGTTGGCGTCGGTCTGCGCTGGCGTTCGCCGGTCGGTCTGGTGCGCGTCGACCTGGCGCAACCGGTGGCCGGAGGCGGCGACGGACTGCGGCTGCACCTGACCATCGGGCCCGAGCTGTGAAGCGCGTGCTGCGCTGGCTGGCGTGGACTCTGGCGGCGCTGCTGCTGCTCGTGCTGGCGAGCGGCACGTGGTTGCTCTGCACCGAGTCCGGGCTGCGCTGGGCCCTGCATGCCGGCGTCGACGCCGGCGCAGGAAAGATCGAATACAGCGCGGTGCGCGGTACGCTTGCCGGCGGCTTCGAGGTCGATGCGCCGATTCTCGAACTACCGACGCTGCGCGTTCAGGCGGAGCAGCTGAGCCTGCGTCTGCGCCCAGCGCGACTGTGGCGCGGCGAGCTCCTCCTGGAGGCGTTGCGCCTGACCGGTGCCCGCTACACCGTCCTCGACGATGGCGCCGTGGCCGACGACACGCCCAGCTCGCGGCCAGGACGGCTCGACCTGCCGCTCGACATCGTGTTGCGCAACCTGGAACTGCTGGACAACCAATTCGACTACGGCGGCGAGCAGCCGCTGGAGTTTTCGGTCGGCTTGAGTGAGCTGGCGCTGCGCGCCGGAAAGTTGTCGGTTGCCGGTCTGGCGCTGCGCCAAGGCGATTTTTCCGTGCGCGCCAGCGCGGCCGTCGATACCACCAGCGACTGGTCCGGCGAGTTTTCCAGCGAAGGCGAGTGGACCTTGCCGGCGGTGTTGCATCGAGGTCAGTTGCGACTCAAGGGCGATCTCGACGCGCTCGATCTGGAGATGGCGCTGGAGGGTGGCGGGAATGTGCAGTTCGCGGCCAATCTGGCGCAGCCGCTGGATGCGCCCGGCGTCGCCGGTCGGTTCGGCGCACAGCAACTCGATCTGGCGAGTTTCGGAATCGCCGGCCCGGTCGGCAAGCTCGATTTCGACCTTGCGTTCGATTTCAGCGACAACCGGCTCGGCGTCAGCGGACCGTTGTCGATCGACGGACGGGCGCTCGACATGGTCGCCGTGGGCCTCGAACTGCGCTCGCAGCAATTGCACGTCGAGCGCCTGCAACTGGGTTCCCGAGACGTCGGCGAGTTGACTTTGTCTGGATACTGGCCGCTCAACCCGGAGGCCGATCCGGGCGCTCTGGACCTGGCGCTGAAGCGACTTTGGGTCGGCGACTGGCGCGTCGCCGAGGTGCCGCCAATGCCGCCCCGGGTGAGCGGCAAGCTGGCGCTGTCCGGGTATCCGGTCGCCTGGCAGGCGCGCCTGGATGGCAACTGGAGCCACGGCGATCCGAGTGGACCGCTGCAACTGGTCGCCAGTGGCACCGACCAGCGCATCGTGGTGGCGCCTTCGAGTGCCGGACTGGCGCAAAGCTTGGTCGAATTCCACGGCGAGATCGGCCTCGGGGAGCGCACTGCGCTGGGTTTCGACGTGGTCACCCGCGCGCTGGATCCGGCACTGCTGGCGCCGGAATGGCCGGGCAGCCTGGACGCGCAGGTGCGTCTGGATGCGGTCGTCGGCGCGACCACGGAGTGGAAGCTGACGCTGGCGCAATTGTCCGGGCAACTGCGCGAAGCGCCGATCACGCTCAGCGGAAACATCAGTGGCGTCGATGCCCATCCCGGCAGCGGTGAACTCGATCTCGTGTGGGGCGACGGCAGTGCGAAGATCCTGGTTCCCGCCGTCGACACATTGAGACTGCAACTGGCGGGCTTCGATCTTTCCCGCGTCGGCACCATGCAGGGGAAGGTGAATGGTCGCATCGAACTTCCGCTGCATGTCGATCCGATCGGCCCGTTGCAGGGGTTGCTGCAGATCGACGGCCTGGCGCTGAAGGGGGTCAGCGCTGCACAGGTGCGCATCGGCAAGCAGACGGGATGGGCGCTCGACCTCGCGGCGGACGAGATCGTCGCCAGCGGCGCGAGCTTCAGCGAGCTGCGTGTAGCGCTGTCGGGAACCGCCGCTGCGCATCGCATTGACCTCAGTGCGAGCGAAACGCGCGGTCTGATCGAACTCGGCGCCGCCGGGTCGTGGCTCGATCCGGCCTGGTCGGGCGCGCTCGAACGCCTGCAACTGACACCAACACGCGGCGCGCAGTGGACGCTTGCGGATACCGCCGCGATAGGCTGGGATGGCGCGCGTCTGGTGCTCGCGCCGGCCTGCCTGCAGGCTGCTGCGGCCCGCGCCTGCTTGGGCGTCCAACAGGATGGGGCATCGACGCGTGCGCAGATCGAACTGCAGTCGTTATCGTTGCAAGAGCTGATGGCCTGGGCGCCGGAGAGCGATTGGCGGGTCGGCGGCGAGCTCGCCGGTGGCGGCGAATTCACCGTCGATGCCGCCGGCGCTTATGGCGGTGCGCTGCAGTTTGCGATCAGCAAGGGCACGTTGGCCGGAGGCGTCGAATTCGGGCAGGTGCTCGACTTCGACGGTCAGTTGAGCTTCGACGGCGCCAGCGCAGCTCTCGGAGCCGAGGTCAACCTGCCCGGGCATGGCCGCATGAGCGCTCGCGCATCGGGCTTCGGTCGGCCCGAAGGCGAACTCAACGCCACCCTTGCGATCACCGATCTCAGTTTCGTCGATGGACTGTCGGCGGAAGTGCAGGGCATGCGCGGTCAACTCGATGGCGAACTGCGCGCGCCGCTCGCCGACCCGACTCAACTGCAAGGCAGGCTCGAAGCCGGCGGGCTGGCGTTCGAATTGCCCGCGGTGGGCTTGAGGGCCAGTGCGGGACAGGTCGGATTGCTGTTCGAAGGCGATGGCCTGCTGCGCATCGACGGCGGCTTCGACATCGCACCCGGCAAACTGCGCATCGAGGGCCTGGTTGGCCTGCACGACGGCGATGCCTCGGAGATCCGCATCCGCGGCGACAACGCCGGACTGGTCAATCTGCCGGCCGTACAGTTGGCCGGGGACAGCAACTTTGCGGTCAAACGCAACCCGGCGGGCCTCGTCATCGAGGGCGGCATCCTGCTGCGCCAGGGCAAGATCGATCTCGATCGGTTCTCGCCGGCGGTGCCTGTCTCCGAGGATGTGGTGATCGAGGACGCACCGCCGCCACCAGCGCCGTTGCCGGTCACCGCCGACATCAGTGTGGCGATGATCCAGGCGGTCGATCTGCGTGGTTTCGGCATCGAGGCCAGCTTGAACGGCGGTGTGCGCGTCACCCAGCGTCCCGGTCTGCCGCCGCGTGGCCAGGGCGAGATGCTGATCAAGGGTATCTACAATGCCTACGGGCAGAAACTCGATATCGAGCGCGGCCGCCTCGGTTTCGGCGGCGGGCGTGTCGACAATCCCAGCCTCGACATCCTCGCCGTCAAGCGTGTCGATCGCCAGCGCGTCGGCGTGCAAGTGCGCGGCAACGCAAAACGCCCGGTGATCCGCATGTATTCGGACCCGTCGCTCGACCAGTCGGAGACTCTGTCCTACCTGGTGCTGGGTCGGCCGCTGGCCACTGCCAGCGGTGCCGACAGCGAGCAACTCGGCGAGTACGCCAGCGCGCTGGAAACAGCTGGAGGCAGTCTGGTCGCCGGCAGTATCGGCAAAAAGCTGGGACTCGCCGCAGGCGTCGAGAGCTTCGGCTCGGCGATAGGCTCCGCGCTGGTGGTCGGCAAGTATCTGTCACCGCGTTTCTTCATCGGCTATGGAACCAGCCTGCTCGACGCCACGCAACTGGTGATCCTGCGCTACAGCCTGACCGAGAACATCGAGCTGGAAGGCATCAGCGGCGCCGAACAAAAGGCCTCGGCCAGCTGGCGCACCGAGCGTTGAGCCTCAGCGAACATGGGCGCTCTCGATCCGGCACCTGGTGGGTCCAGACTTGTCTGGACGCTCATGATCCGGCACCTGGTGGGTCCAGACTTGTCTGGACGCTCCTGATCCGGCACTTGGTGGGTCCAGACTTGTCTGGACGCTCCTGATCCGGCACTTGGTGGGTCCAG
>CALEZI010000072.1 GCA_937928755.1 uncultured Rhodanobacteraceae bacterium | reverse complement strand
CTATCGGTGACTGCTTGACTGAGAGTAGGGTCATAGAAGGTCACGTTGGCCCGAAAGGGCCTACGTGACGCTCCAGGCGATCGGTGTCACGTAGCCCGCTGCGCGGGCAACATGACCTACGAAGGCGGCAGAATATCCCGACATAAAATGTCTTGACATACTATGTCGAGGCGCGCTAGCTTGGCCTTCAACGCAGCAGCGTCTGACCCGCTCAAGGAGGCGGGCAGTCGATGGCCAGGTCGCGCAAGCTGAAGTCCCTGATCGAGCGCAGTGTGCCGCTCTTGAAGAAGCACCTGCTGATGGCCTCGATCGAAGTCGGGTTGATGCCGGGTGATGTGCCGGTGATCGAGGTCTCGTTTCCGGCCGCTGATCGCTTGCCGATCTACGTCACCGACGCCGACAGCCAGTTGCTGTGCATCAGCTACCTGTGGCGCGATGCCGACGTCAAACCGAAGCAGCGCAGCAAACTGCTGGAGACGCTGCTCGATCTGAACCCGAGCGTGCCGCTGTCGGCCTTCGGCCGTATCGGTCAACATTTCGTGCTGGTCGGTGCGCTTAGTCCGGATGCCACTCCGGAGGACATGGCGCTGGAGCTGGCGACCCTCAGCGACAACGGCCGCGACGCTCTGGCGACGCTGTCCGACTTCCTGGTGTGAGAACGACCATGGCCTGGTGGGATGAAGTGCGGGGATTGATCAGGGACGAATGGAAGGCGCTCGGTCCTGGATCCGACGGTTCTGCGCTGGAACCGCCCACGGTCAAGCAGGCGCAGGCCTTGCTGGAGCGGACCGGGCGTGAACTCGCCGATGCCAAGGCACGCGCCGAAGCCGCGCGGCGACGCATGTTGCGCGCGCAAGCGCAGTTCAATGCGCTCAGCGACCAGCCCGACCAGCATCCGCGCTTTCGCGATCGCTTGTCCGAACTGGCCACCGCCGTCGCCCACGAGGGCGACATGGTCGCCAGCTTCGATACCCATATCGCCACACTGTCCGCCGTGCACGACCGCATCGACGCGCAGTTGCGCGAATTCAATCGAGACGTGGCGATGGCGCGATCGGTGCTGGCGGCGAGTCAGGCGACCCAGGCCGCGGCGCCGGTTGGGGCACCGAAGAAGGCCAGGGCAAGCGACAGCGGCTTCGAGCACGCGCGGTCGGGCAAGGTGATGGAGCAGTTGAAGCGTGGGCCAAGGAGCAAGGGCGATGCTTAGCCTTGCTCCTGTGGGAGCGGGTTTATCCCGCGAGTTTTTGGCAGTTGCCGCAGCAAGAGCTCGCGGGATAAACCCGCTCCCACAACAGCGAAAGGCTTACGGGATAAACCCGCTCCCACAACAGCGAAAGGCTCGCGGGATAAACCCGCTCCCACAACAGCGAAAGGCTTGCGGGATAAACCCGCTCCCACAACAGCGAAAGGCTTACGGGATAAACCCGCTCCCACAACAGCGAAAGGCTCGCGGGATAAACCCGCTCCCACAGAATGCAGGCTTCTGCCACTCACCACTCACCACTCACCACTCACTGCCTTCAGAATGAAACCCACCCGCCTTCCGTCCCGTTGGCAATCCGCGCAACCGGCGCTGCGTGCGGTGCAGGTGGCGTTCGACGTGTCCGAGGTGGTGATCCAGGCGGTGCGTCGTGCAGCCTTCGACGCCAACCTGTCCAACTCCGACCAGATTCGAGTGGTGCTGGGTCTGCCGGTGATCCGCCAGGCCAAGCGGCCGCGATTGACCGTCAGCCTGAGTCCCGAGGACTACCAACTGCTCGGCAAACGTTACAGACTGGACCCGGACGATCATCTGGCGATCAAGGAGCGCGTCAACGCCGAACTGATCGCGTTCGCCGAGACGCGGACCACGACATCCACCGCACGCAAGGGTGCCAAGCGATGAACAGTTTCCTCGAGCTTCTGTCCCACTATCCGGGCTTCGTGCCGTCGGTGCTGGTGGGCGCATTGATGGTGTTCTGGCTGCTGGCAATCATTGGCGTGCTCGATTTCGACGCCTTCGGGCCGCATTTCGACACCGATGTCGACTTGCCCGAGCACGTCGGCGGCGAACATGCCGAAGCGCCGGAAACGCTGATGGCGCTGGGTCTGGACAAGCTGCCGTTCTCGATCGTCGTCAGTGGAATCGTGTTCTTCTGGTGGCTGTTGACGCTGCTGGCTGTCGCGCTGCTCTGGAAATGGATTCCGTTGCCCGCCTGGATCGCCGGATCGCTGATCCTGGTCGTCGCGTTGATGGCTGCGGTTCCTCTCGCCGCCAAGGCCCTGCGACCCCTGAAGCCGCTGTTTGTCGTGCATGTCAGTGCCAAGCAGGAATCGGTGCTCGGCAAGGCGTGCAAGATCCTGACGCTGACCGTCGACGAGAAGTTCGGCCAGGCCGAAGTCGTGGTCGGCAGCGGCACGCCGCTGAACGTGCGCGTCTGGGCGGAAACCCCGAACACCCTGACCAGGGGCTCGAGCGCACTGATCATCGACCTCGACCCGAAGACCGGACGGTATCGAGTCGAGCCGTATGAAGTCTCTTGAAGCTGTTTTTTGTCCGCAAAGGACGCAAAGGACGCAAAGGAGAGCAAAGGCAAGTATGAATTCGCTGTGTGGCTTGTTGAACGCCATCCCGCCTCGATTTGCCCTCGAACTCAATTCTGATCTTTTCCGCTTTCCTTTGCGTTCTTTGCGTCCTTTGCGGACAAAAATGCTCTTTTCACCTTAAGCCACTGCCACAAACCCAGCGGAGCACCCCATGGACCAAGCCATCCTCGTACTGATCGCCGGTGTTGTTGTTCTGGTGATCTTCCTTTTCGGCTTCGTGGCGCTGATTGCGAAGTTCTATCGCAAGGTCGAGCAGGGCCACGCGATGATCGTCAACACCATGCGCGCGGAGCCGGAAGTGACCTTTACCGGTCGCCTGGTCATACCGGTGTTGCACAAGGTGGAAGAGATGGACGTCTCGATGAAGACCATCGAGATCAACCGCATGGGCAAGGAGGGCCTGATCTGCCGCGACAACATGCGCGCCGACATCAAGGTCAAGTTCTTCGTGCGCGTCAACAAGACCGCCGATGACGTGTTGCGTGTGGCCCAGGCGATCGGCTGCGCGCGTGCGAGTAACCAGGACACGCTGGAAGACCTGTTCTCGGCGAAGTTTTCCGAGGCGCTGAAAACGGTCGGCAAATCGATGGACTTCGTCGACCTGTACCAGGCGCGCGACCGTTTCCGCGACGACATCGTGCGCCAGATCGGCGACGATCTCTCGGGTTACGTGCTGGAAGACGCAGCGATCGATTACCTCGAACAGACGCCGCTCGACAAGCTCGATCCGAACAACATCCTCGACGCGCAGGGCATCAAGAAGATCACCGAGCTCACCGCGGAGGAGAACATCCGCACCAACGAGTTCCGGCGCAACGAAGAAATGCGCATCAAGAAGAAGGATGTCGAGACCGCCGAGGCCGTGTTCGAACTGGAGCGCCAGAAGGCGCATGCCGAAGCTCACCAGTTGCGCGAGATCGCCATCACCAAGGCGCGCGAAGAAGCCGAAACCGCCAAGGTGCAGGCCGAGGAGCGTTCGAAGGCGGAAATGGCGCGCCTGCTGGCCGACCAGCAGATCGCGGTGCAGAACGAGAACGTAAAGCGCGAGACCGAAGTGGCGCACAACAATCGCCTGCGCGCGGTCGCCATCGAGGAAGAGAAGGTCACCCGTGCGCGCCAGCTGGAGATCGTCGATCGCGAGCGCGAAGTGACGCTGCAGGAGATCGAGAAGGAAAAGGCGGTCGAGGTGCAGAAGAAGGCGATCGCCGATGTCATCCGCGAGCGCATCGTGGTCGAACGCACCGTCGCCGAACAGGAAGAAGAAATCAAGAACGTGCGCGTGATGTCCGACGCCGAACGCACGCGCAAGAGCACCATCGTGCTCGCCGAGGGCCAGGCCGAAGAAAAGTACATTGCCGAGGTCAAGCTGGCGCAGGCCGAGGAGCAGCGCGCCAAGCACAAGGCCGTTGAGGAACAGACGCTGGCCGAAGCCAAGCTGGCGGTCGCCGGCAAGATGGCCGAGGCGAAGAAGCGCGAAGCCGAGGGCATCGAAGCGGTTTCCGCCGCAGCGGGTCTGGCCGAAGCCAAGGTCGCCATCGCCAAGGCCGACGCGCACGAGAAGGAAGGCCTGGTTGCCGCGAAGATCAAGCTGGCCGACGCCGATGCCGTGGTCAAGCTCGGTGACGCGCACGCGCATGCCCTGCAGGCGAAGATGGAAGCCGAGGCGATCGGTCACGAGAAACAGGGCGTGGCCGAAGCGCAGGTCAAGCTGGCCGACGCCGAAGCCGTGGCCAAGCAGGGACTTGCGCATGCCGAATCGCTGCGCCTGAAGCTCGAAGCCGAAGCCGCAGGCCGGATGAAGGGTGGCGAAGCGGACGCGGCCGCAATCGCAGCTCGCTTCGCGGCCGAATCCGAGGGCCTCACCGCCAAGTTCGAGGCGATGAAACACATGAGCGAAGAGACCCGCGCGCACGAGGAACAGCGCATGCAGCTCGACTATGCGCATGCGCAGACGCTCAAGAGCATCGACGCCAACCAGGCGATCGCCAAGGAACAGGCCGAGGTGCTGTCGCAGGCATTGCAGACCGCCAAGATCGAGATCGTCGGCGGCGACGGCGAGTATTTCGAACGCTTCATGCGCAGCCTTTCCATCGGCAAGGCCATCGATGGCACCGTCGATCACAGCAAGCTGCTGAGCACGGCATTCGCCGAGCACAAGGCGGGTAATCGCGATCTGATCCAGGATGCGAAGGAACTGGTCGGGTCGCTGGGCGGCAGCGAAGGCATCCGCGATCTCAGCATCGCCGCGTTGATGCAGAAGCTCGCGGCAGGCGGGAAGACCAAGGAATTGGAGTTGTTGAAGAAACTGGTGGGCGAGGGGTGAGGCAGGGGGAAAGGCGGAGCTGGGGACTGGGGGCTGGGGCGCATCGTCGCCAGCCTGACGGAACCTGTGTCCCTGCGCGTAGGTCACGTTGGCCGCGTTTCGGCCTACGTGACACGGTGCCCTGTCACGTAGCCCGGTGCCCGGGCAACGTGACCTACATGGATTCCACGTGCCCCTGACGCCATGACCGCCTCCTCTGCCACTTTCGAACTCCTGCGCAAGCGTCTCGCTGCCGCCGCCGAGACGCTGCGCGCGAAAACCGATGCGCTGAATACGAAGCGCATCAGCACGTTCGGCCGTATTGAGCCAAAACTCCTGGCGCGCCTGAGCGCGCGCACCGAGCACAACTGCGTCGCGCGCGACATCGTGCGCGTCGGCGATTTGCTGCTGTTCGGCTACGAAGTCACGCTCGGGCTGAAGAAGGAGACACGGGTCGACGATGTGTTCTGCCTGTACCGGCTGGGCGAGGGCGCCGATGGCCCCGAGCTGGAGAGCGTGCCGGTCACCGGAACCTTCCTCGACGACAGCCGTTTCGTCGCCGATTTCCGCGAGCTCTACACCTACTACAAGGCGACTTCGCTCGACCAGTTGCGCATTGCTGGCGAGCGCTTGCTGCTGATCTTCCGAACCGGCAGCCAGCCCGGCGACAAGCGCGTTTTCCGATTTGCGATCGAACGCAGTGGCGCGCTGACCTATATCGACAACCGCGGCGAACGCGATCATGTGTTGCCGTCGCCGCACAGTTTCGAATGGGTGCCGGTGACCCGCGAGCAACATGTGCTCGGGCGCCATCCGCACATCAACATCCTCGATACCGTGTTCGTCGAAACCACCGGCGGCGACCTCACGGTCAAGATCGAGAACAACACCGAATCCGGCCTCGGCATCTACTCCGAAGCGGTCGACGACAAGAACCAGGCGTTGGCCGACGCCGAGATCAGCTACGCCGATCTGCGCACGCTGATCGTGCTGGCGATCCGGCCGTACCGCGAAAATGTCGTTCGCCATCTGGTCTACAACAAGCGCCTGAAACAGGTCGTGCGCATCGACGAGATCGGCGATTCCTGTGTCGAGTTGCCTGAAGACCACGGCATCGTGTTTCCCGGCGGTTATTACCTCGAATCCGGCGATTTCAAGCATTTCAAGGATCTGGGGCACGACTTCCGCGGCTATCGACTCAAGCGCACGCTGCGCGCGCCCAGCGGCGAAGACGTGCTCTACGTGTTCTACGACACTGCCAAGGGCGATTACGCGCTGCTGCCGTACAACCTGATCGATCGCGCCATCGGCCAGCCGCTGCTGGCCTCCGGCTACGCGCGCTTCGATGATGGCCGCATCCTGCTGGTGACGCCGGAAGGCGTGGACGCCTCGCGCCTGCACACCATGCAGTTGTGGCGCACGCCGTTCGCCTCCGACGAGCACGCCAGCGCGCAGCCCAAGGTCGCCGGCCTGCTCGGGCGCCTGGGCAATGCCAATGTGGTGCGCGCACTGGCCGAGCTGCGCGAGCTGTCGCGCCTCGCCGAAGACGCGCAAAGCGAAGCCTCCTACGATCGCCTGCTGAAGCTCGCTGCGCGCTGCGTCGATGCGCATCCGTGGCTGGGCGAGGAGGAGGTCGGGCGCATTGCCGCCGATGTCGCGCTGCTGGGGCGCAGCGGGCGCGAGGCGCTGGATGCCTTCGAGAAGCTCGAGCGCGCCAGGCAGTCGGCGCAGCAGGCGGTGCAAGCGGCGACGCAGCAAGTCAGCGAACTGCTGTCGAAGGTGGTGAGTCTGCTGTGGCAGAAGCCGGAGGATTTCACCGAGGCGATCCGTTCGCTGAAACGCAAGCGCGGCGAGCTGACCGGACTGCGCGACCAAGCGCATGTCGACATCCCGGCGGTCGACGCGCAGGACGCGCGCCTGACCGAAGAGCTGAATCGCATCGGCGAACGCGCGCTCAAGTTCTTCGCCGACCCGGCGGCGTTCGCCTCTTTGCGCAAGGGCCTGACCGAAGCCACCGCTGCCGTCGATACGGCGAAGTCGACCTCGGCACTGGCGCCGATCAGCGACAAGCTCGACGCGCTGGCCGAATCGCTCGACGGACTGTCCGAGCTGATCGCCAGTTTCGAGCAGACCGATGCGCAGCAGCGGGCCACGTTACTGGGCCAGACCTCATCGCTGTACTCCGAGGTCAACCGCATCCGCGCCGCGCTGCGCAGCCGCCGCGAGAACCTGCTGGAGCAGGAGCAGGGCCTGGAGTTCGGCGCGCAACTGACGGTGCTGGAACAGTCGCTGACCAATCTGCTGGGGCGCGCCGACAGTCCCGAGGCGATCGACGAGGCGCTGGCGCGCACGCTCGGCAGCATCGAACAACTGGAAGGGCGCTTCGGCGCGCAGCCGGCGTTCCTGGTCGAACTCACCACGCGGCGCGAGTCGGCGCTGGAAGCGTTTGCCGCCCGCCGCGAACAGATCGCCGCCGCGCGCGACAAACGTGCGCAGGGCCTGCGCGAAGCGATCGCACGCGTGCTCGATGGCATTCCGCGGCGCGTCGCCAAGCTCACCGACGCCGACGAGCTGCACGCTTTTTTCGCCGGCGACCTGCTGGTCGAACGCGCGACGTCGCAGATCGAGGACCTGCGCAAGCTCGGCGCGGCGGTGCAGGCCGACGAACTCGCCGGGCGCTTGCGCAGCCTCAAGGAAGCGGGTCTGCGAGATCTGCGCGATCGACTCGACCTCGGCACCTCGGGCGCGTCGATGGCGCTCGGTCGCCATCGTTTCACCATCGAACGGCGCCCGCTCGATCTGGCGCTGCTGCATGACGATCGCGGCCTGTCGCTGCAACTGACCGGCACCGATTACCGCGTGCAGCTCGACGAACCGGCCGCCGAACAGCATCGCGAGGTCTGGGGTCAGACGCTGCCGAACGAAACCGACGCGGTCTATCGCGCCGAGTATCTGGCGTGGCGCATCTGGCGGCGCGCCGAGGGTGGCGACAGTGTGCTCGATACGGCGTTGCGCACTGGCGATGGCGTCAAACTGGCCGAGATCGCCGCCGACGAGGCGCAGAAACATCCTGCTGAAGATTACCAGCGCGGCGTGCACGATGCCGACGCCGCGCTGATTGTCGCGGCCCTGTCGCGCATTGCGTCCACGGCCGGCGAACTGCGCTGGCCGGCCGCTGCGCGCGTGCTCGCGCAAGCTTGGTTCGCCGAACTCGATGCCGCCGGGCAACAATCGGCGCGTACGCTGGCCGCAGGATTGAACTGGTTCCTCGCGCGCGGCGAAGCGATGCCATTGCCACCGTCGTGGCAGACGGCACTGACCACCGTAGCCGCAGCGCTGGGATTCGCCCAGGACGCCAGCAGCGTGGATGCGGCCGCGCGCCATCTGGCTGCGAGTCTGAGTGCTCTGGCGCCCGCGTTCGCGAGCAGCGCCGCCGCGCTCGAACTGTCTGAGCGCGTGACCAAAGAGCTGCCGCGCACGGCGCTGGCGGCGCTCGAAGCTCCGGTGGCAAGTGGCGAACGCCTGGCGCTGGCGCGCGCCTGGTGCGCGCGTATCGATGCCGCCGCACCCGAAGCCGTCGCACTCGAAGCCGCCGCGGCCTTGTGCTTCCCCGCACTGCCGCGCGAGCGCGTCAATGTCGAGTTGCAGGTGCGCATCGACGGTCTGCGCGGCGAGCACAAACGCGTGCAGGGCGGCGCAATGACGCTCGACTTCCCGGATTTCCTGATTCGCCTTTCGCGGCACGAACAACAGGTCGCGCCCGAATGGCAAGCCTTCGCGGCGCTGCGCCACCGCGTCAGCGAACGCGAGCGCAAGCGTTTGGGACTGGATCGCTTCCTCGCCAGGCCGATCGCCGGCTTCGTGCGCAACCGCCTGATCGACGAGGTCTACCTGCCGCTGATCGGCAACAATCTCGCCAAGCAGATCGGCACGCTCGGCGACCAGCGCAGCGATCGCTCGGGCCTGCTGTTGCTGATCTCGCCGCCGGGTTACGGCAAAACCACGCTGATGGAGTACCTGGCCGATCGACTGGGCATGATCTTCGTGCGCGTCAACGGCCCGACGCTGGGCCACGACGTGACCGCGCTCGATCCGGCGCAGGTCGGGCAGCGCGGCGCTGCCGAGGAACTGGTCAAGTTGAACCTCGGCCTCGCCATGGGCGTCAACGTGATGCTGTACGTCGACGACATCCAGCATTGCTCGCCGGAGTTCCTGCAGAAATTCATCTCGCTGGCCGACGGCACGCGCCGCGTCGATGCGGTGATCGATGGCGTCGCGCGCACCATCGACCTGCGTGGCAAGCGTTTTGCGCTGGTGATGGCCGGCAACCCGTACACCGAAACCGGCGAGGTGTTCCGCATTCCCGACATGCTGGCCAACCGCGCCGATGTCTACAACCTCGGCGACGTGCTCAGCGGTCGCGAGGCGCTGTTCGCCGACAGCTATATCGAGAACGCGCTGACCGCCAACCCGATCAGCGCGCCACTGGCCGAGCGCCCGCGCGCCGAGATCCTGTCGGTGCTGCGCATCGCCCGCGGCGATGACGAACCGCTGCCGACCGGCCTGCCCGGTGGTGTCGAACTGGTGGAGCTGGTCAAGCGCATGGTCGCCGTGCGCGACGTGCTCGGACGCGTCAACGCCGCGTATGTCGCCAGCGCCGCGCAGGACGACGCCTATCGCACCGAGCCGCCGTTCAAGCTGCAGGGCAGCTATCGCAACATGGTCAAGCTGGCCGCGCAGTTGTCGCCGCTGATGACCGACGGCGAACTGGATGCGCTGATCCGCGACCACTACCGCGGCGAAGCGCAAACCCTCGGCGCGCGCGCCGAAGAGAACCTGCTGAAACTGGCGCACCTGATCGGTCAGCCGAGCGCGGACGAAAAAGCTCGCTGGTCCGCACTGGTCGACAATTTCCAGAGGCTGATGAAACAGGGCGGCAAGGAAGCCGACGGCGCCACCCGCGCCGCGCAGGTGCTCGCCGACATCGCCCAGCAGTTACAGAAACAGAACGAGCAATCGGCCGGCACCCGCGAGGCGCTGGACGCCCTGAAATCACTCGCCGACATCCGCCAGTTGCTTGCCCGCGAACCCGCCGACCCGCGACTGGATATCCCGCCCGCACTTGCCGAAACCCTGTCGCGCATGGCCAAGGCTTACGAAGAAACCCTGCTGCCACTGGTCTCCGCGCTGCATCACAAGATGACGCTGGATCACGACATCTGGCAGCAGGTGCGCTCGGTGCGCACCGAACTCGACACACTGATGAAGCGGGTGGGGGCGGGCAAGAAAGGGGCGTGAACACGCCTCGGGCCTGAAGGCAAGCGACGGTGCAGGGATTGCTGGCCACTTGGATTGCCCGTCACGACGAGGCGGACGCTGAATCGGTGCCGGCGGCGATGCACGCGTCAGGCACAGCGCCGGCTCGCGCCGAACGCAAGAACTTTCCGCGGGTGTCGCGGTCCGTTGCAGTGTGTCAACAGTCGCCTGGGCGACGACCGCTATCAGTGGTACGCGATCGATCTGTGCCACCGGACCGAATAGCTGCACTGGATGCCGCGCAGCGTCATTTGAGGCCAACCATGCCGTTCCTGCGATTTCCCCTGCGCCGCGTCTGCACCCTATCGCTGTGCCTGCTTGGTTTGTGCGCGTTCCCTGCCGCGACGGCGTTTGCGGCGCAGTCCAGCCTGACCGAATGCGCCGGGTGTGGGTCGGCCCTGCGCAAGCTCGCGGCGTTGACGGCCGAGCCGGGGGCGACACGCGGCGAAGAGTTGACTCGGCTGACTGCGGACGGCCGCCTGGATCCGGTGCTGTTCGGCGCGCCGGGCTGCAACGGACCGGTGCAAGCAGTCGCCGTGCGCAGCCGGATCGCGTATCTCGGTGGCCACTTCAGCCTGTGTGGCGACCAGCCGGCGGCGAACGTGGTCGCCTTCGATATAGACACCGGCAGCTACGCCAGTCTCGGCCGCGGCGTGGATGGCGCGATCGATGCACTGCACCTGGACGGTGAGCGGCTTTACGCCGCGGGGCGTTTCTCGCGGGCCGGCGCGTCGGCTGCGGCGGGCGTCGCCGTGTGGGATGGCCTGGATTGGCAGGCACTGGTTCAATCGGCTGCGGCGATCGACGCAGGCGGCGCGGTCGATTTGCGCGCGCTGGCGTTCTATGGCGGCAAACTGCATCTCGCCGGTCGCTTCGATCGCATCGATGGCGTCGCCGCGCGCAACATCGCGCGCCTGGGATCCGCCGGCTGGGAGCCGCTCGCCGCGGGACTGGACAACCGCGTCAATGCGCTGGCGGTGCACCAGGGACAATTGGTCGCTGGAGGTCGCTTCGAGCACGCCGGTGATCTGGCGTCACCACTGGCTGCCTTCTGGGACGGTGGCCAATGGCTGGCGCAACCCGCCGAATCGATCCTCGCCGGACCGCAGACGACCGTGGCCTGTACCGACCCGCGTGAGATCCGTGCGTTGCTGTCGATGGATGACCAGCTGGTCGCGGTCGGGCTGCTGCGGCCGCTGTTCCGCTACCTCGATACCGCTGCAGTGATCTACCGCGACGGCGTCTGGGAGCCCGTGCAGTTGCCGTGGGGTACGACCTCCGGATGCACTGGCGGCTATACCTACTCCAACGGTTTCGCCGGACTGCTGCTGGTCGATGGCGAGCCCTGGGCCTTCGGCCGCCACGGCTTTGGCGGCGACTACCATTTCGTCAGCAGTCTCGATGGCGAGCGCCGATTGAGCCTTGCAGACCCGACGCTGGCCGCTGCCAGCGCGGGCGTTTCCACCTTGCTGGTGGGGCCGCAGGGGCGCAATGGCCCGTTGCAGGAACTGGCACGGGACGGCGACGGTGTCTTGCGCCTGACTCCGCTGGCGCGCGCGCGCGTCAGCGGCTCGGTGCGCGCGGTGCTGGAGGAGGGCGACGGCGTCATCGTCGCTGGCGAGTTCAGCCAGGTGGCCGGGATCATGGCCAGCAACATCGCGCAGTGGGACGGATCGGACTGGACCCCACTCGGTGGCATCGCAGGCAATGGCGTCAACGGTCCGATCTACGCGCTGGCGCGCTACCAGGGATCGCTCTATGTCGGCGGTAGTTTCAGTTCCGCCGGTGGCGTACCGGCGGCGAATATTGCGCGCTGGGATGGCAGTCACTGGCACGCGCTGGAATCGGGTGTTGGCGTGACCCAGCCCTACCACCCGGCCGCGGTGCAAGTGTTGGCCGAGTACGCCGGCGAACTCGTCGTCGGGGGTCTTTTCACCTCTGCCGGGGGGATCGATGTTCGCGCACTGGCGCAATGGAACGGCAGCCGTTGGCAGCCACTCCGAAGCGGCACCGACAGCATCAAGCCGGCGTACGAGACTGTTTGCCTTTCGCCGCTCAGTTGCGTGGTGGCCTGGAACGCCGTCGCCGTTTACGGCTTGCAGGTGCACGACGGGGCACTTTACGTCAGCGGGCTGTTCAACCGCGTCCCGGGTTTGCCGGGTTTCACTCACAACGGCTCCGGCGTGCTGCGTTGGGATGGCGAAGCGCTTTCCAGCTTTGGACCGGAAAGCTGGAACCCCGACTACTTCGCGGCAACGGTCTACGGCAATCGCAAGGGCCGCTTCAACCACAGCGTGCCTCCGGTTGTGCTCGGCGGCCAATTGCACTTCGCCTTTGATCCGGTAGCGCCGTCCCCCGGCTCATTGCCGCCGGATGCCCGACCGTACGCGGCGATCGGCACCTGGAATCCGCAGCACGGCGATCGCTACAGCGAGTTCGTTCCCGGTGATCTGGATCTGCATCGTATCGACGGACTTGCGGTGCACGGCGACCGGATTCTCGTCGCCGGCAAGCTGCGCTCCGACCCGTCTGCCCGCACCAGTGCGATCGGCATCCTCGAAGGCAACCGACTGCGCCCGTTGCCGGCGGAAGGCGTGTTCGCCTCCGCAACCGCGCCGGCGACGTTGGCCTCGGCGGCTGACGCGCTGTACGCCGCGGATCTGGCCTTCGGTCGCTTCCCGAGGGTCGATTTCGTCGACTTCGATGGAGGGCCGGAGGGCCGGGTGAGGCTGTCGCGCGATGCGCGCAAGTGGGTCTTCGAAGTTGCTGCTGCACCGCCGCGAATCGTGCGCCGTCATGTCGATGGCCGCGGCGAAGATCTGGGCGCGCTGGTCCTTGCGGCCGGTCTGGCAGCGCCGGGGACGGGTTTCACGGCGCCCAGTGTGTCGGCCGACGGCCTCACTGCGGCCTTCGAAGGCAGCGACGGCCACGTCTATGCGGTGCGCGCCAATCGACCGCAGCGTGTCTCGGTCGCAGCCAATGGTCTGGCGGCCGACGGCCGCAGTTGGGGAGCGGCGCTGGCTCCTTCCGGTGAGCGACTCGCCTTCGTTTCCCAGGCGCGCAATCTCGGCGGACCCGCCGATGGTCAGGCGCGCATCCATCTACTGGACCTGGTCAACGGGGGCATCGAGGTGCTGCAGCCACCGGGCGTGGATCCCGCGCTCGCAGATGACGGCAGCGTGGCGTACAACGCCGACGGTCATGTGATCGTCAGCCGCCCCGGCGCGAACGGCCGCCGCCATTGGACGGTCAGCGTCAGTCGCGTCGATGGCCGCCCTGGCGATGGTGCCAGCAGCAGCGTTCAGCTCACGCCCGATGGTCGTTTCGGGGTCTTCAGCAGCGCTGCCGGCAATCTGCTGGAAGGGGACGGCAATGGCGTGGCCGACGTCTTCCATTTCGAGCTCGGCGCCGACGCGACCGTGGCCCTGCGGCGGGTCTCGGTCGACAGCTTCGGTCGCGCCGGCAATGCGGCCAGCCTCGCACCCAGCATCAGCGCTGACGGCCAGTGGGTGGCTTTCCATTCGGCTGCCGACAATCTCGTTGAAGTCGATCGCAATGACGCCAGCGATGTCTTCGTGCACTTCCTGCCCACCGGCGAGACGCGTCGGATCAATGGGCGTCACGACTTCCGGGCGGACGCCAGCGGTGCCAGCCAGGACGCCTGGCTGTCCGGGGACGGGTCGACGGTGGCTTTCAACACCACCGATGTGAACCTTGGCGCCGTGCTGGGCGAAGCCGTTGTAGCCAGCAGTGTTTTCGCGGCGCCCCGCCGCGACACGGGCCATTCGGCGCGGCGCTGGCCCGAGAGCGGTCGCTTGCCGCTGCCGGTGGACGCGGCGTCGGGCTGCCCGGGCGGTTACCACATCGCGGTCGTCGAGGATGGCCCGCTGGGCGGCATCCAGGCCGGCAGTTGGGGTCTGGAATTGCTGCTGCAGGAACCTGGCCGCCGCGTGCTGGCCGGCGGTTTGAACTTCGGCAGCCTGATCAGCGCCGCCCAACCGGGCTTCGCCGCCTTCAATATCGCCAACGCCGCCGCCGAACCGCAGCGCTTGCTGCTTGCGCTCACCGGCCACGGCCGCAATGGGCGCGGGGAGTCGCTGCCGGTGAGAATGGAGGTGCAGCGACAGGTGGGTGGACAACGAGAAACCCTCTACCAGCGCGACCTGGTGATCGACATGACGCGAGCTTTTGAGTACTCCCTGGTGCTGCAGCCCGGCTTCCACGTGATTGTGCTGCATTCGCGCGCGGCATCGGCTCCGTCGGGCAGTGCTGTTGGCAGTTTCTATCTGTCCGCCACCACGGAGTTTCTCGACCGCGTCGGCGGCGGCTTCCAGGGCGGGGCGGTCATTGGCGGGTACCACGACGTGCTGCTCGGGGAAGCGTCCGGCTTCGCCGGAATCTGTCTGCCGGAAGCGGGTGATCTGACGGCGCGCGTGACCGGACTCGAGGCACCGAGCGCGGGAGATTTGCGGCTGCGCCTGCTGGATGCACAGCTGCGCGAGACCGTCGTTGTCGAGTGAGGCGCCCGACTGTCCGCACGCTTGGCCCTTCCCAGAGGGAGTTCGGTGCACCGGCCTTTGGAGGGCGCCGCGCCCGCGGCGCCGCTCCTGTTTCGGCGTGCGATCGAAATCCGCAGCTACTTGATCAGCTTCTCGGCGCGCAGCGCATCCTGCACCGCCGGTCGCGCCGCAACGCGCTCCTGGAAAGCCTGCAGCGCCGGGAATGCGCCAAGGTCGAGCTTCACGATACGCGCCCAGTTGGTGACCACGAACAGGTAGACGTCGGCAACGCTGAACTGCTCACCCAACAGATACGACTGTTTGGCCAGGGTCTGCTCGATCAGGCCGTAGCGGCGTAGCAGGTAAGCCGCACGATCCTCGCGCACCGAATCAAGAGTGGCCGGATTGAACAGCGGGCTGTAGGACTTGTGGATCTCGGTGCCGATGTAGGTCAGCCATTCCTGCAGGCGATAGCGCGCCAAGGTCCCATTGGCCGGGGCCAGGCCGGACTCGGGCTTGAGGTCGGCGAGGTACTGGATGATGGCCGGTCCTTCGGCGAGTACTTCGCCATTGTCCAGCTGCAGCGCCGGCACGTATCCGCGCGGACTGACCGACAGAAAATCCTGGCCCGTTTCAGTCTGCTTTGCCTTGAGATCGACCTTCTCCAGATCCAGCGCAATGCCGGCTTCGCGGGCGACGATGTGCGGCGACAGCGAACAGGCGCCGGGCGAGTAGTAGAGTTTCATCGGGTGTCTCCTGGGGTTGAGTGGGAATGCCGGGGGTGCGGCGTCGAAGGGCAGGCGCCCTTGGTGACCGCAGTGACGCGCATGCTAGGCAAAGAGAGTAACCATTGCATAGCTGGTATCCATCAGATACCGACCGAATGTAGTATCCGTCGGGTTACCGGTGCAGGAGCGAAGACGTGGGACTGGCATTGCGCAAGAGCAAGGTGGCGGCGCCACCGCCGAGTTGTCCGCTGACCCAATGCATGGCCCTGCTGCGTGGCGCCTGGGCGCCGAATGTCATCTGGTATCTGAGCGCCGGGCCGCGGCGCTTTGGCGAGTTGCGTCACGACATCCCGCGGATTTCCGCGCGCGTGCTGAGCGCGCGCCTGCGCGAGCTGGAGAGCAAGGGCGTGGTTACCCGGCATGTGCTCGACAGCTCGCCACCGTCGGCGGAATACCGGCTGAGCGAGCTCGGGGAGGAGCTGATTCCGGCGATCAAGGCGATCGTCGCCGTAGGGATGAAACTCAAGGACGGACGGAGCGCTTGTCCACTCCCGGAACGATCCGGGCAAACAACCGCCGGGGCTGTTGCAGCGCCGGCAGCCGCGTTGGCTCAATAGGCGCGCATGTATTCGCGTTACCGATTCGCGTTACTCAACCGATTCGAACCCGTCTGCATGAACCTCGACGGGCGGGCACAGCGCCAATCGCGGCGGGCCACCGCTGTAGTCGATGGTGGCGACCAAAGGCCGACCGTCCGAAGTCAGTGAAATTTGCGCAAATGCGCCGCCGCTACCCGCAGTTCCTAACGGACGAGAGAGCTGGGACTCACACGCGGGGCTGTCGCAGACCGAGATGCCCCAGGAGAACCCGCTGTAGGCGGTCAATGGTCGATCGCCAGCATCCATAACCAGCGAATAGTTGAAGTTCCGTGACAGCGATTGCGTGGTGCTGACTGTGCACTCGGCGTTGCTGCAATTGCGCAGGCGGCTGAAGAAAACGGTGTCGAACCCATTCTCGACCATGATCAACCGACCGTTCGCGCGCATCTGCAAGGCATGAACCGGTGTGTTCGGCGCAACGACCGGCGTGACAAATTGCGGCGACGAGCAATTCTCGTCGTCGCAGATCATCACTCGCGGGTGGCTAGTGCCACCGGTCTCTTGAAATTCGTGCGCCACTACCACCTGCCCAGCCGGGCCGCGCGAGATGCGCATCGAGGTGTTCTGACCGCCGCTCAACCCGGTCGAAATTACCCGGCGCGTTGAAAAGTCACACGTCTGGTCGGTGCACGTGAACATCACGATGTTTGGCGAACTCTGGATGCCACCGATCAGTCGTGGTCGCCCGTCTGAACCCAGAAAACCGTCGAACTCGAAGTCGTTCCCCGTGTGATTGGGCACCGTGCGGCGTGTCGACGAAGTGCAGTGGCGGTCAGCACAACGAAACAGATCCAGTTTGAAATCCCCTACGGCAAAGATCAGGGGACGGCCACCGTCACCGATCATCGTGATCGGATGGCCAGACGGTGGATTCGCAAAACTTCCTTGCGAGGTCAGCGTACTGGATCCACATGCGCCGTCAGTGCAGCTGTAGGTCCACATCTGGTGACCTGCGGCATTGTCGGCCAACAGGGCCACAAAGGGTCGACGATCCGGGTGCTCGTCAGCCGTCATTCCCCACTGCGCGCCAATCCCTGCGGCGACCCCGATGGTCCGAACCTCTATCGGGCACGTCGCGGGGTCAAGCGGATCTGCGATTGCCTGAGACACAGCGAAGGAACAAGCAGCGACGAGAAACGTCGCGCGAATGAACGACATGCTGAACATCCTTGTTTGGTGCCTCCAGAACTGAGGCTGATAGTCGCCATGGACTATTGAATACGACCGCAAACAATTGCAAATCCAAAGCCTGTTGTCAAGATTTAGCGTCTTCCAATGACACAGGAGCCTGGCCGGGGTTCGGTGACTCCAAAGGCAAGCGAGCCTGGACGATCATGCTTGGAGGATGATCGTGACCTTCAACACTCGTTTGCTCCGGTTCCTGGACGATGTCTGTGCTTTTCTCGACGGGAGTGTTTCGGTCGGGTTTGTGGCGCCAGCTGGCGACGAGCGTCGCTTGTGGTCAGCCGAAACGCTCCTCCAGTTCCGCTGCTTCGCATTGTCGCGTCGTGCCCAGGGAGTCGTGCGAGCACTGGTGCTCAGGGTGGCTGGATTCTCCGGCCGTGATTTCTGGCCACCCACTTGCCGCCCGCAGGCAGCTGGCGGAACCATCGGTTCTTTGGTGTCCCGAACTCTCCTCCCGATCTCTCCGGCGACCCTGTCGAGGCCGCCGAGCTGCGCAATCCGAATCGGCTTGATGCTCGGGAAAGAGCGCCGCAGCACGCGCTCGTGCCGCAGCGATCTGTGCGCGCGGATCGCCAATGCTGCGCACAGTCAGCATCATCGTGTGCCACGCGCCATCCTGGCCCATTTGCTGAGGCACGGTGCCCTGGATCCGCCCGCTGGCCACGGCTGGAGCCGCCACGCGGACCCGGTGGCAAGGCGATTTCGAATCGCTTCAAGGGAGTCGCCATTTCACCGCGTGAAACTCGCCCCCAATCCGCCACAAAAAATCGCCTCGCCACCATCGGTTCAAATGTCGGCGCAATTGCCGATCGTGAATTCGGCACCCGGATAGGGCTTGTGCCCACTTTCCCACAGCTTGACCCGCTTGGTCTTGCCGAAGGCGAGAATGTACGCCTCGGCGAGCAAGTCGGCTCCCAACTGGTAACCCATCGACGCACTGACGCATCGCGAGGTGCCGGCCTGACCCTTGAGTTCGGCCGAGAGTGGCGCGAGCTTCATGCTGATGCCCGCCTTTGCCGTCACGAAAGTATTTTTGACGCCGAGTCCAAGGTTGGCTTCTACACCCGCCTTGAAGGTCAACGTCCCCTGCACCACCGCCGTGACGCTGCCCTTCGACAGCGATGCGAGTGGCTTGGTCTTGTGGTCGACTTTAACCCCAACGCCGCAGGGCACTTCGAACCAGGTGCAGCGGTCGAGCGAACCCGAAGCACTGCCATTGCTGTCAATGCCAAGCTTGAGCGTTATTTTCGGGCCGCGAACTGCGAGCTTGCCCTGAGCCGATACGCTGATGTCCGGCTTGAGTTCCAGATTGACCGGGACCGGATAGGTGGAAATCTGGAAGGACTTGCCGGGAAGATCGAGCCCGCACTCGATCCCGCCTTCCGCTTCGAATTGAGGATCAATCGAGGCCTCGACGCCAACCTGGAACGCCCAGCTCAGCTTGCCACCACTCAGCTTGATATCGAACTTCCTGAGAGGGCCGACGTTTTGATTGAGCGTGGCAATGGTCTTTCCGCTCTTTTCGCATTGGATCTTCGACTTCTTGGCCGCCAGAAAGAAGAGAGGATTGGGCAGTGCTCGCCCATGGGAAGCAGCGAGAAACGGATTCGCCACAGGCACTCCGTGGAACGTAGGCGAGGCGATCTGCACGGTCTCACGAGACTCGCTGACATGACGATCGGAAGCCCCTTCGACAACCGCCGCGCCACGGGCACCGGCCGCGTCGACCGCATCGATGGTCAGCAGAGGCGCATGACTTGGTGGATCGAGCGGCGCCGAATGCTGCGAATTCGGCGCAGGGGCCACCGCGCTCCACAACACGGCGTCGCCGGCGACAATCTGCAGCGTTCCCGCCTCATTGATGAAAAGTGCTGCGTCGCCGCCGATGACGTCCATGGCTGACCAGATGAATTTCCCATCGGCGGTGTACGCGGCCAGATTGCCATCCGCTTGCCAACTGACGCGCCCGATCGCCGCGAAATCCACCGCGGGGTAAAGGTTGAGCCCCCAGACGAATCGATCATTGGCGTCGTAGACAACGAGGTTGCCGTCCAACTGCCAGATGAGATAGTGGCGACGGCTATCGTTGTAGTACCGCTGATCACGGACCAGATCGGTTCCCCGCGGGATGCCGAGTGCCCCCTGAGAGGTTCCTGATTCCTCTGCAGCGATCGGAGCGTTACAGGCCTCGGGGCTGAGATCTCGGCCGGTTTCGGCGTCGAAGCATGCCGGTTCGGGTGCCGACGTGAGCCGGTAATAGTCGAACACGGCGCTCAGCGGCACATCGGTGTTGATGATCGCGGTCGTCGCGCCGGCAGCGTCCGTACCGCACGCATCCACGGTGCCCCAGAAGGATTCGTTCCCTGCGACGTCGGTCTTGAGAAGAAAGGGTGCGCCGACCACGCAACCCGAGGTCGTCTGCGCAGCGTCGATGCCCGGCATCTCGCTCCTGCTGCCGCGTGCCAGCTTGTTCGCATCAAGCACGACCCGAACCGAATGCTCGCCGACCCGCTTGGCCTTCAAACTCGCGAAATCAGTCGGCACGATGCTGTTCGGGGCCAATGCGAATGCTGCAGCCTTGGGGTCAGCGCGTGGCGTTTCGATCGTCAAGGTGCGCGGGGGCAATGCCTGGCCACCGGAGGTCGTGGCAAACAATGCAAAGGAATAGGTCCGCCCAGCAGCAAGTCCGCGGATGACGACGTTCGGATTGGTTTTATTGCCGGCATCGAGCGCGGTTCCACCAGCGGGGTTGTTCGCCGCAATCATCCCCTCCGTGCGAACCAGCACGAGATTGCGCACGTCTGCCTGCTTCGCGACGCCCCAACTGAGCGTGACGGTGTCAGGGGTGATTTCGTCCGCCGACAACACTACCGGTGCGATCTGGGTCGATACGCTGAAGCGGACGTCGACGGGCGCGCCGGCTGTCGCGGTAATCCGACGCGCACTGATGTCGCGCGCGGTAGCGGTCATGAAATCGCTGATCGAGGCTGGCGGTGGGTCCACGGTGTATTCGCCGGGGGCCACGTACACCTCCGTACGAGTTTCCGACTTTTGCCCCAATACGGGAACCAGCGTCGCTGCGCCGGTGGCGACGTTGGTCAGTGTGAAAACCGTTCTGGTACCGAAATCCGCTGTACCGTCGCTGCTGATGAATACCACGCGGGCGGTCTCGGTCGCGCTGGGCTCGTCCGTTGCGGCGGCGATCTGTGCGGGCATTGGCGACAGTGCGCCAGTGGGCGGAGCTGCAGCCACCACGCTGCCATTCAGCTCGACCCTCGCCGATTGCAGCTTGTTTCCGTTCGGGCACCAATCCACCTGAGTGATCACCACCCGATTTGGACCGGCGGCCATCAGATCTCGCAAATCGGTGGTCCCTGCGGTGGCCTGGACCTTGGTCACGTAACTGCCGTCGACAACCAGCCCTTCCGGATGGTTGGCATTGAACACGGTGATGCGCGAGGCGTCGTCCATGCCGGTGAAGATGATCTTGAACTCGTCGACCGTGGTCCCGGCCGGCACATTCACGAGGGTCTGAAAGTAGGTGTAGTCCAGTGCCTTGAGGCAGGTTCCGCCTGCCTCGTCGATCTGCGATGCGGAGTCGCTGCCGAAGCCGATGCTGTCCGGATTCGGCGCCGGTACCCAGCCCGCCCCGTCGGCGGGAATGGAAGCAAGCTCGAACATCTTGAGCAGTTTGGCCCGGTCTGCTCCCGGGGCCTCCAGGTTGAGGTTCTTGATGACGCCTTCCGTGCCCTGATGCATTTGCCACGGCGTGCGGCTGACCTGGGCCATCGCGGCGGGCGCCAGGCCCGCGCACAGGGCCAGCACGGTCAGGCGCGCGCAGTTCCGGTTCTTCATGGTGGTTCCCCTGATTCGAGTAGGTTGAGCCGCGCGCTGACGTCACGGGCTTCGGCCGCCACGCCTCGCAACGGGCGGCTACTCAGTACGCGCGGAACCGCGGACAAAAGGATCACGGCTGCGAAAGAAATCGTGGCGATGCAAGCCGACATTGGATCGGGCTTCGCACAGCCACCCTGCGCCAGCCGCCGCGCACCGGCAGCAGTTCGCGTAAACCGCCAAACCCGGCAGGGGGCGGGCTGCGTTCGCGTGCCTGGCTATTCAGTCCGAACGATTGCTGATGCAGCCAGCCTGGATCGCGAAGCTCAAGCGGAACCTGTCCGAGGGTGCCGGCGAACAATTCGGTCAGCCAGGCTTCGGCGAGCAGGATGCCCATGACCATTGATCACGACTGCGCATGCCGGTACGGTGGGCGCAGACCATATCCTCGCGACAACGGCAAGCGGACATCGACTACTCCGATGGTGGGCGGCGAAGGGGATTCAATCGCATGATTCCTGGGGCCGCAGGCGCTGCCTGTACGCTGCTGGCACTGGTGTTGAGTGCGGCGCCGGCTGCAGCCGCGCCGATGCCTCTCGACGTCACCCACCAGGGTGCGCCGACGTTTTCCGTGTACACCGCGCGCGACGGCCTTTCCGACGAAATCTGGAGCGCAGTCGACGTCGATGCCCGCGGCATTGCCTGGGCCGGCTCGGCTTCCGGGCTGGCGCGTTTCGATGGCTATCGCTGGACGCTGTGGCCGACGCCGGAAGCGCGCAGCCTGGTGCGCGATCTTGCGCACGATCCCCGCGGCAACTTGTGGGCGATCTTCGAGCGCGAGGGCCTGGCGGAACTCGACGGCGATGTCTGGCGACTGCATGCGCAGCCGGCGATGTTCATGTACGGATTTTCAGCCGAAGCGGGCGGCGCCGGTCCGCGCGAACTGCTCGTCGCCCACAACGGGCCGATATGGCAGTGGCAGGATGGCGAATTCCGGCCGGGTCCGATCGAAGTGCCGGCGGGCACCGCCGCTGCCATTCGGATGGCGCGTACGGAGACCCTGTTCGGCTCCCCGCGAATGTGGATGGCGACCACCGAAGGACTGTGGTTCCGCAGCCCCGACCCCACTGCAGCGGGCCACTGGGAACGCTTCGACGACCCACGGCTCAGGGTCTTCAACAGTACCGATCTGCTGCGAACCAACGATGGCAGCGCCGAGGAATTGTGGGTGCTGAGTTACGGTTCCGGAATCGTCAGGATTCGCGACGATGGCATCCGCGCCTGGCGTGCCGAAACCGGCGAGCTGCCGACCGAGGCGATTTACGGCGCACGTGCCACCCACACCCGGGAAGGTGAACGCCTGCTGTGGATTGCCAGCCGGGCCGGATTGCTGCTGCTGCGCAGAGACCAGGTGCGCGTGTTCGACCGCCGCCATGGCTTGCCTTCCGACGCGGTGCGCGCGGTTGAAGTCCAGCGCGATGTCGACGGCATCGACTTGCTGTGGCTGGCCACCGAGGGCGGCATCGTGCGAGCGACGCTCGGCCACAACCAATGGCAGACGCTGTCGCTGCTCGGCGCGCGCGAGAACGGCATCTTCGGCTTGCTGCTGGAGCCTGACGGTCGCGGCGGCGAGCGTCTTTGGGTGGGAACCGCCAGGGAAGGACTGAACCTGCTGGAGGGCGGGCAATGGCGCCAGTTCTCGCGCGGAAACGGCGAGCTTGCGCTGGACAACGTGCGCCACATCGCCAATCTGGCGGGACCGGATGGCAAGCCCTGGCGTCTGGTCAGCGTATCCGGGGGTCTGTACCAGATCGACGATGGATTGCGTTTCACGCCGATCGCGACGCCCTGGGACGGGGTTGGCGACGACACCGCCAACACCTTCATTGCGCGAACGCACGGCGGCAACTGGGAGCACTGGTTCGGCAACATGCGTTCGGGCATCCATCGGTTGCGCCAGGGACGCTGGACCCAGTACGTCGCCGATGGCGCGACCCTGCCCTGGGCGGTTACCAGTCTGGTCGAGCAGATCGACGCCAACGGTCGCTCCTGGCTGTGGGCGGCGAGCAGCGCCGGTCTGGCACGCTTCGACGGCGAGCGCTGGTCGCTGCTGCCCGCGGCCCCGGGGCTGCCGGCCGACGGTTACCGCTTCATCACCCTGATCGCCGATGGCGCACGCAGCGTGTTGTGGGCCGGCAGCAATCGTTCTGGTCTGATGCGTCTGGATGTCAGCGATCCTCTGCAGCCGCGCGTGTTCGACGATGGCGGCGTACCGCCCCCGCCGGATCCGACCATTTATTCGATCCTGCCCGACCGCAGTGGCCGCATCTATGTCTGCACCAACAATGGCGTGCAGCAGTTGACGCCGATCGGCGAGGGTCGCTACCGCGAGCGCGTGTTCCGTCGCCGCGACGGTCTGGTGCACGACGAGTGCAACACCAATTCGCAGCTCGTCGATGCGCAGCAGCGCTATTTCGTCGGTACGCTGGCCGGGCTGAGTGTATTCGACCCGCGCATCGAAACGCCCGACGGTCGCGCGCGCGCCAAGCCGATCAACCTGACCGGTCTGCTCGTCGATGGCAAGCGTCAGATACTTGCCGCAAACGCGCCGCTGATCTTGCCCGCCGGAACGCGCGAACTCGGCTTCAGTTACGCGCTGCTGGCTGGCCAGCGAGAGCGCGAATCGGTCTATCGCAGCCAACTCATCGGTTACGACCCGCAGCCGTCGGCGTGGACCGACGAACACAGTCGCAACTTCACCGGCTTGCCGCCCGGCATCTACCGGCTGCAGGTCGACGCGCGCGATTACGCGGGTACGCCGAGCAGCGCCGAGTTGCTTTCGATCGAGATCCTGCCTTACTGGTGGCAGCGCCCGGCGCTGCAGGCGCTGCTGGCTCTGGCCGGTTTGCTCGCATTGGTGGCTTCGGTGCTGATCTACAACCGCGGCCTGCGCGCACGCCAGCGGCTGCTCAAACGCGAAGTCGCCGCGCGCACTGCTGCGCTGGATAGCGCCAACCAGCGGCTGACCGAACTGTCCTACCAGGATCCATTGACCGGCGTCGCCAACCGCCGCCGCCTGATGGAGGCGCTCGACGCCGCGATCGAGCGCGCGCGCGTGCGCCGTTTGCCGATCGGCCTGATCGTCGTCGACGTCGATCACTTCAAGGAATACAACGATCGTCACGGCCACCTCGCCGGCGATGCCGCGCTGCGTGCCGTCGCCCAGGCCCTGCAGAGCGCGATGCGGCAACAGGATCTGGTGGCGCGCTACGGTGGCGAAGAATTCGCCTGCCTGATGGTCGACGCCGATCGCGACACCACGCTGCGCGTCGCCGAGCGCATGCGCGCGCTGGTCGAGGCCTTGCCGCCGCGCACGCTCGGCAACGATGAGCACTCGGTCACGCTGAGTGCCGGCGCACTGCATGCCATTCCGCGAGCCGACGAGAACGCCTCGGAACTGCTGAAACGCGCCGATGCGGCGCTTTACGCGGCGAAGCATGGCGGCCGCAACCGGGTCGAGGTGGTGGCGGAGGCGTGAACCAGGCGCGCCGCTCAACGGTCCTCGTACCAGTAGCGCCGCGCGAAATCGGTCAGCGAGCGGCTGCGGCCCAGCGACTTGATCGCCATCGCCGGCATCTGCGTGAAGTAGTGCCAGTCGCCGTAACGGTCGAACTTGCGCGTCGACGCCACCGCCTTGGCGTAACGCAGACGCAGCAGACGCTGGCGCCGCGAGTGGCCAAGCCGCTTCAGGCGCCAGAGGAAATGCACGTCCTCCGCCGCCAGACGCGATTCGTCGTAGCCACCGAGGCCAGCAAAATCGAGCCGTCGGCAGAACACCACGCCGGTGTCGAAACCGGTCGCCCAGATCATCGGAACCATCATCGCGTAGGTACAGGCGAGTCCCGCCGACCAGCGCTCCAGGGTGACGCCGGTGGCGCCGCCGACCACGGCCGAATCGGCCATTGCCGCGCTGATGGCCGAGAAGGTGTCTGGATGGATGACGATGTCGGCGTCGACGAAGGCGATGATGTCGCCGCTGGCGATCGCGGCACCGCCATTGCGCGCCGCGGCGATGCAGCGCTGTTCCACCGGTGCCACGCGACAGCCGCGCGCGCTGGCGAGCTCAGCGGTGGCGTCGGTGGACTGGTTGTCGGCAACGATGACCTCGACGGCATCGGCCGCGGCGAAACGGGCGCGCGCCACGTCGACACTGTCGAGCAGACGCGGCAGCAGTTCCGCTTCGTTGTAAGCGGGGATGACCAGGCTGATCACCGCTGCTCGCATGGGCGCGCCCTCGGCACGGAAGGTTGAATCAGTGTACTCGTGCGCACGCGGGGATATCGGCAACGTGCAGAACTTCCGGGACACCCTGTCCCGTTCGTCTGCCGATCGTCTTGCCAAAAAGTGGATGTCCCGTTCGTCCAGCGGGTAGTCGCCTCGACCATCAAACGCAGAACGCGGAGACACAAGAAGGCGGTGATTTCAGTCGACGCAATGATGACCGCCGGCTCAGCTACCGCTGAGGTTCACAAGATCAGCGCGGCCCACCTGCCAGCAGATCGTCGCCGAGCGCAGCAATGGCGGCATCCATTTCATCCGGATTGAATCCGCGGATCTGGCGATCGCCAATCAGGATGACGGGCACGCCTTGGGCGCCGAGCTTGCGATGCCATTCCTCCGCCAGTTTGGAGCTTTCGACGTCCAGGTCGGCAAACTGCACGCCACGCGATTGCAGGTGCGCGCGGGTCTTGGTGCAGAAGTCGCACCACGCAGTCCCGAGCAGAATGACCGAATGCCGGGCTTGTGCACGTTGCGCCGAATAGTCGCCACTGACGTAGTTGGGTGTCAGCGCCTTCAGCCCTTGGGCGGCCAACAGGCCCACGCCAGCGCCAAGCGCGACGATCAGCGCGGAGGACAGGACGGATTTGATGTGTCTTTTCATTGCGGTCTCGGCATGAGGGCCTGATCAATCAGCGGGGCGCGGCGCGCCCCGCTGGCGCATGAATGCCGCCAACAGACTTCAGTCTGACGCGGCTCATGGTTGGGCAATTGCTAGTCCCACATGCAGGTGTTCTGGCACGCGATCAGGAACCGCTTGCAATCCAGGGCGGCATGCGGCGTGCTCACCAGACACAGGTTGTATTGCTGCATGCAGGCAATGTTGCAGGGGACGGCATAAGCCGGTTGACTGACCGTGATACCCGTGAACAAGGCAGCGGCAGCGGCGAGAGCCAGCGTGAGTTTGTGCTTCATGGTTGGAATTCCTTTACGGATTGAGCCGCTGGGCGTCGATGCGGCAGAAGTCGAAGGCGACATCCCAGCAAGTGAGTGGGAACGCATTCGCGCCCCGCGCTTGGAAGGCGACATTGCCTTCTCCCCTATCTCCGCGGACTGGAGCGTGACAATCGATCACGCTCACGAAAATTGTTTCGCAAGCAAGGCCGTGGTGCGCCACCGCGACGATGGCGTCGGTGTGCACGAGTGCACATTGGCGCGCACGCCGCTGACCGGAGCGCGCTCGATACGGCCGTGTTTCCCGCCTTGGGCCCGGCGCGTTCGCGCGCGAGCAGCCCACCGTCAAGCCAGTTCCGGGTAACTGGGTGATCGATTACACGCGCAGTTCATTACATGGAACTTGACGAGACGTTCACGAATCTTGGTTCCACGAAACGAACTCGGGTCATGTCTGCGCCACAGATCCCGTGCACGATGCCGTTGCTGAAAGTCAGCTCCTGTGCACCCGGCTTCAACATGATCAAGCCGGTGAAATTCATGCCCGGTGGATTGCTGTTGCCAAAGGACCAACTGACCTTGCGCTTCTGGTAGGCGATGTGGCGACCGGTCGACCAGGTGACGATCATGGGCACGGCGTGAGTCGGTGGCAGGATCGGGAAATCGAAGCGACCGACTTCCTCCTCGAGACAGTAGCTGGCACAAATGCGGTGACCGATGGTCATGTCGGTGGTCGAAGCATCCGGGCGATCCAGGTAGAAACTGACGGTTTCACCGCCGCTGAAACTCAGTTCCGAGACTTTGACGCGTCCGCCGATCGGAATGCCGGCAAAGCTGTCGACCTGCAGTTCCTGGCGGAATTGGCGGTCGATCGGTGGATTGGCGACGTTCCAGTAGTCGAAGATGTCGTAGGCAAAAGGCGCCTGCTGCCCCGGGCACACGCCGGTCGCCGCGCTGATCATCCCGATTCCGCATTTGCCCGAAGCGTACGGATGCGACCCGGCTGGTGTTGGACCGAACTCCACGGCCAGGTGCGGGACGCTGAAGTGCGGGATATGGGTGCTGGTGTAACTGGTTGGCGGGCACACCGGCACATCGTTGAGAATGTGGACGATGGCGGCCGCCTGTGACGTTGCCAGCACGGCGGCCAGCGCAACTACTATTCGCTTAGTCATGGTAAACCTCTCGGATTGATGAAACAGCAGTCTGGTCGATGCGGGAGATAACCTCATCGGCACGCTTGCGAAGTGCTGCGGCGGATGCCGCGTGTTGCGTCCAGTATGGGTTGAGTTCCAGCAGTAGTTGAGCGGACCGCTGAACCTCGCCGGTGTGCGCAAGGGCCTCGGCGAGGTCCACCTGCAGCCAAAGGCGCAGCAGCGTGTCCGGTTTGCTGCGGATGTACTGCTGCAATAACGGGTCGAGCAACGCCACGATGTCCGCATGCTGGCCCAGGAGGCGAAATGCTCGCGACTGGATCAGCACAAAGCGCACGCTGTCGTCGTGGGTTTCCCCCCAGGTCTTGCGCGCCACGGAAACGGCATGAGCGATGTATGGCAATGCCGCGGGTGCATCGTTCTCGTCAAGAAATCCGTGAGCCAGGCTGTATTCGAGTTTGGCCACCGCCAGATTGTCCTCGCCAAGCTCGTTGACCATCAGGGCGCGCGCGTGCTTGAACAAATCGACCGCAGCCGGCCATTGCTTGAGGTTGGCCAGCGCTACCGCCCTTTGCATCAGCGCACTGGCATACGCCAACGAATTGCTGCCGTACTCGACGGCGACGATCGCCAGTAATTCTTCCGTCACCGGCAGAACCTCGATGACTCGGTCCGTTCGCGACAGCAGGTAGGCCAGCGATCGCAAGGCCGCGGCGATCTCGACCGGCGGTTGCTGTGTCTTCCGCATGCGCGCGGTCACGGCCTGCGCGAGGGCGAGCGCGCCTTCGAGATCGCCGGCGATGGCCATCGCCATGGCGCGCTGCAGACGCGTGCGAAAGACCACAGTCACGTCTTCGCCAAGGCGCAGCGACAGCTCCTGATCGGCTGCAGCCAGAACGGCAACAGCGCCGGAATAATCGCCGCGTCGTTGCTTCAGCTTGGCCTGGTTGTCGTACAAGCTGGCGATTGCAGCCGGATCCTGCTCATCGCGCAGCGCGGCGCCGACGCGACGCTCGGACTCGTCGTAGTTGTCGGCCGCCAAGGTGATCGCTGCGGCTATCCGGTTGGCCCGTGCGCGCTCGGCAACCGACAACGCGGGATCGTCCGCGATCGCCAACACGTCGATGTTGACCGCGGAGGACGGTGTGCCGCTGCCGATGCTGGCTTCGGCCAACGCAAGTCCGAGCAGCAGGCGCGTGTGCGTCTCGATGTCGGTGCGCGATTGCAGTTTCCTGGCGGCACCGCTGATCAGTGCAGCTACCCGCGCTTGCCCGCCGGCATGGGCGGGATCGGCCGAGCGGAAAGTCTCCACCAGGAATTGCGTGACCGCGCGTGCCTCGTCGCGCTGCTGGCGCACGTCGATGGACTGTCGATAGAGAGCAAACGCCGATGTCGCGAGCACCACGCAAACGCTCGCGGCAAGCCCGGTCGACAGTGCGTTTCGCCGCAAGAAGCGCGCCAGCAAATACCAGTGATGCGATCCGCGCGGGCTGATCGGGCGGTGCTCGAGCACCCGTTGCAGGTCTGCCAGGAGGGCCGCCGCTGACGCGTAGCGCTGCTCGGGTTCCTTTTTCAGCGCGTGCAGGACAATGCGATCGAGGTCGCCGCGCAGCCGCGAGCTGGCGTATGGCAACTCTGGTGACGCCACGTCGCTCGGCGCGCGTGGCATTTCGTGGAGGATGCGCGACTGCGCTGCGGCCAGCGACAATGAGTCGAGTTCCAGCGGCGGGCGTCCCGTCAGCACCTCGTAGAGCAGCGCACCCAGCGCGTAGATATCGATCGAAACGCCTTCGGTTTCGCCCGCGAATTGTTCCGGCGCGGCGTAACGCAGCGACAGATAGCGCGACTCAGGCGCGGTCTGTCCGTCGAGTAACGAATGCTCCTGATGCTGCTGGATCGACTTGGCGATGCCGAAATCCAGGAGCTTGGGTTCGCCGCTGGCATCCACCAGTACATTGCCCGGTTTGAGATCGCGATGGACGACCAATTGTCGGTGCGCGTAATCGACGGCGCCGGCGATCTTGACCACCAGGCGCAGCCGCGCAGCGATGTCCAGCCGCTGGTCCCGCACGTAGTCGAGCAAGGGCGTGCCGGCGATGTACTCCATCGCGAATGAGGGCGCGCCATCGGTGCTCTCGAAAGCGTCGATGAAGCGCGCAATATTGGGGTGGTCCAGCTTGGCGAGGATGCGCCGCTCGCGGTTGAACCGTTGCAACAGATCGCGTCCGGCGAAGGCCCCGCGGATGGTCTTGATCGCGGCCAGTTGCTCGACTCTGCCATCGGCGCGACTGCCCAGATAAACCCGGCCCATGCCACCAACGCCGATCAGCCGCTCGATCTTGAAGGCGCCGATCCGCGTTCCCGCCGCAAGCTCCGGGTCCGCCAGCCGACTGAGCGTCGCGATTGCCGGTGCCGGCTCGGGTGCTGCTTGAGCGTCTGCTTCGATCAGGCCTTCGACCATGCGCAACAGTTCATCATCGCCCGCGCAGTCGCCTGCAAGCGCAGCGCTGCGGCGCGCCGCGGGCAAGTCGATGACGCGATCGAAAATCTGTTGCGCAAGCAGCCAGCGCGCGCCATCGAGGACCACAGTCATCGACGCCGCCCGCGAACATTGGCGTTCGCCGCCCGCAGGCAATCGAAGTCGTACCGGGCCTTCATGTTGGCGCACAAACCTCATTGAAAAGATGGTTGCAACCAAGCGTGCGTGCGTCTCGGTGAAAACCGAACGCAAAGGGGCGCGTATCCTAGACCAAAGTCGTTACATTGCTCGACATTCGCCACCTTTGTTGCTTGATCGACAGCTGACTGCTGCGTTTTTGGTTCTCCTGTGAACAGCAACGCGTAACCTGGACCTGCAATCGATCACGCGGTCGAACAACAATTCTGATTGACGTCGAACGACAGCCAACCTCGTCATCACGCGGGAGCTTGTGCGACTGCGCAATGACGAGGGCTTGTCGCCCGGTTGGCTGTGGTTCGACACCCATTTGAAAAATCAATGTGGCCGGTTACGGCGCGTTAGAATTCGCCCGCGTACGCTGCGCCGGGCACGCTGCCGCGCCTTTCGCCAGGGAACCGAGGAACATGCAGGCACCGATCACCGATCTGCTCAGCCGCTGGCGCGACGGCGACAAGGCGGCTGAAACCGCGCTGATCGAAGCCGTGTACCCGATATTGCGTGAACTTGCGCGCGCGCAACTGCGGCGCAACGGCAACGCTACGCTGCAGGCGACCGAACTGGCCAACGATGCCTATGAGCGCCTGCTCGGACAGAACGTGGCGGTGTGGCGCAACCGCAGTCATTTTCTCGCGATCGCCGCAACTGTCATCCGCCGCGTGTTGATCGACTACCTGCGCGAACGCTCCGCCGAGAAGCGCGGCAGCGGTCAGGCGGCGGTGTCGTTGCAGGATCTGCACGAATACGATCATCCAAGCAACAGCGGCGGCATCGACTGGGTCGAACTCGACCAGGCACTGACCGAACTCGCACGCGTGCAACCCGAAACTGCGCGGGTCGTGGAAATGCGGCTATTTGGCGGGCTCTCGATCGAGGAAATCGCCGAAGCCTGCGACAGTTCGGTGGCCACCGTCGGGCGCCAGTGGCGCTTCGCGCGTGCCTGGATCGCGTCGACCCTTGGCATGCCGTGGCACGAGGCGCCGTAGGCAGGGGCGCGCGCAATCGCGCTACCGACGCGCGCCAGACCTCGCAACGGCGGCGCAGAAAGTCCGCTCGACAAGGAAGCAGCGCACTTGATCGCACACCACGCCTCACTCCGAGCGCAGCGCGACTTGCGCCGGCACGCGATGGGCGCGCCAGGCGGGTACGAAGACACTCAGGATGGCGCCAACGAAGAGCAAGACCGCGGCAAGGGCGTGGACCATGGGATCCGTGGCGCGAATATCGTAGATCTGACTCTGGTAGACCGGCGCAAGCAAATACGACAACAGCAGACCCGCAGCGATTCCAAGCACGGCGACCAACAATCCCTCTTTGAGCACGCGCGCCAAAACCAGCAAAGGGGCAGCGCCCAACGCCTGGCGAATGCCGAACTCGAGCGCGCGCTGAGCCACGGCATGGGCGAACAGCGCGTACAAGCCAACCAGCGCGATGGCCAAAGCCGCAATCGAGAAAAACTGCATCAGGGTGCGCAGGAACTCGCGCCTTTGTGTCCAGCCATTGGCGGCCTCGGCGAAGCTTTGCGCTGCGTACACCGGAATGCCGGGGTGCAGACGCGCCACCACGGAACGCGTGCGTTCCAGCAGTTCGGCCAGCGGCAAGGCCGAGCGCACGACAATGACCGCATTGCTGGGGGCGGCGAAATCAAGATAACTGGCATACAACTCGGGGCGTGCCGGTTCATCAAAGCCGTTCTGGCGCACACCCTTGACCACACCCTGGATCGGAAGACGCAAGGTGCCACTCAGGATCACCGCACCCACTGCTTCGCGATGCGCCAAATGGCGTTCGACCAGCGCGCTGTTGACCAGCACACGACGTTGATCCAGATCGGCCGCAAGCTCGCCCAGGAGCTGGCCATCAACCAGATCCTGCCCCAGGGCCTTGAAATATCCCGGCGTGGCGAAACGAAATTCGACCAGCGGCGCGGCCCCTTCAGCCGCCGCCGGTTCGCCTTCGATATTAAAGCCGGTATTGACGCCGTTACCGTCGATCACGGGGGCGCGCGAGACGATGCCTACGGCGTCGATGCCAGATTGCGCGGCCAGTTCGCGCTCCAATTGCAGCAACAGTTGCCCGGACGAACCAGCGCCCGGATAAACACCGTCCGGCACTGCGGCCGAACTGAGCGTCTCGGCGGGCAAAACGATACGCATCGCCGCCAAATGATCCATCGAGAATCCGAGATTCACATTGAGCAAGCGGCGCATGCTCTCGGTCATCAATCCGGCGCCACTGAGCAGTACCAGGGACAGCGCGATCTGTGCGATCACCAGGACGCGACGCAAATGGTGCGCGCGCTTGTGCAGACTGCTGCCGCGGCTGGCGTTGGATAGAGATTGTTTGGTCACTGCCGACCAGGTGGCGCGAGCGACGACAGCGGCGCTCAGCAGCGCGATGGTGAGTGCGGCAGCGGCAACGATCAATGTCGGTGCGGGCCACAAACTCAAAGAACGCGTACCGAGCAACCACTGTGGAAGATGCGGCAGGACCAAGGCGGCGATGGCGAAGCCAGTGGCACTGGCCAGAGCGACTAACAGCAAGGAATCCCTGAGCGCCATGGCCGCCAAGCGCCCGGCGCTGCTGCCGAGCGCCAGGCGCGTGGCGAACTCACGTTGGCGCGCCGCGTGATCTGCCAACAACAGATTGGCAAAACTCGCGCCGCCTACCAGCAAGAGCAGCAAGATCGCCGCCATCAGCAGCTTGAACGGTCCTTCCCAGCGCTCGGTCAGATGATCCTTGAGCGTGCGGATGGAGAAATCCAGTTGCGCATGATTCTCTGGAAAACGCTCTGAGAACGCTGCGCCGAATGCCGTGAATTCGGCCTGCGCAGTGGCGATGTTGCGGTCCGCCTTGAGCTTTCCGACCAACAAGAGGTAGTTGTTGCCACGCGAGTTGTCCGCACTCACTTTGAGCGCGCGCGCAATTGCCGCACCGTCCGGCAGACGCAGCGCTTCGGCAGCGACACCCACGATGCTGTGAGCCCTGCCGTCAATCATCAGCTCTTGTCCAAGCACCGCGCCCGAGGCGAAAGTGTCGCGCCAATAGGCAAAGGAAATCACCGCGACCGGGGGCGCATCACTACGCTCGTCATCCAGTGTCAGTGCCCGGCCCTGCTGCATGGGCAGCCCGAAGACCTCAAAGTACTGACCCGAGACCACTGCACCCAGCACCTGCGTCGCATGCTCGCTGGTGATGATCACGCTCTCACTACTGAAGGCCGCGAAAGCCTCAAAAGACTGCTGGCGCTCACGCAGATCGGCAAAGGCCGGTGCCGAGACCGGCGGCCCGATGCGCTCCGGTCCTTGCTCACGCGAGATGCGCACGATGCGATCTTGATCTGGATAGGGCAAGGGGCGCCAGATCAAGGCGTCGACCGCGGCCAGCACCACCCAGGCAGCGCCCAGCGCAAGGCCCAAGGACAGGATTGCGCCGGCATAGAGGCTGAGACGGCGATTCATCGCTGTGCTCCATTGTCGGCCGCGCCACGGCGCGATGTTGCCAGTTCACCCATCGATGCTGCCGCACCATCAAGCGTTGATCTAATCACTTTCCACCATCACTTCTTGCGTCTGATTCCCACACGGGAACCCTTGCCCGGCGCATACGCAGAAAACGTGCCAAAGCGGCGCACAGTCCGCCCTTTGCGCCGAAATCCGCACGCTGACGCCATGCCTGTGCTGATGATCCACCCGCGCTGGAACCTTGAACCGCCGCCGCCGAGACCGTTGATGTGCGCTGGCGTTCGAATTCGAACGGGCCGTCGTCCGCTTCCGACGGCAAGGGTCACCGCGCAATCGCGAGCGGTGGTCCCGGTTCCTCGGAGTCAGCAGACCCGTGGCATGCATGGATGTGTTCTGTGCGGAACCTGGGAGGTCCAGGCCGAGGGCAAGGGAAGGCCGCGCGCAGAAAGGGCGTTCGCCATGACGCTGCGGGGCAAGCGGTTTGGAATTCAGACGAAGTGCGGTGATCTTGCCGTTGTTGGCGAACGTGTTTTTACACGACGCCATCGACCGGTGGGTGCAGGGGTGGCGTAGGCGTTGGGCACGAGGAATATCTGTGCGGGGCGCCGGGTAACCGTCGGCCCTTCCGCGATTATTTTCGAGCAGGCGCTGCTGGTGGCCTGTGAGCATTTTTGGGCCAGAAGCGGAATTCGCAAAGACGAGGTTTCATGCTCCTGGGCGATTCCAGGTCGAAACGAGGAACGCGCACTGAGCGATCCGCGGCAGCCGGTATGATCCCCTCGAGATGATCCTGCGTCGCTATCGCCCGCACGGACTCGATCTGGGCGCCGTCCGTGAACGGGTCGCGCCGCTGCTGGCGGCGAAGGACGACGTCGAATCGATGCGCGAGTTCGAAAGACTGGTGGCGCGCGTCTCATCTGACTGAATCGTGTGGCGAGACATTCCTGATGTTCCCCGCGGCGCCAACACGCGACGAGTTGGATGCGCTGATGCGGTAGTGAGAGCTGGCTTTGCCCAAACGCCTGAGGCCGGCGCCACGCCGCCACGCAGCGCTGGCGACGCGGGTCCTGCGTATCTTCATCGGCAGCATGGTGGGGCGCGAACCCGCACAGCCTCACCGTGCGGATTCCGCCGGGTGCGCCGCCGGCCGGCCACAAAGTCTCTTGCCCCGTGGCTTGAGCAAATGTATGATGTGCATCATATGAAACGCTCGACTGCACGATCCAAGGAAGCCACCCACGAGCGTATCGTAGACGCCGCCGCGCGCGCCATCCGGCGCAGCGGCTACCACGGCACTGGTGTCGCCGACATCATGAAGGACGCCGGCCTGACCCACGGCGGCTTCTACGCCCATTTTCAGTCGCGCGAGGCCATGCTCGCCGAAGCCGCCGATCGGGCGGGTGGTGAGAGTGTGGCGATGATGGAGCGGATCGCCGCCAGTTTGCCGCCGCAGCAAGCGCTCGCTGCGATGCTGCGGGCCTACCTTTCGAAAGAGCACATCAAAGAGATCGAGACCGGTTGCGCCGCGGCAGCGCTGGCTTCGGAGATGCCCCGGCAGGCCCCGGAGGTGCGGCGCGCAGCCACTCGTCGCATCAAGGAGATGATCGACCTGGTCTCGCGGCATTCACCTGACTGGGGACAGGCCGACGCGCATGAGCGCGCGTTGGTCACCATCGCGACGATGGTCGGCACCCTGGTGCTGGCACGCGCCGTCGACGACCCCAGGCTGTCCGATGCGCTGTGCAAGGCGGCGCTGAACAAGCTCATTCCTGCCGAGAATTGACCTTGCCATGCGCACTTGGCGCTTCGCCTTGATCCTTGATATGACGCTCATCATATTCACCAATCTTCCTCAGCTATCGCGAACGGTACTCACATGAAAGCCAAGCAGAAAATTGCACTCGTCACCGGCGCTTCGACTGGCATTGGCGAGGCCACGGCGCTCCGCCTGGCAGCGGCGGGCTACAAGGTCCACGGCACCAGTCGGCGCGGCGTGTCCTCCGGCCAGCAGGCTTACGCCATGCTGCCGCTCGATGTCACCCGCGACGAATCGGTTGACGCCGCCGTGAGCGAATTGATTCGGCGGGAGGGTAGCATCGACCTGCTGGTGAACAACGCGGGCTTCGGTGTTGCCCCCGCTGGCGCGGAGGAGAGCTCGATCGAGCAGGCCAAGGCGATCTTCGAAACCAACTTCTTTGGCCTGGTCCGCATGACCCGCGCCGTCGTTCCGCACATGCGCCGCCAGGGCAACGGCCGAATCATCAATATCGGTTCGGTGCTGGGCTTCCTGCCGATGCCGTACGCGGCGCTCTATTCGGCCACCAAGCATGCCGTCGCGGGCTATTCCGAATCGCTCGACCACGAATTGCGCACCCGGGGTATCCGCGTGTCGGTGATCGAGCCGGCGTACACGAAGACCCAATTCGACGCGAACCTGCTGCCGCCCGATGCAACGCTGGACGAATATCGCGAAATCCGCGCGCTGCAAAACGCGCTGCTCGCCAAGATCATGGCGACCGGCGACGACCCGGCGGTAGTCGCCGAGGTGGTGCTGAAGGCCGCGCTGGCCGAGGTGCCCAAGCTCCGCTATGCCGCCGGCGGGCTCGCCAATCGCCTGCGCATGCTGCGCCGTTTCGCGCCGACCCGCCTGGTGGATGCCGGCATTCGCAAGGACCTGCGCCTCGACCTGCGCAAGGCAACGCAGTCATGAGGGCATTCATCCTCGATCGTTACCGAAAGAAAGGCGCGTTGCGCTTCGGCGAGGTGCCGGAGCCCGAGGTTCGCCCGCGCGATGTCCTGGTCGATATCCATGCGACCGCAGTGAATCCACTCGACGCCAAGATTCGTGACGGCGAGTTCAAGCTCATCCTCCCGTATCGCTTGCCGCTGATCCTGGGCAACGACGTGGCCGGCGTCGTGGTTGGAGTCGGATCCGACGTCCGGGGCTTCAAGATCGGCGACGAGGTGTATGCGCGACCAGGCACGGGCCGGATCGGGACCTTTGCCGAGCGTATCGCCATCGATGAATCCGAAGTCGCACGCAAGCCCGGGAATCTGACCATGATTGAAGCCGCCTCGATTCCCCTGGTCGGGCTGACCGCATGGCAGGTCCTGGTCGAGCGCGCCGCCGTGAAAAAGGGACAGAAAGTCCTGATCCACGCCGGGTCCGGCGGCGTCGGCACGTTTGCCATCCAGCTGGCCCGGCACCTCGGCGCAACGGTGGCGACGACGACGAGCACCGCCAACGTCGACCTGGTCAAGTGCCTGGGTGCGGATGTCGTCGTCGACTACACGAAGGAGGATTTCTCCAAAGTGCTGAGCGGCTACGACCTGGTCCTCACCAGCCTGGGCAAGGACACTCTGGAAAAGTCGCTCCAGGTGCTCAAGCCTGGCGGCAAACTCGTCTCCATCTCCGGTCCGCCGGACCTTGCCTTCGCCCGGGAGAACGGCCTGAACTGGTTCCTCCGGCAGGTCATGCGACTGTTGAGCCGTGGCATCCGAAGCAAGGCCCGGCGCCACGGCATCGACTATTCCTTCGTCTTCATGCACGCCCACGGTGGCCAGCTGGGCAAGATTGCCGAGTTGATCGAATCCGGGATCATCAAGCCGGTCGTGGACCGGACCTTTCCCTTCCTCGCGATCAATGACGCCATCAGCTACCAGGAGACGGGGCGCGCAAAGGGCAAGATCGTCATCCAGGTGAAGTGACCTGCGGTTCGTTTGGAGGATTGCAATGAATCTGATCTCCGATGTTACGGACCGGTCGGCAAGACCCGACCTCACCGGTTTGCAGCAGCTGCAAGCGCTGATGGCCTCCGGGAAACGCCCGGGAATTGCCGAATCGCTGGACTTCTCCTTGACCGAAGTGGACATGGGAATGGCGGTGTTCGAGGGCACGCCGGGTCTGCATGCCTACAATCCAATCGGCATGGTGCATGGCGGCTACGCCGCTACCTTGCTCGATTCCGCTTGCGGATGCGCGGTGCACTCGAGCTTGAAAGCAAAGCAGTCATACACCACCCTGGAACTCAAGGTCGCCTACCACAAGGCCATGACCAGCCAGACCGGACCACTGCGCGCCGAGGGCCGGGTGCTCTCGATAGGTCGGCGCGTGGCATTCGCCGAGGCCAGGCTGGTCGACGCAGCCGGGCGCCTGCATGCTTCTGCCACCTCGACCCTGCTGGTCATCGAGCAATGAGTAGCGTGGACGGACAGCCACCCAATTCCATACGCTGACCAAAGTCGTCGGGTCAACGCCTGCAGACCCTGGCCGGCGGGCGCCAAGCGGGTATCCTGAATCGCCGTCGTCCTGTGCCGCCTCTTGAGGACGATCATGAGATGCTGCGACGTGCTCTGATGGTTTGCGACCGGCTTCATGCCTGATGCAAGTCCTGCCCGTCGGAAACGCACATCTGGCCTGCGCGAACGGACCCCAACTCTGGTGATGAACCCATCAGCGGCGCCACCCTCGGCAGATGCAACGTTGGCGCCAAAGCCGATCAGCTTCATGCAGGCATTTGTCTTCTGGCTGAAGCTCGGCTTCATCAGTTTCGGCGGGCCGGCCGGGCAGATTTCGATCATGCATCAGGAACTGGTCGAGAACCGTCGCTGGATCTCGGAGCGGCGCTTCCTGCATGCGCTCAACTACTGCATGTTGCTGCCCGGACCCGAGGCGCAGCAACTGGCGACCTACATCGGCTGGCTGATGCATCGCACCTGGGGTGGCATCGTTGCCGGCGGGCTGTTCGTGCTGCCGTCGCTGCTGATCCTGATCGCGCTGTCGTGGTTGTACGTGGCCTTCGGCGATCTGCCGGTGGTCGCCGGACTGTTCTACGGGATCAAGCCGGCGGTGGTCGCCATCGTCGCTCATGCTGCATGGCGGATCGGCTCAAGGACGCTGAAGAACGGCTGGCTGTGGGGCATCGCGGCGGCGTCGTTTCTGGCCATCTTCGGCATCGACGCGCCGTTCCCGGCCATTGTCCTGACCGCTGCGCTGGTTGGCATGTTCGGTGGCCGCATCGCGCCGGCTGCATTTGCGGTCGGCGGCGCACATTCGGGATCGACGGGAACACAGCAAGCGGCCGTCATCGACGATCACAGCAACATCCCGACGCACGCGATCTTCCGCTGGAGTCGCCTGGCTGGCGTCATCGCCATCGGTTTCCTGCTGTGGGCCGTGCCGATGGCGCTGCTGAACGCGATGTACGGCTGGGACCACACGTTGACGCAGATGGCGTGGTTCTTCACCAAGGCCGCGCTGCTGACCTTTGGCGGCGCCTATGCGGTGCTGCCTTACGTCTACCAGGGCGCGGTCGGTCACCATGGCTGGCTGACGCCGACGCAGATGATCGACGGACTGGCGCTCGGCGAGACCACGCCCGGCCCATTGATCATGGTGGTCGCCTTCGTCGGCTTTGTCGGCGGCCACGGGCAAGCACTGTTCGGGCCCGATCAGCTGTTCCTCGCCGGTGCCGTTGCCGCCACGCTGGTGACCTGGTTCACTTTCCTGCCGTCGTTCGTGTTCATCCTTGCCGGCGGTCCGTTGGTCGAGTCCACCCGACGCGAACTCAGGTTCACGGCGCCGTTGACGGCGATCACTGCGGCGGTTGTCGGTGTCATCGTCAACCTGGCGCTGTTCTTTGCCCAACATGCGCTGTGGCCAACCGGTTTCGCTGGCGACATCGACTGGATTGCCGCACTGCTCGCCCTCGGCGCGGCGATCGCGTTGTTTCGCTACAAGCGCACGGTGATTCAGGTGATTGTCGCGTGCGCACTGCTCGGGCTGGCGGCCTCGATGGCCGGGACCTGACAACGCGTTCAACGGGGGCGTCGGGCTTTCGGAGTGCCCGGAACTCGATACGCCATTCCGGAATTCCCATCCCCGGCACCGATGGCTACACTGCATTCACGCAGCAATGTGCCATCGTCGAACTCGGGCCGGCCGGTGGCAGAGGGCCCGCCGAGGAGTGACGGGTTGCGCCCGGACCCCCAACCCGCACAGGCTCATGATTCCGGACGGCACCCTCAACGTCGCCATTCTGTTGATGAACCTGCTGCTCGGTGGGCTGTGCTTCGGCGTGGCCCGCGGTGAGCGACCGGCGCCAGCGCTGCGCTTTTGGGGTTGGGGTCTGTTCGTCTACACCTTGGGTATCCTCGTGGTGCTGTCGTCGCGGCTGCTGCCGCCGTCGCTGGCGTACTTCTGTGGCAATGCGCTGATCACGGTGGCGCCGCTGATCTCGATACGCGCGCTGCTCTGGCATGGCGCGATCCAGTTCGATTCGCGCTGGGCATTGGCTGTGGCGCTGCCGGTCATCGGTCTGCTGGCCTGGAACAATTTCCTCGGCGAGTTCCAACCTCGGCTCAACTTCATCGCACCCACGCTGGTGGCGATTGCCGCCTTTGTTTTTGCCTCGCTGCGACTGCTCGCCAATCTGCCGGGAGAGGCTGGCAATAGCGTGCGACTGGTGGCCGTCGCGGGACTGGTCGCCGCCACGCTGTGGAGCGTGCGACTGTTGTTCCTGACGCAGATGATCCCGCTCAGCAATCCGGAGAGCGCGGGACAGGTCACCGCTGCATTGGCGATCGGCCAGTTGCTGGTGACCGTGGCCGGCACCTTTGCACTGCTCGCGGTGGAGGTGCGCAGCATGGAGCAACTGCTGCGCAACCAGGCGGCGCTCGATGCGTTGACCGGCCTGCCGAATCGTCGCGCCGTGGAGGAGCGCTTCCAGCAGGAGGTCGCCCGTTCTGCGCGGCTCGGCATCCCGTTCGGACTGTTGCTGTTGGACATCGATCATTTCAAGCGCGTCAACGACGTCCATGGCCATCTCGCCGGCGACGCGATGCTGCGCGCCATTGCCGCGACGCTGGCTGCCGACAAGCGCACCGAAGACCTGTTGGCACGGGTCGGTGGCGAAGAGTTCCTGCTGCTGTTTGTCGGAGCCGACGCGACCGCGGCGCAGGCGCTGAGTCGGCGCCTCAAGGACGCGGTGGAAACCATCGGCTTCGAGTTCGAAGGTCAGCGGCTTGACGTCACCATCAGCGGCGGGTTGGCCCTGTACCCGGACGATGGTGCCAGCTGGCAAGTACTGTACGCCATCGCCGACCAGCGTCTGTACCACGCCAAACGCGCCGGGCGGAACCAGATCTGCGGGCCGTGGCGAAGCGCGAAATCACCTTTGTTCGGGTCTGGAACCGGGCAGCCGCAGTGACCGCCGCCGATGGGCGGCATGCCACTCGGACTGCGCGCGGAGCATGATTTCCACGTCCGATGCAAACCCCGGCTCGGCGGAGCCGCGTTTGGGTTCGACGAGCCGAATGCACGATCCGGATCCTGGGACGTAGCCCGAGATGATCTTCCGCAAGCTCTCCCAATTTGATGGCGCTATCCTGAAGCGATTCTGGGTTTGCGACCTTGAATCCGGCAGCGTTCCGCCATCTGGGGGCAGCATGTTGAACAACATCATTGTCCGGCTCGTCGCGTACTACGTGACGGTCATTGTCGTCGCCAGCGGTATCTTTCATCTGTTTCCGGTCCTCGGGGTGTACGTCAACCAGGAGCGCATGCGCGAGGGCGCCAGAGCCAGTGTCGATCTCACCGATCTCGCCAACGGCTTGGTGGCAACAACCCCCGAGTTGTCGGACACCATGCAGTTGCTGGCGCCAGAAAAGTCGGTCCCGATCCTGCTTTCGCTGGTCGCTGCGATGCTGGTTGTGCTGCCGGTGGTGTGGGTCTACCGCTGGACGCGACCGCGCAAGCGTTATAGCCAGGCCTTCGCGCACACCTTGTTGGTTGTGCCGATCGCCATCACGCTCGTCGTGTTCCTGGCCAAGGGTAGCCTGGCGTTGGCCTTCAGCCTGGCGGGCATCGTCGCAGCCGTGCGTTTCCGCACCTCGCTCGACGATTCCATGGACGCCGTGTACATGTTCATCGTCATCGGTGCCGGATTGGCGGCCGGCGTGCAGTTGCTTGCCGTAGCTGTCATCGCGTCCATGCTGTTCAACGCGGTTGCCCTGACCGTCTGGCGGCTGGATTTCGGCAGTTCCCCGGCCACATTGAATGGTTGGCGACTCGCCGAACCGCAGCCTCCGGCAAGAAACATCAATACCGTCGAGACCGTGACGCCCGAGAGCAGCGTCGAGGAGCCAGGCAAACCCTTCAACGCACGATTGAGTCTTCAAGCCACGCAGGCCGAACCGGCGCAGCATTCCGTCATTGCATTCCTCGAGCAGCACGTGAAGCGATGGCAGATCGTCGAGATCACGCCACAGGACGACGGCACGTCGATCATCGAGTTCGACCTCAGGATCAAGAAATCGGTGGATCGAGACGAATTCGTTCGTGCCATCGAACAGGGCGATCCGCATGTGATGTGGGCCGAGCTCAGCAAGCTCGGGTCGAAGAAAGACTGACCTCGGTGAGTGGCAGATGCCGACGATCGAACGCCGCGAGATCTTGACTCTGCTGGTCCTGCTGCTGGGCGTCGTCCTGCATTTCCTGCCGCCGGTAACCGCCGGAAAGCCCGTACCCGAAGCTGCGGCCAGCGCGGAGCGTCCACTTCCGTCCGGACTCCTGGCACGCTATCACCTGGACAAGGACCACGCGGTGCAGCGCAAGCTGCCGCATCGCCTCAAGGAGATCTCCGGCCTGGCGATGACCAGCGACCATCGTCTGTTGGCGCACAATGACGAAAAGGGCTTGGTCAGCGAATTGGACCCGGCGACCGGCGCCGTGCGCAGCACCTTCGCCATCGTGAAAGATGGTCATCCGGTCGCCGCCGACTTCGAAGGCATAACCGTGCTTGGAGATCGGATCTATCTGGTCACCAGCGATGGTGTCATTTATGCCTGTCCGCAGGGCACCGATGGCGAGGACGTCAGTTGCGAGGAATACGACACAGGCCTTGGTGCCGAGTACGAACTCGAGAGTCTGGGTAGCGCCAGCGACCGGGGCGAGTTGATCCTCGTTTCGAAAAACCCACGCTCGGCCGCGCTGGCTGGGTTGGTGTGCATCGATCGCTGGTCGGTCCAGACCCGGCAACTCGTCCGGGGCGATCGGCTGACGATTCCATTTGCTGCGTTCACAGCATCTCTCGACGAGGACAAGTTTCAGCCGAGTGGCGTCGAGGTCGATCCCGCGACCGGGCATTACCTGATTCTCGCCGGGCGCCAGCGCAGCCTGGCGGAGGTCACCCGCGACGGCAAGGTCGTGTCGGTGGCGACGCTGCCCAAGCGGCTGCACTGGCAACCCGAGGGCATCGCGCTGGGCGCCGACGGGTCGCTGCTGATCGCCGATGAGGGCGACGACGGCGCGGCGCGATTGACCCTCTATCCGCGTCGAGATCAGTAGCCCGCATTTCTCACACCGGCGCGAAAAGATGCTCGTTTCCTCACACGGCGGCTGTCTCTCGGACTGAAGGCTCCGATTGCAGTCTGTCGCCAGCATCTTTTCGCTTCGCGGCCCTCGCTCGTTCTTTGCGCCGACTGCGGCGTTGCTCCTCCTTGCAATGGAATGACCATTCCTCGTCGTCGCGCCTTGCGCTCGGCGCAAAGCTCTTCGCGATCATCCGCGACCGGTGTGAGAAATGCGGGCTAGCCCATCGCCGCCGATTCGGCGAGGTTCAGCCGATCAAGGGCATGCGGACCGGAACTCCACTTGTACCCGCCCGGGATCGGCGAGGACCGCGTAGAACTCGTCGATGTAGCGCAGCGAGTTTTCCCGCCGTTGTTTGTCGAGGTGCGAATTGCCCTGAAACACGGCGGCGATCTCCGCGCGCTGGCGCAGGAAGGGCGCGAAGCTCGCTTCGATGACGGAAAGCTCGCGGCAGGGACCGCGATAGAGTCGCTGGCGCACCCGGCGGATGGGCAGCCCCGCACCGGGCATCGCCTCCGGCTTGTTGACCAGTCCTGAAAGATCGAAGTCGTAGGGGACAGGTAACAGCGTGCCGTCGTTGCGCGCGAAGGGCACGACGTTGTGGCAGCAATCGCCATCGACCGGCGGGGCCACGGCCGACCAATCGGTGTTGCCGATGAAATACTCGAACATCTCGACCAGGGCCAATGCACCCTGGTCGTAACGCGCGCGATCGATTTTCGAGTCCGGGACCGCCGCGAGTCTCTGGCGTGCCGCGAATCTCTTTTCGTCCTCGATCAGCAGCCCGGGCTTGGTGGCGACCTCGCGCCGGCGTTCCGAATCGTAGTAGGTCGCCTCCACGACACGCACCCGCAAACTGTTGTCGGTCAGCAGATTGAAGACGCGATAGGCCGAATACTCGAGCCACAGGTACTGCTCGTAAACGCCGCCCGGCTTGCAGTGGGTCACCAGCTTAAGTTTGTTTTGCCCGGCAAATACGCTGTCGGCGAGGCCCTTGCCCGGAAAATTCAGCAACAGCGGCTTGAAGTCGCAGTTCGCCGCCCGCGACCGACCGCGCACGCGCAGGCCAAGATCGATGGCCACCTCGGCGCCGCTCGAGTCGGTGTAGACCAGACGAGCCCTCTTGAAGTCGCGGTCACCCCGGTTGTCCCGGAACAGCCTTGAGTACGGCGCCTCGAGGCGCAGGCGCAACGGCTCATCCGCGGCAAACAACAGCGGTGCGGACGAACCAGGGTCTGCGGCGAACGCAGATCCCGCCGAACACCAGCCAAGGATTCCGCCGATCAACAACAGCATTCCATGCCGCCACCTGCTGAAACGGCGCCGCATCGTACTCTCCTCGGAAGACGCTATCGCGAGCCATTCTAATCCTGGACATCGTTGCTGGCCGACCCGGACGAGCCTTGACGGTGCTCAAGGGCTGACGTCGCGAAGCTCAGCTGAGCGCTGGAAGCGTGTTTCCCGATTCGCGCTGGCGCTCGCGTACGCGTACCCGTCGATGCCAGCCGCAGGTATGCATGCCGGCTCCTTGCTGGCGATCAAGCAGGTCGTCGACGCGGATCGGCGGCGAGGGCGGCCAGGCTCCGCTCTCGCGCCGTCAAACGGACTCCAGGCTTCCCGTTGCTGGCCGGCACGGACCATACTTGGCGAGCTATCCGGTGCCATCTGCCCACATCGGGCGTGCACTGTCGCCGAATCTTGCCTGAGGAAATCGCCCGCCATGAAAGCACTTCTGCTCTCGTTGTCATTCTGTTTGCTGGCACCCAGCGCGCTTTTTGCGCAAGCGCCTGGAGACTGGGTTCTGGGGAACTATCGTGGCGGGAAGTACTGGTTCCCGGGCGTGGTGGAAAGTCGTTCAGGCGACAGGATCAAGGTGGCATTCGACGACGGCACCAAGGACACGCTGACGCTCAAACAGGTTCGCAAGTACGACTGGCGCGTTGGAAGTCGTGTCGAGTGCCTTTGGGCTGGTGGCGCGGACTGGTACCCCGGCAAGATTTCCCAGATGGGCAAAGACGGCTCGTCGATCAACATCCTGTACGATGACGGCGGCCGCGAACAAACGACAACCGGTGCTTGCCGTTCCCGGTAGCCGGCAGCCCGAAGCCTCGAAACAGCCGGCCATAGCCGTAGGCTGGGGCGGCAGCATGGCGCTGATTTCCCGGGCGCGCTGCCGTCGATTCACGACATCACAACAAAGGAATGATCGATGCAAGCGCGAACTGAGTCGGGCCAGGTGACTGGCCGTTGGTGGAGGCGAGGAGCTGCCGCCGCATTCATCGCCGGGATGGTGGCGCTTGTGGCGCTGACCTTGCCGAGGGGCTTTGATGCGGATCTGGGCAAGATTGGCGCGGGCAAGCCTGCCCTGGTTTTTGTCTACGATCCCAATCTGGTGGTCAGCAACCAGCAGACCCGGGAAATGGACCAGGCGCGGGAAAGCCTCGCCGACGACTTGCATTTCCTGGTCGCGGACATCGGTCGGCCGGATACGCAACAGTTCATGCGCCAGCATCAAGCCACGGCGACCCAGTTGCTGCTGTTTGCGGGCGACGGGAAGTTGCTGAACAGGAACCGGGCCTTGATGACCGCGGAACAGCTTCTGCAGTTGTTCAATGAATCGCGCAGCAAAGGCTGAACTCGCTGCGAAGCCATGCCGCCGCGCGCAGAGCCGCCGCAATCGCTCGCGTGCCACCGGGGACGGGATCTCAGCGCGGCGGCAGCGGCACACGCGACCCGGTCGGCACCATCGCGCGCAACTGCTGCAGCATGGCGGAATCGTCGACGCAGGCCAGGGTCGGCGGAATCACCAGCGTGGTGTACTCCTTGAACCGCGCCTGCGGTAGTTCGACCAATGCGATGCGCTCGGCGCGAAAGCGCTCGATCGGTAGCTGAGCGGCCTCATAAAGGATCACCGGTGTCTGCGCTGCGTACCAACGCAGCAACTTGTCGACCAGCAACTGCAGGCGGCGTGGACAGGGTTCGAAGCCGGTGCAGTCGAGCTGACCGCAGAGCGCAACCTGCCACAGCAGCAGCACGGCGGACGGGTCGACGGCGTGCTGACGAACCAGGAACTGGGTCGCCTCGAAGGACAGCAGGCCATGGCGACCGGGATCGATGCCGAGGTCGGCAATCAGGCAGGCTTCGGCGGAGATGCCCGGCTCCATGTGCGCCGGGAATCCGGCCTCACGCGCCAGCGCGATCGCCCGATGCGGCACCTGCGCATAGACGCCGGGATGCCCGTAGAACACGGCGCAGACGCGTAAACCATGGTGCAGGGGTGCAACGATGCGCGCCTGCATTTCGGCGTAGCTGTCGCGACGGTCGCGGTCTGCAGCGTAACAGGCGCCCAGGTTGTCGAGGTCCGGGCGCAATCCCGTCAGCCATTGCAGCGTCGGCGCGTCGGTCAGCGCGAACACCCGATCGGCGGCGCGGATCTCGCCGAGCGTGCGTTCGCTGATGTGGCGACCGAGCTGGATACCGCTACCCACCACCACGAGGCGCGCACTCACGCCGCGACCGCCGACGGCAGGGGATCGGCGGCCACCACGACCCGATCGCGACCGGAGTGCTTGGCGTCGTAAAGCGCAGCGTCGGCACGCGCACGCAACGCGTCCAGACTTTCCCCGTCGCCGAGCCCGGCGACGCCAAAGCTCATCGTGACCGGGCTATCCCCAGGGCCAGGACATGCCTGCGCCAGCCGTGCACGGAACTGTTGCAGCAGCGCTTGCGCCTGTTGCACGGAGGTCGAGGGCAGGCTGATTCCGAACTCCTCGCCGCCAACTCGCCCGAGGATGCCGTGCTCGTCGAAGCACTCGCGAAGCAGCGCGGCCACTCGGCGCAGCACCTCGTCTCCGGCAGGGTGGCCATGCTGGTCGTTGACCTGCTTGAAGAAATCGATGTCGGCAAGCAGCAGCGTCAGCGGGCGCCTCTCGCCATGCGCATTCTTCAGCTCGGCGCTGGCGATTTCGAAAAACCAGGTGTGGTTGTTGAGGCCGGTGAGTCCGTCGTGTCGCGACAGTTCGAGCAGGCGCCGACGTTCGCGGCGTGTGTGCAGCAGAAGCAGCACAAGCACCACCACGGTCAGGAGCGCCACGGCCACGCCGAGCAGGTGCAGGCGCTGGCGCTGGCGTTGCGCTTCTTCCTGGAGTTGCGCTCCGCGCGCCTGCTCGCGCAGCAGCGCCAGTTCCTGTTCCTTGAATTGCAGGTCGAACTCGACGCCGAGAAAGGCCAGGTGCAGCGCGCGCTCGCGGTCGAGATGCTTTTCGCGGGCGTCCAGCGCCACGAGCAACAGCTCCGCTGCGCTGCGATCGTCGCCTTCGCGACGCGCGACCTCGGCCAGCATCCGGTTGCTCTCGGCCAGATAATCCCAATGAGCGCTGGCACGGAAGCCGTCCGCCAGGTCGGCCAGGGTGATGCGCACCGCATCGAATTGCCCGCGCGCCAGTTGCAGCCGCGCCTGGTAGTAGCGTGCCTCCGCGAGGCCGACACTGAAGCCGGCTGCCTGCAGACCGGCAATAGCCTGCTCGAACATCGCTGCGGCCTCGTCCAGCCTGCCCTGCTGGCGCAGCAAGTCGCCCAGACCGGATTGGGCGGCGCCGCGAAAAACCGGATCGCCGGCCTGTTCGCACGAAGCCATCGCGCGCCGGTAGTAGTTTTCCGCCTGCACTGGTTCCGCTGCCACCTTGTAGGCGAAGGCGATGCGCTGGGTAGTCACGCAGAGATCGCGGACGTTGGCGGTCGCTTGCGCGAACTCCAGCGATCGCAGGCCGTACTCGATCGCACGTTGCGGCTGTCCGGCCTGGGCGTGGATGTAGGAGGCGACGCTGAGCAGGCCAACCAGCCCATCGGGGTCGTCCAGATCCGGCTCCAACGCCAAGCCCTTGCCCAGCAGCTCGAAGGATTTTTCGTAGCGCCGGGCGAGCATCGCGACATTCGCGCCAAGCCCATGCGCCCTGATGTTCTGGGCACGATTCAGTGGCAGTGCAATCAACTCGTCGACCACGCCGAGGGCGTCATCCAGACGACCGGCCAGCGCCAGGTTGCGCGCCTGCAGCAGCAGGAAGTCGGCGCGCTGGCGGTCGCTGGCGCCGGTGAGTCGCGCGCGCAGTCCGTCGAGGGCCTCCTGGGTCTGTTGCCAGGGCGCGGTGACACTCAGCCTGGTGGCGCGTTCGAGATCCTGCTGGAAGGCCTCATCGGCACGCGCGACGCCCGCCAACAGCACTGTCAGGAGGACCAGGCAGCGCCAGCGGCTCGCGCGGCCGACGCGCAAGGCAACGCATGCCGGGGCGGTGTCAAGGATTGCCTTGACCCGATGGCCGCTCCCGATCAACGGCCGCAGCCCGCGCAACACCGATCGGCTCACGCTTCGGTCGTGCTGGCTCACGTCGCTCGCTGGCGCCGACGCGCCAGCGTCATTCGTCGTAAGCCCGAATCGTCGAGTTGGTCTTGAGATTGTCCATGCCGCTCAGGCGCTTGACCGCCTCGAGATCCTTGGCCAGCATCGCCGCCACTTCCTCGGCGGTCAGGCCGTAGTCGCGCATCACCGCTTCCGGGTTGGCGACATAGGCATCATGCAGGTCGCTATCTCGACCCAGGTTGACCAGCAGTTCGGGCAGTCTGGACATCGCGGCAGTTCCTTGGTTGCGGTTGATTTGATCCTCGATTGTACGGGATGCCGAAGCCTTATTTTCGACCCCGACGCCGGCCCTCGCGACCACCCCATCAACCTTGAGGCATCGACGTCATGCATCGAACCTTGATCAGCTCCGGCTCCCCGTTCGAGGCCGAGATTGGCTACAGCAGAGCGGTGGTTCAAGGAGACTGGGTATTCGTGTCCGGCACGACCGGATTCGATTACGCCAGCATGACGATCTCCGAAGACGTGCGCGAGCAGACCGAGCAGTGTCTGCGCAACATCGAAGTTGCACTGCTGCAGGCTGGTGCCACCTTTGCCGACGTCGTCCGCGTCACCTACGTGCTGCCCGAAGCTGCCGACTTCGAGGCGTGTTGGCCGGCGTTGCGCCGCTGCTTTGGCACGGTTCGCCCGGCGGCGATGATGATCTCCGCCGGCCTTGCCGATCCGCGCATGAAGATCGAGATCGAGGTCACCGCGTTGAAGCAGGCGCGATGAGGCGGACCGAGTCGTCCATCGCATCGGCGTAATCAATCTCCTGCCGGCGATTGCGCCGGTTTCTGCAGCCTCCGGGCTGGCTTCGTGCAGCTGCGACATGCGCCCGCTAACATCCGGACCTGGATTTTCGCCCAGGCGCGCCGATGACCGATGACCACCCATCGATGAGCCAGCCCAGGCCGTTCCTGCTGGAGTCGGCCCTGACCACCTCGCTGCATTTTGCCAGCGACGAAATCCAGAGTCAGATGTGGAAACACGCGCCCGACGCGCTGGCGCTGGAGTACACGCAGACGATGATGGGCTTCATGCTGTTCAATCTGGCCCCGGAACGGATCGCCATGATCGGTTTGGGCGGAGGTTCGCTGGCCAAGTTCTGCCACCGGCATCTGCCCGATTCGCGCATCGACGTGGTCGAGATCAACCCGCAGGTGGTCGCGCTGCGCGATGCTTTTCAGGTGCCGCCTGATGACCACCGCTTCCAGGTGCTGCTCGGAGACGGCGCCGACCTCGTTGGCAAGGCACGCGCCGAGTTCGATGTGCTGCTGGTGGACGGCTATGACCGCGGCGGTCTTCCGCCGCGACTGTGCACGCCCGGTTTCTACCGGCAGTGCCGCTGCGCGCTGCGCCCCGCGGGCGTCATGGTCGCCAATATCGTCTGCGCGCATCCCCGCTATGACACCTTGATCAGGCAGTTGCGCGAGGCCTTCGACAATCGGGTTCTGGTAGTGCGCGATGGAGATTGCCGCAACGACATCGTTTTCGCCTGGAGCGGGGAACTCGACGACCGCCATTTGTCGGACCAAGGGCGCCCGTTGCAGATCCGCAGCGAAGCCTGGGACCACCTGGTTCCGGCCATGGACCGGGTGCGCTTTGCGTGGCGCGATCGGGTGCGCGGGCAACGCCTCGCGCGTTGAGCCGCTGGACCAGCACTACGCGCAAACTGGCAACATCGCATCCGTCGTCGTGCTGTCGAACCGCAGCGGCGGCACCCAGGGGGCGCAATCGAGCGCCGGCGCCGCTGCATCGGGTGCCGGCCTTGTGCTGCAGCCAGCTGCCACGGGCTGCGGTGAAATCCGCCCACCGGCCCAATGCAGGCACCAATTCCGATGACCAGCTCACTGTCCGACCACCTGCGCGCGCAGATCCATTCGCATCTGGCCGCGCTGGAACGTGCCGGAATGCCGGTTGCCGATGCGGTCGGCTTGCTGCGGCTGCCCGGCGCCGCGCAGCGCCGGGCGGCGCGTGTCGCTGGCGAACTGCGCCAGGGCCGGCCGCTCGCCGACGCGGGCGCGGATGCCGGCCTGTTCACGCCGCTGGAAGCCGCCGTGCTGCGCGCGGCCGTGCTTGGCGGCAGTCCGGCGATCGCCCATGAGCGCCTGGGCAAGTCAGCTGCCGCCCGCGCGCGGCGCGCGGCGCAACTGCGCGCGCGCCTGGCGATGCCACTGTTCGTGCTGGTCGTCGCCCTCTTCGTTCAGCCACTGCCGGCGCTGATCAGTGGTTCGATCAGTGGCGGCGAGTACATGTGGAACACATTCGGCACCTTGCTGATGCTCGCCGGCTGCATTGCTGCGGTAAAGCACCTGTTCCAGCGGCGCGCAGGAGGTGGCGACTTTGCCGGCCGGATTGCCATCGAGAGTGCGCTGTTGCGACTGCCCTTCATTGGCGAACTGATCACGCGCGGACAGGCGCAAAGCTTTTTCGAGAACCTTGCGATGCTGCTGGGAAGCGGCGTGCCGATGTTCGACGCGCTGCCTGCGGCCTCGGCAACGCTGTCCATGCGGGCGTTGCGCGCGCGCTTCGACACCCTGTTGCCGTTGATGCAGGGGGGTGCATCGCTGGCAACCGCGGCGCGCACGCTGGATTGTCTCGGCAACCATGCCGTGATCGGGATGATCGCCACGGGCGAGGGCAGTGGCACGCTGCCCGAGCTGCTGACTCGCTACGCGCAGGCCGAGGGTCGCCTGGTCTCCGAACGTCAGGAGACGCTGGCGACCTGGATTCCGCGTATCGTCTACCTGATCATTGCCGCGTGGATGGCGCAGGGTCTGCTGGGCGGCACCAGCGTGCTGCCACGGCGCGATCTCGGCTGAGGCTTCCCCACGCCGGTGCGCCGGCCAGCGCATGCGAACTCGCGATGGCCGCGGTGCGGGCACGGCAAACTGCCCCATAGTCGGCGCCGTGAAACCGTCGAGGGGTGCGCGCGCCGACGCCACCGACACCGTTTTCGATTACTCCGGAACGGCTACCTCGTATTCGTGCGAGCCGATCGTCTTGCCATCCATCTTGACGTCGAGCCGGTACAGCCCTGTCGGCCAGTCCCTGGGCAGCTCGATGCTGGCGTTGATGGTATTGGTCACCAGCGAGTTTGCCTTGAACTCACTGACCTTGATGTCCTTGCCCGCACTGGTGTCGGACGCCCAGAACTCGACGACGAAATCGTGGTTGCCGAGTTCGGTTTCGTCCAGCGCAATGTCGAAATGCAGCTTCTTGTCGGTGGGCAGGAAGACCTCGACTGCTTCACCCGGCTCGCCTGCATCGTCGGCACGCAGCGTTACCGATTCGATGCCGAGCGCCAGGGCCACGGCCGGAAGCATCCCTGGCAATGCGAAAAACAGCCAACAACGATTGCGCACGCTGACCTCTTCGGGTTCGAACGGAAGCGGTAGGGTGGCGGAATCCGGTTCGGGTGACAAGCGCTGCCACGACGGGAAAGGTCTGCAGGCTGAACAATTCGCGGAGGGTGATCTTTGGGCCGGAATGCGTCGGAAATGCTTCAGCCAATGCGTGGCAAAACACACTGGATGCAGTTACGACTTGCCAAATGTGCGTCAGCGCAACCGAAGACGCATCAGTTGCCGCGATCCGGCCGCGACGATCGGGGTAAACCCTGCCTTCAGGAACGGTGCGACAAGGCCGGTGTGCGCGAAGGCCGCAGGCAATTGTTTGCCGGCCGCGATCCGCGTCGGGTAGCCCTCCAGCCATTGCGCGCCGTTTTCAGGTGCGTGGGCCACAGCGGCTGCTATCAACAGCGTCGACACGCCGCGTCGGCGCCAGGCGGGCGGAATGAAGAAACAGGTCAATGACCAGACGCCGTCCTCTGCGGTACGCGGCAATGCGCGGGCACGTTCGAAGTAGGCGAAATCGGATTTCGGCCCCACGCTGCACCAGGCAATCGGCGTTTTGCCAGCGAATGCCAGGCAACCGTGCGCCGCCCCCGATTCGACCAGTGTCCTGAATGCTTCGCGGTTCGGCGCGCCCTTGTGCTCGGTCCACCATGCCCCGGTGCTGGGGGCGCGCCAGACCATGCACCAGCAGCCTCCACAGGCGCCGCGCGCACCGAACAACTGCTCGATCAACGAGAAATCCGTGCGCGTGATCGGGCGTGTCGTGAATTCGTCAGTCATCGCCCACTCGCCGCAAACCGACGCAGTTTACGGCGGAACCTTCGCCAAAGGCGGCGAATTTGCCGCCGAATCCTGCAGACTCGACGACCCAGAAACGCTGTCGATTTCCATGCGCATTGTCGTACCGCTGATTACGTGCATGCTCGCCTCATGCGCCATACCGGAGAAACCGTCGATGACCGAGCGCACCACTGCACCCTACGGCAGTTGGCCGAGCCCGATCAGCGCTGCGAACCTGACGCAGGCGGGGGTGTCGATGAGCGATTTGCGCGTGTTTCGGGGCAAGGTCTACTGGCGCGAGAGCCGGCCACAGGAGGGCGGGCGACAGGTGCTGATGCGGCTGCGGGACGGCGAAATCGATCAGCTCACGCCGGCCGGTTTCAATGTGCGTACGCGGGTGCACGAGTACGGCGGCAATGCCTACGTGGTGTACGACGGCGGCATCGTGTTCGCCAACTTCGCCGACCAGCGCCTGTACTTCCAGGGCGAGGGCGCCGCGCCAGTGGCGATCACGCCGGGCGGATTCCAGTACGCCGACGGCAGCATTGATGCCGCGGGTCGGCGCATGCTTTGGGTGCGCGAAGATCATCGACCGGAGACCAAAGCCGAGCATGGCGAAGAGCGCAATCAAATCGTCGCGCTGCCATTGCCGCCGGCCGGCGAAAGTGCCGGCACAGTGCTGGTGACCGGCAGCGATTTCGTTGCCCACCCGCGCCTGTCGGCTGACGGCAGCACGTTGGCATGGATCGAATGGAACCATCCATCGATGCCGTGGGACCGCACCCGCCTGAAGACCGCCGCGCTCGACGAAACCGGTATCCGTAACGTGGTCACGCTGATCGACGACGCGAAGATCGCAGCGCTCGAACCGAGCTTCGCAGGCGCCGATCTGCATGCCGTCGTGGATTTCGGCGACTGGTGGAACCTGCACCGCTGGCGCGGCGATCAACGCTCGGCGATCGCACCGATGGAGCGCGAATGGGCCGGGCCGATGTGGCAACTGGGCGAGCAGTCGTATGCGCTCAACTCGCGCGGCGACATCGTCGCGCGCAGCAGTCGCGCGGCGGTCGACGAGATCGGCATCGTCGGCACGGATGGCGAGTACCGGCGGCTCGACCTGCCGTACCAGAGCTTCGGCGAGCTCGCCTGGCGCGACGACGAGCGGATCGTCGCCTTCGCCAACTCGGCCGACGACACCGGCGTGCTGATCGAGATCGATGCGACCAGCGGTGCCCATCGCGTCCTGCATCAACCGTCGGTGTTGCCGATCGAACGCGCGTATCTGTCACTGCCGCGCGCCATCGAATTCCCGTCGTCTGCCGGCACGGCGCACGCCTGGTTCTATCCGCCCACGCATCCCACGCACCAGGGGCCGGCGGGCACCAGGCCGCCGCTGATCGTCACCGTCCACGGCGGGCCGACGGCGGTGTCCAGGGCGACGCTGAGCCTGTCGCGCCAGTACTGGACTAGCCGCGGTTTTGCGCTGGTCGACGTCAACTACGGCGGCTCGACCAGTTTCGGCCGCGCCTATCGCGAGCGCCTGAACGGCCAGTGGGGCATCGTCGATGTCGACGACGCGATCGCGGCGGTCGATTATCTGGTCGCGCAAGGGCTGGTCGACGCGGACAAGGTGGCGATTCGCGGCGGCAGCGCCGGCGGCTTCACCACCCTGGCTGCGCTGGCGTTTCACGACCGCTTCAAGGCGGGCACCAACCTGTTCGGCGTGTCCGATATCGCCGGGCTGGCCGCCACCAGCCACAAGTTCGAGCGCAAGTACGACGTGTCGCTGGTCGGCGAACCGAACGCAGCGCTGTATCGCGCGCGCTCGCCGATCCACCACCTCGATGGCTTCAATGAGCCTCTGCTGACGCTGCAAGGCAGCGAGGACAAAGTGGTGCCGCCCGAGCAATCGCGAAGCATCGTCGCAGCGCTGGACGCACGCGGCGTGCCGCACGCCTACATCGAATTCATCGGCGAGCAGCACGGATTCCGCCAGGCCGCCAACATCATCCGCGCGCAGGAAGCTGAGTTATACTTTTATTCACAGATTTTCGGCTTCACGCCGGCGCAGGCGATCGAACCGGTCGAGATCCGCCACTGGCCGCGGCTGTAGCAGGCCGGATACACGCCGGCCGCGCCAGTTCACGCTCTTTCTTTCCCGGTCCGGCGCAGGCCAGACCGCGTTCCATCCGGTTTGAGCCTTTCCTCGCTCAGGTCATCAATTCACGAGAATTCCCTTGCGCCCTCGGTCCATCTTTCCGCTCGCCCTGTTCTGCTTGCCGCTTCATGCTCAACCCACAGTCGTTGCCATGGTCGCAGACCCTGGTCTGCGCGAGCGCTATTGGGGAGTCGGCATCGAGAGTGTTTGTGGCCAGGACTGGTTGTTGTACGACAACCGGCCCATGTGCGCGCGGCGCGATGTCGATGGCCGACTCAAGGTGACATCTCTGGCGCCGATCCCGGGACCGGGACCAGGCCTCAACATTGTCCGTGGTCCAGTAGTCCAAGACCGCCGCTTCCTGCTCGGCGCAATCTCCGGTGGCGCGCTCTTTCCATATCTTGGCTACGCCGTGGATCCCGTAACCGGGGTGAGCGAGTACATCGGAAACCTGCCGCTGCCCACGATTGCCAGCAGCCCCACGCTGATCGACTACGACGGCGACGGGGTCTCCGAGTCGCTGTTTCCGGGCATCGGTGGTGGCGTTCCACCTGCGTTGATCGCAATGCCGGGCAGTCCGCAGCCGCTGTTCCAGGTCGTGCAGCACCTGCCGTTTCTGCCCAAGGCGGCCGGGCGTTTCGACGGCGATTCTGCGGCCGAACTGGCAACGATCGAGGGCAACCTGCTGCGGCTGTACGACGCGGTGACTTTGCAGCAGGAGGCCTTCAACGCGGGTGGCTGGTTCGATCCCGCTGGCGTAGCACTGGCAGCCGACTGGGACGGCGATGGGATCGACGAGATTGCGTTGCCGGAGTATTTCGATACTGGCATTGGCCTGGTGGATCCCAATGGCGGAGGCCAGGTCGTCGCAGGTGGGCGCAATTTCCTGCCCCCGAAGCGCCCACTGGGCATCGTCGATTGGAGCGGGCTGAACGCACGCGAACTGGTGATACATGCCAGTAACGGTGTTCAGATCATCGATCCGCGGACGGGGGCCACGATTGCCAGCTTCCCCGTCGCGACATCGCCCGGGGAGCAGAATCCTTCGCATGCTCGCGCGATCGACTGGGACTTCGACGGCGACGAGGACTTCATCTATGTCGGTGGCGACACGTCCACCCTGATTCTGTTGCGCAATCCGCAGGGATTGGAGGTCCTGCAGCAGGGCGCACTTGCCAAACAACCGCTTGGCAGCGTTCAGTTCGCCGGCCAGCCGCATGTCCTCGCGCTGGAGCACTTCGGTCCGGTGTCGGCTCCGGCGGCGCGCGTCAGAACTCGGGATCCGGCCACGCTGGCGCTGCACGATGAGGTGATACTGGAATCCGCGCCGGGCCCCTATGCGCAATGGCAAATGGCAGACTTTCACGTGTCTGCCGGCCCCGAGTTGCTGAGCGTGGAACCGGATTGGCTGCGCGCGCATTCGAGCACCACCGGTTCCTTGCTGTGGCAGTTGTCGCCACATCCGGACCGTCGCTTCGCGGGCGCAGTGGCCGCGAAGATGCCATGCCTCGGCGCGAATTGTCGGTGGATGGCAGTGCTCGACGAGTCACTGGGCGCGATGCAACCGCGCATTCGCATCCTCGACGGCAACGACGGCAGCGAAGTGGGCACGCCGGTTCCTCAGGCCGATCAGGCGCGCGCGCTCGCGCTTCGCGACCTGGATGACGACGGTGTGCCGGATCTGCTGGCGTGGACCAGCAGCACGTCCAGCCGCTTGCAGGCCTTCCGTGGCGGTGATTGGCAACTGCTCTGGGAACAGCCCCTGGAGGGCGGCGAGGTCCCTGCGCAGGCCGTGCGCACCGACGATGCCGACAACCGATTGGCGATCTTGTACGAGAGCGGCTTGCTGGCATACCACGACCCTTCCGACGGACGCCTGCTCCGCAGCGCGATGTTGCGGCCTGCATCGGGCGGCAGCCCCTGCCTCAGCCAATGCCGCCTCGGTTATGTGATGCACGGCCCGCGGAGCGGCATGTTCGTCTACTCACTGATCGACGGCCCGATTGCCGGCATCGACCGCAGCCTGCGGGGGGCATCGCAGTCCACGCAGGACAACAGCCTGAGCGCGTTCGGACTGGCAGTCACGGGACCGTGGGTCAGCCTGGGGGGACTGGAGGTGATGAGCGCCGTGGAGTTCCCGCAGGAAGGCCTGTTCGCCGACAGCCTCGAAGGGTGGTGATGGTTGTCTGCGTCCGGGAATGCCCGGGCCAGTACTTCCCTGCCCAGGTTCGTTCGCGCCGCTAGACCTCCACCAGAACCCCGCCGCAACAGACGATCATGCGTTCGCCTCGCGGGACGCGCGCGCAACCGCTGAAGCTGGCGAACGCCGGCAGGATGCTGCTCCTGCGACCGAGCACAAAGGCGGGCAGGCTGCGTGCGATGCCGGGCAGGCGCAGACCTGGGTGCAGGTGCCCGGCGATCACATGGCGGTCGGCGTCCACGCCCGGTTCGTGGCGCAGCAGCAGCGGGCCGAGTTCAACATCACCGCGTAACCATTCGACGTCGAAGGCCTCGATGTGCGCCGCATCGACCTGGCGATCATGATTCCCGGCGATCACCACGACCGCCAATTCGCGGTGCATACCGCGCCAGCGCTGCCACGCGGCGAGCCAGGGCGCATCGTGAATCGCGCCGTGCACGAAATCGCCGAGCACCAGCAGGCGCTCGGGCGCGCTGAGCGCGAGCAGCGTGGTCAGGCGCGCCAGATCCTTGTCGGTCGGACCCTGCGGCACGCTGATGCCGCTGCGGCGGAAAAGGTCTTCCTTGCCCAGGTGCAAGTCGGCGATCAGCAGGCAACGCTCGGCGGTCAGCGCAAGCGCGCGCTCGCCGTAAAGGCACACCGCGGTGCCATCGCCGAGCGTGGTGGCGAGCTTATCCACAATCGGCGTCCAACTTTGCGGCAGCACGCTCGATGCGCGTGCGCCAGTCCTCGCTGCTCACCTCGCCACGTTGGTACTCGGCCCACAAGGGAAAACTGAAGGGCGTGAGTTCATCGATATCCACGGTCAGCAGTTCCTGCCTGCCGAGGCGCTCCAGGCACTCGCCGAGCATTGCCTGATCGAGTTCCGCGCCGAGCGCCTCGCGCTGCGCCAGTTGCAGCAGCACATGCTGCGGATCGTGCTCGCGCAGCACCTCGAACAGCATGCTGCTGCTCGCTTGCAGGTAACGCACGCTGCGCGCCGCGCGCCCGGGCAGATTCGGCGGCGTGAAGCCGACGATGCGCGCAATCTCGCGAAACTTGCGGCGCGCCAGTTCGCCCAGGTTGGCGACTGCGCCCAGATCCTCATCCAGCTTCAGCGGCGACAACAGTGCGCGCCAGCCTTCGCTCTCGAGATTCGCGAAAGCGCCCGGAGTACTGCTGTTCAGCACCAGCCCGTAGTCGTTGGCCGAATAGCTCAGCGACAGCGGCGACAGGCGCGACAGGCGCAGCGCAATCAACGCCCCGAGCCCTTCGTGCAGACGGCGTCCCGCGAAGGGATACAGATACAGTTCGCCGCGCCGTGGATGGGTCAGGCGCTCGATCAGCAACTGACCCGGATGCGGAACGCGCGAGCGCTGCGCCTGGGTCGCGAGCATCGCTGCGGCAGCGACGCGCTCGGGCGCATCGGCCGGCGCAAGGCCGAGTTCGCGCCGCAATGCTGCGCCCAGGGTGGCCGAGATCGGCAGGCTGCCGCCGCCCCAGCGCGGCACCACGGTGGCGCCTTTGCCCCTGGCGATACGCACCTGGGCGACCATGTCGTGGACGCGCACCAGTTCCAGCGCGCGCCCGGCGAAATGAAAGCGCGTGCCGGGTGCCAATCGGGCAATGAAGCTCTCCTCGACCTCGCCGAGCTTGCCGCCGCGCAGCAGCTTGACGCCGATCGCCGCGTCGCTGGTGATGGTGCCGATCCCCATGCGATGGCGCGCGACCTGCCTGCGGTCCTGCACGCTGTAGATGCCATCGACGCAGACCACCCGCTGAAAATCGGCATAACCGGCGAGCGCGCTGCCGCCGCGCACGATCACATCCAGGCAGCGCTCGAAATCGACGTCGTCGAGATCGCGGAAGGCGTGGCAACTGCGCACCTCGCGCAACATGTCGTCGGCGTCGAAGCCAAAACCGATGGCAACGCTGACCAGGTGCTGGATCAGCACGTCCAGGCTCAACGCCAGCGGCGCGCGCGGCTCGACTTCGCCAAGCTCCACGCTGCGCTGCATCGCCGCGAACTCGATCAACTCGAAAGCGTGTGTCGGCACCATCACCACGCGGCTGGCCAGATGCGGTCGATGCTGTGAACGCCCGGCCCGTTGCAGCAGGCGCGCCAGACCACGTGGACTGCCGATCTGGATCACCTGCTCGACGCCCGGAAAGTCGACGCCGAGATCGAGCGCGGAAGTACACACCACGGCGCGCAGGCGCGACTCCCGCAAGCCCTGTTCCACCGACTGGCGCTGCGCCATGCTCAGCGAGCCATGGTGCAGCGCCAGTTCCTCCGGCGCATACGGCCACACCGACAGCAGCGCCTGGTACCAGAGCTCCGCCTGCGAGCGCACATTGACGAAGCACAGGCTCGAACGAGCCTTGCCGATCTCCTCCAGCACCTGGCGTAACTGCGCGATGCCGAGGTGCCCGGCAAAGGCGAAGCGCTGGGTGGGGCCCGGCAACAGCGTGCGCAAATCGAGTTGGCGCCGCAATCTCGCGTCGACCAGGCGCGCTTGCGGACGCGTGGCGCAGAGCACGGCCAGCGCCTGCTGCGGATTGCCGATGCTGGCCGACGCGCCCCAGATCTGCAGCTTGGGCAACAGCGCGGCCAGACGCGCCAGGGCGAGCTCCAGCAGTACGCCGCGCTTGCTGCCGAGCAGCTCGTGCCACTCGTCGACCACCACCAGTTCCAGGTTGGCGAAGCTCTCGCGCGCTTCGGGGTAACTCAGCAGCAGAGACAGGCTCTCGGGCGTGGTCACCAGCCCATCGCAGGCGCCGCGGCGCGCGCGCCCACGCGCCCCGGACAGCGAATCGCCGCTGCGCAGCTCGAACTTCAGGCCGCTGTCGAGCGCGTCGGCGAGCGCCTGCAGATGACTGTGCGTGTCCAGCGCCAGCGCTTTCATCGGCGTGATCCACAAGCACTTCAGCGACGCCGGCGCGCGGCGCTTGCGGGCGATTTGCGCGGCGCGACCGGCAAAACGGCGCACCCAGGCACCGGCCAGCGCCAGCGTCTTGCCACTGCCGGTCGGCGCGATCAGCAGGCCGCTCAGGCCGGCGTCCTGCGCCGCGTGGACCTCGAGTTGGTGCGTCAGCGGCTGCCAGCCCTGCTTGGCAAACCAGGCGAGCAGCGGGTCGGTGTCGCTCATCGCGCCATCGCGAGCAAGGTGTCCAGCTGGTCGGCGTCGCGCGCGGTCTTGTCGCTGCGCCAGCGCAGGATGCGCGGAAAGCGCACCGCGACGCCGGACTTGTGGCGTTTCGACAGGTTCACGCCTTCGAAGGCGATCTCGAACACCTGCAGCGGCTCGACGACGCGCACCGGGCCGAAGCGCTCCAGCGTATGCGCGCGGATCCAGCGGTCGAGGATGGTCAGTTCGGCGTTGCTCAGCCCCGAATAGGCCTTGGCCACCGGCACCAGCTTGTCGCCTGACCACAGCGCCAGTGTGTAGTCCGAATGCAGGCTGGCGCGTTTACCGTGTCCGGCCCCGGCGTAGATCAACACCGCATCGACGCTGCGCGGCGCCAGCTTCCACTTGTACCACTCGCCACGCACGCGACCGCTGCGGTAGGGGCCTGCGAGCAGCTTGAGCATCAGGCCTTCGTAGCCATGCGCGCGCGCTTCTTCGCGGCGCGTCGCAAGCTCCGCGTGATCCGCGGCGTGCAGGCCCGGCATCATCCGGAGCGACGTTGTGCCGAGTGGCTCGACCAGCGCTCGCAGCGCATCGACGCGCTCGCGCAACGGCTGCTCGCGCAGATCCATTTCCCCGCCGCGCAACAGATCGAAGGCGATCAATGCGACCGGGATTTCGGCCAGCAGCTTAGCGCCCGGCTTGCGTTTGCCGATGCGCCGCTGCAAGGCGCTGAATGGCGCCACCGATCCGCGGCCATCCAGCGCGACGATCTCGCCGTCGAGCGTCGATCCCGGCGGCAGCGCCAGCGCCGCCGCTTCGATCTCCGGAAAACGCCCGTCGAGCCACTCCTCGCCGCGCGAGAACAAACGCACGCCGCCGGCATGGCGGATCAACTGCGCGCGGATGCCATCAAGCTTCCATTCGATGCGCCAGTCGCCGAGCGCCGCGAGGGTGGCTTGCACATCTGCATCGGCCAGCGCACTCGCGAGGTAGAACGGCAACGGCGTGTGCGTGGTGTCGGCATCCGCAGGCGCCGCCAGTCTGAGGTACGCCGCTGCAGTCGGCACGAACTCACCGAGCAGGCGTTCGGCGATGCACGACAGCGGCACCTCAAGCGCGCGCGCCAGAGCCTGATGCAACAGCCCGTCGCCGACGCCGATGCGCAGTCCGCCAGTGATCAACTTGTTGAGCAGCAGGCGCTCATGCCGACCGTGACGACGCCACAGCGCAATCAGCGCGCGCCGGCGCGCGGCGGCATCCATCGACTTCAACGGCAGCAGATCGTGCTCGACCAACTGCGCCAGGTTCTGCCCGCCGGACGCACCATCCGCCTCCGGCGCCAGCAGCGTCAGGGTTTCCGCGAGATCGCCGACCTCCGCGTAGCTGTCCTCGATCAGCCACAGCGGCAGAGCGCTGGCTTCGAGCAGCGCATCGAGCAGTTCCTGGCGCTGGTACAACTGCCGCAAACGACCGCCGCGCAGAAAGTACACCGCATACGCCGCATCCGCGGGCGCAGCGACGCGGAAGTAATCCACCAGCAGCTCGCGCTTGCGCCCGAGCGCGCGGGTTTCGCCCAGTGCGAAATAGAGTTCGGCGAAGACCTTCAAGTAACACCCGACAAGTCATCGATTTTGTAGGTCATGTTGGCCGCAGGCCTACGTGACATCGCGATACCTGTCACGTAGCCCTCCGGGCAACGTGACCTACGTCCGGATTCGATGCGCAAACAAGCGAGCAGCAAAGCGCGATCTGGATTCACGTGTCCTCTCCCCCAAGCTCGGTTGCCAGCGCGCTGGCGCGGATACCTTGCTCATTGAGATAACGCACCAGCGCCTGCGTGCGTCCATGGGTGGCGAGCACGCGGGTCGCGCCGCTGTCACGGATGCTGCCGATCAACGCTGGCCAGTCCGCATGGTCGGAGATGACGAAACCGCGATCATGGCTGGCGCGTCGACGCACGCCGCGCACCTGCATCCAGCCTGAGGCGAACGCCACCTTTGGATTCTTCACCCGGCGCATGAAAGGGCTGCCCGCCGCCGAGGGCGGCGCGATCAGCAAACGGCCGACGGTCGACTCGACGCCGCTGCCGATCAGCGACTCGCTCTTCAGCATGTGAATGCCGGCGCGACGATAGATGTCCACCGGCGTTTCCATCGCTCCGTGCAGCAGTACGACCTCGTCGCGACGATGCGGACACTGCGCGTACAGTTCGGCCAGCACGCGCTGCGCCTTGCCCAGCGCATAACACAGCAGTACCGCCGTTTCCCCTTGCGCCTGGCACTCGGTCCAGAACGCGTCCAGTTCGGCGATCACCTCGACCATGGTTGGCCAGCGATAGATCGGCATCGCAAACGTGGCTTCGGTGATGAACACATCGCAGCGTTGCGGTTCGAAGGCCGCGCAGGTGGGATCGGGCGCACGTTTGTAGTCGCCCGACACCACCCAGACCTCGCCTGCGCATTCCACGCGCACTTGCGCCGATCCGAGCACATGTCCCGCCGGATGCAGCGACACCTGACAAGCGCCCATCCGCACGCTTTCGCCATAGTCGAGTGGGCACAAGTTCGCGCCCGGCAAGCGCCACTCGAGCAAACCGATGCCCGCGCGCGCCGCGTGATAGCGCTCGCTGCCCGCGCGCGCATGATCGGCATGGCCGTGCGTGATCACCGCACGCGCCACCGGCCGCCACGGGTCGATGTAGAAGTCGCCGGCGGCGCAGTACAAGCCTTCGGGCCGGAGTTCGATCAGCTCGCTCATCCTGCAAGCATGCCGCGATTGCATCGGCGCGCGCGCGAAGGACACGTGTACGCGGGCCATGGATCGCCCGCGAGCTTCTCCCGGCCCGAGCAAAGCCAGAGCTCGCGGGTTGAACCCGCTCCCACAGTCTTGCGCTGGCGCGTCAGCGGTAGCGGCGTCCTTCCAGCCTGCCGTGGGTCGCGTAGTGGTAGGCGGCGTCCGCGCCGGCAGCGGCGACATCGGCGTTCAACTGCAGGTAGCGATCCGGGTCGAAATCGACGGGCAGCGATGTCAGTTGCCGTTCGTCGCGGTCCTGCGCCCGGCGCCGGCATTCGCGCACGAATTCTGCATCGAGAGCTTCGCCGGCGAAGGTCGGCACGACCGCTGCGCCCGAACTCAGGTTTCTCGGCTCGATGAAAGCGGCAGCTCCACACAGGAGCTGGGTAGCCATCGGTCGGTAGTACGCGCAGTTGTCGAAGTAGTAATGCGTGACCTGCGACCAGCGCGTCGCCTGCGGGTCGACGATCGGTGCGCCGCCGTGCAGCAGGTTGGCCGCCCAGATCAGCGCCTGACCGGCACGCGGCAGGAAGCGGGTCGGCGTCGCGTTGCGATCGGCGATCAACGCGTTCCAGAGATCGTGAAAGGCGGCTTGCGACGCGGGGCGATTCCGGTCCGCAGGCGTGGCCATGGTCTGCTCGTTGTCGTAGATCGCCCAACGATGGCTGCCGGGGCAATACAGCAGCGGGCCGTTGTCCGCAGTGACGTCTTCGAGCGCCACCCAGACGCCGCACATGAAGCCCTGCGGCCACGAGTTGAAATGCACGGCATCGGTGTGCACATGCTGCTGCGATCCGCGCTCGAAGTTCAGCGTCTGGAACGGAAAGGCGGCGCGTCCGTAGAGTTTCGTCAGCAGCGCCAGCATGGCCGGCTCGGTGGCGATGGCCGCGACGTCGGCATCGATGTCCCAGGCGTCCTGGAAACGCGGCGGCATCAGGCGACCGGTGTAGCGATCGCCCCCGGCAAGCGCGGCGGCGAACCGCGGCGCAAGCGAATTGCGGATGCGTAACGCGCGCGCCAGGATCTGCTTGTCCGGGTACTCCAGGATCGCGTAGCCATCGCGATGGAGGCTGCGGGCGATGCGCTCTTCCTCGGGCGTGAAGTGGCCGGAGGCGCAGATGGATTCGAAGAAGGGCGAATCGATCAGCGGGACGCCGGGCAGCAGGCGCAGGTGTTGGGCGACGCTGGCATTCATCGTCCCGATTCCAGGAGCAGGGTGCGGCGAACGATAGCCGATTGCGGCGCGTCGGCCGCAGATGGAGGGCAGGTCGTCGCCAAACCTGCAGATTGTCCACGCCATTGCGCGACGCACACATGGGCAGGCGTAGCCTCGCGGTCATCCTGATCTGAACTGCTCAATCCCTGCATGCTTCGCGCGCTCGCCAGCCTGTTCTTCTACTCACGATTCTTCACCCGCTTCAGTCGCATCGGTCTGCGTCGTCGGCAGCGCGACTGGCTGGCCGGCCCGCAGCGCCTCGATGGCCAGACCTGGCTGATCACCGGAGCCAGCGGCGGTATCGGCGCGGCGATATCGCTCCTGGCGCATGCGCGCGGCGCGCGGGTACTGGCGGCGGCACGCAGCCAGGACAAGCTGGCCGAATTGAGTCGCGCCGCGGGTGGCGGGAAACGCATGCTGCCGTTGCGCGTGGACTTTTCCAGCGTCACCGACACGGCACGGCTGGTGCAGGATTTGACCGCGCGCGGCGAGCGCATCGATGTGCTGGTCAACAATGTCGGCCTGCTGCTCGATCGTTTCGAACTCACGCCCGAAGGCCTGGAGACTTCGTTCGTCACCAATCTGCTGAGCCACTACGTGCTCACGGAGGGCCTGCGCGCCGCCGGGCGCTTCAACGATGGCGCCGCGGTGATCAACATGAGTTCCGGTGGCATGTACGGCTCGCCGTTGCGCCTCGCCGAAATGGCCGCGACGACCGCAGCGAACCACGACGGCATGTCCGCCTACGCCATGCACAAGCGCGCCCAGGTCGAGCTGACGCGAGCCTGGAACCAGCGCTGGTCGGATCAGCCGCGGGTTTACGTGATGCATCCGGGCTGGGTCGACACCACCGGCGTGCAGACCGCGCTGCCCGCGTTCCGTGCCACCTTGCGGCGGCACCTGCGCACCGCCGAGGAGGGCGCCGACACGGCGTTGTGGCTCGGCAGCACGCGGCCACCGATCGCCGCCGATGGTGGCATCTGGCTCGATCGCGTGCTTGATCCGGAGCATGAGTTTTCGCTGACGCGCAAGACCTCGGTGAACGCCGAGCAATTGCGCGACTTCCTTGCCGCTCAAGCCGCGGCGGTTTTGTCGGGGGTGGAGAAATGAAGATCCGTCTGTTTGCCCTGATGATGGTGATGCTGCTCGCCGCCTGCGCCAGCCCCGGCGCGCGCGAACGCCCGCCGCTCGAACCCGCACCGAGCGTGGACCTGCCGCGCTTCATGGGCACCTGGTATGTGATCGCGCATGTCCCGTATTTCTTCGAGAAGGGAAAGGTCGCCACCCGCGACGAATATCGCCTGCGCCCGGACGGCCGCATCGACAACGATTTCGTGTTCAAGAAGCGTTTCGGCGAGGAAGACCGGCGCTGGCGCGGCATCTCGACCGTGGTTCCCGGCAGCAATGGCGCACGCTGGAAAGTGCAGTTCGTGTGGCCGTTCTCGACGGAACTGGTGGTGGTGCACGTCGACGAGGATTACCAGGGCGCCGCGCTGGCCACGCCGGACCGCAAGCTCGCCTGGGTGTTCGGCCGCGAACCGACCATGGACGGCGCTCGCCTTGATGCGCTGGTGGCAACCCTGGTCGAGCGCGGCGTCGACGCCTCGACCCTGCAAGCGGTGCCGCAGGTGGCGCCCGGCGCCGACTGAACGCGCATCGCAATCGGTGCCATGCGGGCTCGTCCGGGTCGATCAGGAGGTCACGGCGACGACCTGCCAGCCGAGTGTTTCGCCGGCTGCCAGCGGCACCAGTTCGTCGCCGGCGAAAGCCAGTTTCGCCGGGACGCGCAGCTCCTCGCGCGCCAGCGTCAGCGTGCCGCTGTTGCGCGGCAGGCGATAGAAATGTGCGCCGAAGTGGCTGGCGAAGCCCTCCAGGCGGTCGAGCGCGCCGGCTCTGTCGAACGCCGTTGCGTAGAGTTCCATGGCGTGCAGCGCGGTGTAGCAGCCGGCGCAACCGCAATCGGATTCCTTGGCGTGTCTGGCGTGCGGTGCCGAGTCGGTGCCGAGGAAAAAGCGCGGGTTGCCGGAGGTGGCGGCGGCCACCAGTGCCTCGCGATGGCGCTCGCGCTTGAGCACCGGCAGGCAGTACCAATGCGGCCGCACGCCGCCCTGGAAGATCGCGTTGCGGTTGTACAGCAAGTGATGGGCGGTGATCGTGGCGCCGATGTCGCCTTCAGCTTCGCGCACGTAATCGGCAGCGTGCTGCGTCGTGATGTGCTCGAAGACGACGCGCAATTCGGGGAAGTCGCGGCGCAGCGGGATGAGCTGCTTGTCGATGAAGACCTGCTCGCGATCGAATACGTCGACAGCGCGGTCGGTGACTTCGCCGTGTACGCAGAGCGGCAGCCGCAGTCGCTGCATCGCTTCGAGCGCCCCGTGGCAGCGGGCGAGGTCGCTGACGCCGGCGTCGCTGTTGGTGGTTGCGCCGGCCGGATACAGCTTGACCGCATGCACGAAGCCGGATTCGGCAGCGCGCGTGATCTCCGCCGCGCTGGTGTTGTCGGTCAGGTACAGCGTCATCAACGGCACGAAGTCCGAACCTGGCGGACGCGCGGCGAGGATGCGCTGCCGGTAGGCGGCTGCCAGCGCAGTCGTCGTCACCGGCGGTTTGAGGTTGGGCATCACGATGGCGCGAGCGAACTGACGCGCGGTGTGCGGCAGCACCGCCGCCAGCGCGGCGTCGTCGCGCAGGTGCAGGTGCCAGTCGTCGGGGCGGGTCAGGGTCAGGCGATCGCTCATGGTGCGCTGGACGGCTGTCAGGGACGATCCACGGACTATAGGGCCAGCGGGCCGCCGGCTTGCGACCGGGGTGGCACCGATGCGACAGCGTCGAACAGGGTCAGTTTCATCGCTGGATGCGCTGATGCGTGGGCAGCGGGCGTGCACTGGCCACGCACTGCGCTCGGGGCACTTCCGCGCAGGACTGAAGCATGCTTTATTGTGGCGAATGCGTTCACAGCGACCTGATTCTGCCGGCCGCCCTGGGGTATCCGGCCCACCGTTCCTTACGCCCTCGGTGGCGCCTTTCCCGTCGCGAAAATCGGCATCGTTTGCCGCCGGCATGCGCTGGCTGTGTTGTGTTTTCTGGCTGGCTCTGATGCCGTTCTGTGCCTGCGCCGCGGATCAGATGTCGCCATCCGCGCAATCCGAGTTACAGGCGCTGGAAGCGCAGCGCAATGCGGATCCAGCCGCGGCGCTCTCGCTGGTGGAGCGCGAACTGGCAGCTCCCTCGGGGAACCGGGATCCGTTTCTGCTCGCTCATCTCTATCGGGTGCGCGCCGAAATCCTGCGCGAGCGTGGCGAAATCGAAGCCGCGCGGCGGGATGCGGCAGAGTTCGCGTTGCGCGCAGGGAAACTCTCCGACCCGCCGCTGGTCGCTGCGGCGTTGATGTTGCGCGGCTCGCTGGATGCCGAAGATGGCAAGATCGCCGACGCGCTCGACCAGTTCCACGAGGCTCGTCGCCTGCTCGAGAATGGCGACCATCCGAGGGAACTGTCGCGCGCCTACAATGCGATCGGCGTGGCTTACAACTTCATGCTCGATTTCGCCAATGCGCGCGGCTATTACCAGAAGGCGCTGGATCTGGCGCGCCAAGCCGAGGATGGCGTCGGCGAACTGCGCGCGCTGGGCAACCTGGCACTGACCGTGTCTGAACTGGACGGCGCCGCCGCCGGCCTGCCGCTGCATCGGGAGGCGATGGCGTTGTCGCGGGCGTCGGGCGATGTGCACGGCGAGGCGCTGCAGCTCGGAAACATCTGCCAGCGCCTGTATCAGGTCGGCGATCTGGACGCGGCACGCGACACCTGCGACGAGGCCTTCGAGCGCTTGTCGACCCTGGGTCTGCAACGACCGCGCGCCGGCGTCCGCATGACGCTCGGCGAAATCGAGCGCAACGCCGGGCGACTCGACGCGGCACTCGTGCACTACGAGGCCGCGCTGGCCGACAGCGTGGGGGTGGTCCCCGGCGTGGAGATCGCCGTGCGCGAAGGCCTGGCGGAGGTGCGCGAGCAACTCGGCGACACGGCTGGCGCGCTGCGCGAGTTGCGCGCCTGGGCGCGCCTGCGCGGTGAACTGTCGGAGCGCGAGCGGCAGTCCGCCGTCGCCGAACTTGAGGTCCGATACCAGGTCGAGCAACGTCAGCGCGAGCTGGAACTGCTCAAACTCGACGCCGAACTGCACGACGCCCAGTTGCGTCGGCGCACCTTGCTGCTGGTCGCTGTGCTGGTGGCGCTCGCGTTCGCCAGCCTGGCGGCAGCAATCAGTTGGCGTGGTTACCGCACGCAGAAGCAGTTGGAGGGAATCCTGGCCGCCCGCAATCGTGCGCTCGAAGACGCCTTGCAGAAGATCGGCGAGCTCGCCAGCGTGGACTTGCTGACCGGGTTGCTCAACCGCCGCGCCTTCGGGGAACAGGCGGCGCGCGAACTGGCGCGGGCGCAGCGATCGGGCCAGACCGTGTCGCTGGTGCTGGCCGACATCGACCACTTCAAGGCGCTGAACGACCGTTACGGCCACCTGCGCGGCGATCAGGCGTTGAAAACCGTGGCGGAGACGCTGCGTGGCGGACTGCGCACTACGGATCTGGCCTGTCGCTGGGGCGGCGAGGAGTTCCTGTGTTTGCTGGTCGGCAGCGATCGCGAGGCGGCCGTTCGCGCCATCGATCGCGTGCGGGCACAATTGGCGACCAGTTCGGCGCTTGCCGACATCGAACCCGCGGTGACCATCACGGCTGGAGTTGCGCGCGTCGATGGCGATCTGGAGCTGGCGCTGCAGCGCGCCGACCTTGCCCTCTACGCCGGCAAGAATGCGGGTCGCGACCGAGTTGTCGTCGAAGGCTGATGCGCCGGCGCCGCGGCGTCAGTCCTCGAGCTGGCGCGGTGGAGCGCGCTGCGGTTGGGGCAGCGGCGGCAACTCAGGCATGGCAGCCACGCCGGGTTGCGCCTCGAGCCCGACATTCAGGCGTTGGTGCAGATCGTCGGAGCGCGCAAACGCCAGTGCGCTGGCGAAGCGCTTGACCGCCTGACGATCGCGCCAGCGCACGCGCAGCCGCCATTGTCCGTCCTGGGCGCCGGGTACCTTGGAGAGCAAGGTGAAGTCGTTGAGTTCGATCTCGATATACGGCATCAGCCAGAACCAGCCAAGGCCGCACCGCACCGCCTCGATGCTCGCCAGCGGAATCTCGACCTGCTTCGGCGCCGAGCGCAGCACGCCAAACAACGCGTCGGCGGTCTGGAACTCAAGGCGCAGGCAAGATCCGTCGAACAACAGCATGCCTTGCACATCAGCCAGGCCTTGAAAGGCTTCGGCGCGCACCAGCAGACGCATCGTCGATGCCGACGATTGCCCCTTGAACCCCTCACTCAGTGCCATTGGCCAGTTCCAGAAAGCTGCTCACGACTGCACAGCATAGCCGCTGGCAGCGGACTTACGGCCCCGCCCCGGCGACGCGAGTCAGCCGCCGCTGCCGGCAGGACCATCGCAGATGCCCATTTTCCCGTCGCTCCGCGAGATTAGACTATGCAGCCTGTGTCCACTCCGTTCTGCGAGCCGTGCCGTGACCCCAGTCTGACTGCCGCCAGGTGTCGGACATCCGTTCATCGCTGGCGTGCGATGAGCAGTCGAAACTCGACTCTGCCCGCGGTGGCGCTCTGGATCTGCGCGACATCGGTCGCGTTGGCGACGCCTGGCGCAAACGGCGACGCCAATCCAGTCGAGCCGGATCGCACGGCAGCCCGCTCGACGTTGAACGAAATCGTGGTCACCGCGCGCAAGAAATCGGAGGTCCTGCAGGACGTGCCGATGAGCGTGACCGCCTTCGATGCCGAGGAAATCCGCGACAGAGCCATCGCCAACCTGGACGACTTGAGTGTCCATGTGCCCGGTCTGCAGCAGGGCGATCTGGCGATCACCAGCCGGCTTACGCTGCGCGGGGTCAATTCCGGCGACAACAACGCGTTCGAGCAGTCGGTCGGAACCTATGTCGACGGCGTCTATCGCGGGCGCATGAACCAGCAGCACATCGGCGTCTTCGACATCGAACGCATCGAGGTGCTGAAGGGTCCGCAGGTGGCGCTGTACGGCAACAGCTCGCTGGGCGGGGCGATCAGCGTGATCACGCGACAACCGGGATTCGACTTCGCCGGCGACGTGCGTTACCGCCACGGGCTGGAATACAACGAGCCGTTGCTCGAGGCGGCCGTCGATGTCCCGCTGAACGATCGGTTTGCCGTGCGCCTGGCCGGGATCTGGAGCGATCAGCGCGACGGACTGTTTCCCAACGATGCCACCGGCGACAGCGAGCCGTGGCGTCAGAACGAGGCCGGCCGGATGAACGCGCTGTGGCTGCCGAGCGACGAGTTGTCGATCGCGCTGCGCCACGAGCAAGGCCAGTTCGAGCGCAACGGCAACATTTTCGATGTCTACAAGCACGTCGACGGCCACGGCAATCCGTGGCCGAATTCATATTTCACTGGCATCGACGACGGTCGCCTGAACATCGCCAACGGCGATCCGTTCAAGTACCAGGATTCCTTCCTGGCAAACGACATGGAGGAAACCAGGATCGAGGTTCAGTATGCGTTCGAGACGGCGACGCTGACGTCGATCAGCAGCTACAGCGGCTATCGGTATCGTCAGTCCGCGGATGTCGACATCACGCCGGCGACGCTGATCAATGTCTACCAGGACGAAGATTTCAGCCAGTTCTCGCAGGAGCTCAGGATCGCCGGCGAGTGGACCGGAAGTGTCGATTACCTCGCCGGCGTTTATCTGCAGAGCGACAACTTCCGCAACGATTATCTGTCCGACTTCAACCTGCCTGAGCTGGTTGCGCCGGTTTTCGGCATCCCCTCCAGTCTCGCCGCCGACCTGATCCACCCGTTCACGCGGCATATCCTGATCGACCAGGACACCGAGCAGTGGGCGCTGTTCGGCAACCTCGACTTCGAACTGAGCGAGCGCCTGACGGCGAGCGTCGGCTATCGCTACCTGATGCTCGAGAAGGATGCGCGGCAGGCCGTGCGCGTCGCCAACATCGACCATGTCGACAGCCTTGGCGATCTGATCGACGTGCGCTGGCTGAGTCCCGATCTGGCGCCACTGCTGCTTGGCAATCCCGACTATCTGGCCGATCCGACCGGCTATGTGCTGGTACTGCCCGATGGCACCGAGATTGCGCCGGTGCTCGCGCCGAACAATGTCGTCGGCTACAGCATCGTGTCGGCAGGCACCGGCGATCTGCACCAGTTCGATGATCTGTCGCGCGAAGAACAGCATCCGATGTACCAGATCAGCCTCGCGTATCAATGGAGCGAAGACCTGCTGGCCTACGGCAACTGGTCCAATGGTGCCAAGGCCGGCGGCTTCGACTTCCTCTATGAAGGCGCTGATCGCGCCGAGGTCGAATACGGCGACGAAAGCGCCAGCGTGTTCGAAATCGGCTTCAAGAAGGACTGGCGCGACGTGCGCCTGAACGTGGCCGCGTTCTACGGCCGCTACGACGACTTGCAGGTGTCGGTTTACGATGGCGGCATCGGCTTTCTGGTTGGCAACGCCGCCAGTTCGATCTCCAAAGGCATCGATGTCGATCTCGATTGGAACATCACCCGCGATTTGACGCTGTTCACCCGTCTCGAATACCTCGACTTCCGCTACGACGAATTCCGCGACGCCAACTGCAGCACGACCGAACGCCTCAATACCGGACAGGCGATCTGCGACTGGTCCGGCGACCGCGCGCCATTCGTTCCCGAGTTCGAGGGCGTGCTCGGAGTGCAGCACCGTCATCGCACGGCGTCCAACTGGCAGATCGACCAGTGGCTGGGCTGGAGCTACACCGGCAGCCACAGCACGGCTTCCGATAACGAAGCGCAAACGCGCCAGTCGGCCTACGGCTTGCTCGACTATCGCATCGAGTTGACTGCGGATCAGGGCCATTGGAGCGTCGCCCTGCTCGGCAAGAATCTCACCGACGAAACTTACAATGTGTTCACCTCGGTGATCCCGCTGGCGCCTGGCGGCGCCTTCGCCAGCGTACGCGCCAAGGGTCGCGAAGTGGCGCTGCAGGTGCAGTACCGGTTCTGACCTGAGAAGAGTTTCGAGGAGCAACTGGAGGGGCCGCGCCCGCGGCGCCGCTTTTCCGGGCTGGCGTGAAGCAGAAGCGGCCGCGCAGGCGCGCGGCCCTCCCAGAGCTGCAACTGGAGGGCCGCGCCTGCGGCGCTTTTTGGCGCTATTCGGCGCTACTCGAAGCCGTTTTCGAAGATGTCCTCCGGCAACTCGCCGCAGACATTGGGCCCGACGTTGCAGACCCCGGGCGCGCGAGTGACGGTGAGTCTCTGCCCGGCGGAAAGTGCCGCGGTATTGTTCGAGAACGAAGTGAAGGTCGTGCCGGTGCCCGCGGCCTGGATGCCTACCGTGGCCGAGGATCCGGATGCACCACCGCCGTTGCCGGTGACGGTCGTGTAGTAGACCTCGATTCGATTGCTGGTTTCATGCAGCCGCACGGTGAACACCATGGTCGGCGCCACCGGCGTCGCCGCGCCGCTGACGAAGCGCACCGCACGCCACTCAATGTCGAAGGTGCGATTCGGCGCCACGCCCGAGGTTTGTGTGTAGATGCCGCCGCCGGTGGCGACGGTGGTCCGCAGGTCGAGATCGTCCCACAACGCGAACAGCGCGGGCGCCGCGTATGCCGCGGAGGGCAAGGTGCCGTTGAACGAAGTGGATGTCGCAGTGCCGGCGTTGAAGATCAGCACGCCGTTGGTGTCGGCGCGCAACTGAGTCACCGCATTGCCGTAGGCCTGGAATGCGAACCCTGCCGGCAGGTTCACGGGCACGATGGCGTTGTTCTCCTGACTGCCGGCCACCAGCGTGGAACCGGTCGGGGCGGTGGTGCCGGTTTCGCTGACGAAGTTGTAGTTGGTGGCGGGTGGACCACCGACCGGCAATGTGAAGTTGAGGATGGTCGGTGCGGCGCCGGCGTAAGTCACGGTATGGGTGAAGGCGACCGTGCTGCCGCAGGCAAGCCCCGCTGCCGTGCTCACTTCAAAATCGACGTTGTTGACCTGGCTGGCTTCGGTGGGGATGTCCGGATACGCCGAGTTCGCCTGGGTTATGGTGACGCCCGGAGTGGTGCTGCTCAGTACCGCACTGACTGCAGTGGCCGAATTGCCACCCCCGTTGTCGATCGCCACGTCCAGCGTATTGCATTCGCGCGGCTCGAGGAAACCGTTGCCCGAGACGGTCGTGGCGCCGATCGTCAGTACCGGATCCGGGCTCAGAACCCGCAGCGTGAACGTCTTTGAGGTGCGCGCGCCGCAACTGTCGCTGACCGAGACCGTGATCACATGGTTGCCGAGGGTGGTGCTTGCTGTCGTCGAGATGCTCACCTCGCCGTTGGGCGCGACGCTGACGCTGCCGCCGCCCGGCAATGTCGTCGGACTGACGCTGACGCTGGTCTGATTGTTGTTGGCGTCGGCAGGCGGGGAAGCCGGGCTTGCGCTGGTCGCAGAGCCGGCGGCGACGGTGCGCGTCGGATAGGTGCCGAGGGTCGGGATGCTGTTGTTCGAGACGTTGATCGGAAACACGGCGGAAGCTTGCCTGCCGCCACTGTCGACCACTCGCAGCACTGCCGGATAGGTGCGGAAACTCGGCAGGTTCGGCGCCGCGATCTGGCAACTGGCCGCTGCGGTGGCCGAAACCGTGCTGCCCGTAACCTGGAGATCCTGGATGCTCAGTTCTGGGTTGGGCGGATAGGTGTCGGCGGTTACCGTGTAAGGCGCAACGCCACCCGCGATGCTTGCAATATTGCGCGCCGTCGGCGCCGGGGAGCCCTGTTGCGTGGCGATCAGGTCGCCGGGGGCGGTGGATACGTTCACGCTGACCGGCGTGCCGCCGGCATTGATCACGAAGTTGCTGTCGCTGATGTCGAAGTAGGTATTTCCGTCAGCGATGCCCGTGCCATTCGCGGCTTCGACGCGAATCCGCGCACGACTGGTGTCGACATTCGGCAAGGTCACGGTTTCTGCGCCGTCATTGGCCGTGCCGGCGAGCAGCGTGTCGAAGGTGTAGCCCCCATCCAGCGAAATCAAAATGTTGACCTGCGAGGTGCTGAGCGGTGCCTGGTCGGTATTGGCCACCGACCAGGCTACGGCGAGCGTGCCGCCGCCGGTCTGGGTGCCGCTGACGTTGTTGACCAGGAACGGGCCGACATCGGCTACCGCCGTCACTTGCACATTGTTCGAATGGCGCAAACCGCCGCCACCGGCACGGTTGTCGCGTGCGGTCACGCGAAAGTTCATCACGCGTGTGCCGCTTGCCGGGTTGGGCAGGATCTCGGCCGGCAGGAAGTTGCCGCCCGCGGGCGGCAGCGTGATGGTCGCCGGCGGTTGGTTGGCGTTGTCGAGGATGTAACGCAGCGAAGGAAAGACGCGCGTCGGCGAACTGCTGGCCGGGAACGAACGGAACAGCGGCGCGGTGCCGTTGTCGCCGGTGCTGCTGGGCGAGCCCTGCGCTCCGGTGTCCACCTGCTCCCAGTTGTAGGTCACCAGGTCGCCCGCGTTGGGGTCGGTTGCCGCTGCGGTCAACTGGAACGGCGTGCGCTCCGGGATCGTCATGTTGGCCGGTGCCGTCAGGTTGGGCGGATCGTTGCCGGTGGCGGTCGTCGTGCCGCAAACCGTGTTGCCGTTGCCGGGCCCGCCGTTGTTGATGATCTGCCAGATCTGGGTGAAGCTGCGTGCGTGGAAATAGGCGTCGCTGTTCGGCAGCAGATTGTCCGGACAGATGCCGGCGTAGGCCATGATGGTGCTGCCGCTGCCGGGCTCCATGGCGGAAGTCGCGGTCCATTGTCCGCCCCCGCCGCAACCGTTCCAGGTGTGGCTGCCGCCCAGTTGATGGCCGAGTTCGTGGGCCACGAAATCGATGTCGAAGATGTCGCCGCGCGGTGGATTCAGCGAGGTGAATCCGCGGGCCTTGGAGGTGCCGCAGACGTTGCCCAGCGGCGTGATCGCGCCGCCGCCGCCGGATCCGCCGACGGCGTGACCCAGATCGTAGTTGGCGAAGCCGATGGCGTTGTCGATCGTGGTCTGGATGACCGGATTGGGGCCGGTCGGCGAGGTGCCGATCGGACCCACGTTGGCGTTGGTGTAGACGATCAGGTCGTTGTTGGCGACCAGCACCAGGCGCAGCGCGAACTCGCGTTCGTAGACGCCGGTCAGGCGGTTCACCAGCGTCGTCAGGCCGGCAATGCCGTCGGCCACAGTGCCGCCGAATGCATTGGTGTACGACGAAGTGGACGCGATTGCGACACGATAGGTGCGCAGGCTGGTTCCGGCCGGGTTGTTCGGTGCAGGGAAACCAAGATCCGGCCGTGTAGCCACAGAATGCGAGTCGGTTTCGTCGGTACCGCAGCGGTATTGCTTGCCCGAGTCGCCGAAACCGCGGCGCGAATAAACGACGTAGTGGGACTCGTCGTGGAACTGGTACGGGTCGATGTAGGTCTCGCCGTTCGCCGCCAGCACTTGCGCACGGAACCCTTTGTGCGTCACGTCGAGCCGCAGGGTTGCGCTCGGATCGTCCAGACCCTGACCGGCGAAAGTGCGCATCTGCGGAAACTTGAGCGCGAGCCCCGCCTCCATGACCGGCGACTCGACGACGGCAAAGCGGGCATATTCGCCGTCGGGCATCGGCAGCGACAAAACCAGTGTGCTGGCGCGCGTCGGCGCCTGACCTTCCATCGGCGCCTGCTGCAACAGGTTGCGCAGCGCGGCCAGGTCGAGCTCCACCGTGCGCGCCTGCTGCGGTTCGACCCAGCGCTGGCCACGACTGGCAATCTGATCGGGATCGACGTCGCGCCACAGGGACTCACTGGCAAGCGCCGGTGTGCCGAGCAGACTGATCAGCAGCATGGCTGCCCTGGAGAAAAACGAATTTGACATGGTGTGGCCCTGAGCAAAAGCGGTTCTGGCGCAAGGTGCAGTGCACCTGACGGCGAGCGGAGTTGGCTGGGCAGTCGATCGCAGACACGACCGGCCCTGAAAAGCGCATCCGGTCGTTTCCCGATGTCAGGATTTTCGCTGCACGCATCGCGCAGAGCGAAGTTCCAGCCAACGTCGAGTATACGATGGGGCGCGTTGGCGCGACCGTGCCGCGTCTGGCGCCTTGTGCCGGAGCCAGGCGGCACCGGCTATCGATTCGAGACGGCCTCAGCTTTGTGCCAGGCCATTACGCCTTTTTGAAGGACCTCCGGAATGCGACGCTCGCTCAACTACAAGCATCTGCACTACTTCTGGGCGGTCGTGCGCGCGGGTGGAGTCACGCGTGCTGCGGAGAGGCTGCATCTCACGCCGCAGACACTGAGCGGGCAACTCAAGCAACTCGAGGACAGCGTCGGCGTGGCGCTGTTCAGCCCGGTGGGAAAACGACTGGAACTGACCGAGGCCGGGCGCGTTGCCTATTCCTATGCCGACGAGATGTTCTCGCTGGCGGCGGAACTGGGCGAGGCGCTGAAGGCGCTGCCAGCCGGACGCGAGCAGAGTTTTCGCGTTGGTGTGGCCGACGCGGTGCCCAAGTCGGTGGCGCACCGGCTGATCGCGCCCGCGCAACAACTGGCAGACCCGCTGCGCCTGGTCTGTCGCGAGGGCAAGCTGGAGAACCTGCTTGCGGAGTTGGCGCTGCACCGTCTGGACTGCGTGCTGGCGATCCGCCCGGCGCCGTCCGGCCTGAGCTTGCGCAGTTACAGCCACAAGCTCGGCAGCAGCACGATCGGCCTGTACGCGCCGCGTGCGCTGGACCTTCCCGCAAGGAGTGTGCCGCATTGCCTGCACGGTCGACCGTTGCTGCTGCCCAGCGAGGACTCCCCGGTGCGCGCGCAGTTGATGGACTGGTTCGAGGAACAGCGGGTGGTGCCGCACGTGGTCGGAGAGTTCGACGACAGCGCATTGATGAAGGTTTTTGCGCGCGCCGGTGCTGGCGTGTTCCCGGCGCCGATCGCGATCCGCGGCGAGATCGAACATGCCTACGATGCGCTCCTGCTTGGGCCAGCCGGCGATATCGTCGAAAGCTACTACGCGATTTCCACCGAACGCCGCGTCAGCCACCCGGGCGTGCGCGCCATGATCGAGGCGGCTGCGCGTTCGCTCTCCTGATCGTTCGAATTTCCCGAAGGTCGTGCGTAGTTAATTCAACTTTTCCGCGAATGGGGGCAGCCTCATGCTGCGCCTTCAACGGGCCTCCGGCAGCATGGTGCTGAGATGTTGGGCGCCCGCACCAGTGCCCTCGGGGGGCTTGCATGGATACGATCGCACATCTGTTCGCGCGCGACCTGTTCGGTCAGGAAGCATGGCTCTGGTTGCTCTTCCTGGCGATCGTCATCGGCCTGCTGGTTTTCGATCTCGGCGTGCTCAACAAGAAGGACCACGAGATCGACGTCAAGGAAAGCCTGTGGCTCTCGGCGGGCTACATCGCGGTGGCGAGCGTCTTCGGTGCCTGGGTCTGGTGGTACCTCGGCGCCACCAGCGGCATGCAGTACTTCACCGGTTTCCTCATCGAGAAGTCGTTGGCGCTCGACAATGTGTTCGTGATTGCGCTGATTTTCAGTTACTTCGCCGTACCGCGCATCTACCAGCACCGGGTGCTGTTCTGGGGCATCCTCGGGGTGATCGTGCTGCGCGGGATCATGATCGGCCTCGGCGCCACCCTGGTCAGCGAGTTTGGCTGGGTGCTTTATCTGTTCGGCGCATTCCTGATTGCGACCGGCATCAAGATGCTGTGGATGATCGACAACATGCCGGACATCGGCAACAACCCACTACTGAAGTGGATGCGCAGGCGCATGCGCGTTACCGAGCAGGTCCACGGCAACCAGTTCTTCGTGCGCCTGCCGGCTTCCGCTGCGCCCGGCGCAAAGAGCGTGCTGTGGGCGACGCCGCTGTTCTTCGCGCTGGTGCTGGTCGAAGTCGCCGATGTCATCTTCGCCGTCGACTCGGTTCCGGCGATCTTCGCGATCACCAGCGACCCGTTCATCATCTACACCTCCAACATCTTCGCCATCCTCGGCCTGCGCGCGCTGTATTTTGCGCTGGCCGCGGTCATCCACCGCTTCAAGTACCTGAAGTACGCGCTGGCGGTGATCCTGGTGTTCATTGGTGCGAAGATCTTCTGGAACCAGATCCATGGAAAGCTCGATCCGGCGATCTCGCTGTCGGTTACCTTCAGCCTGCTGGCGATCGGCGTCGCCTATTCGCTGTACAAGACGCGCACCCAGGCTGCGCCCACGGCAAGTTGATCGGGACGCTTGCCCCCCGCCGAGCGTCGGACTGGGGGCAAGCGACCGCTGCACGCGGGTCCCTGCCGCAATGCACTCCAGCCACCGACCATGATCGACGTCGTAATCCTGTTCTTTCTGCTGGGTCTCGCTGCCGGACTGGCGCGTTCCGATCTCAGACTGCCGTCGGCCCTGTACGACTCGCTGTCGCTGTTCCTGTTGCTGGCGATCGGCCTCAAGGGTGGCGAGGGTCTGGCCAAGCAGGCGCTCGCTCCCTTGTTGCCGCAACTGGTGGCGGTGGTGTCGCTGGGTGTCGTGCAGACCTTGATCGCCTTCGCGATCCTGCGTCATCTGGGTCGCTTGAGTCGCGCCGACGCGGCAGCCACCGCGGCGCACTATGGATCGGTGAGCGTGGCCACCTTCGCCGTCGGGGTGAACTGGCTGATGGCGCGCGGCATCGAATTCGAATCCCAGTTGACGATCTTTCTTGCCGCCATGGAAGTGCCGGCGATCATGGTCGGCATCGTGTTGGTGCGCGGCATCGGGCGCGAAACCAACTGGCGAGTACTGGCGCACGAAACCTTCCTCGGCAAGGGCGTGACTCTGCTGCTGGGCGGAATGGCGATCGGCTGGATTGCCGGCCCCGAGGGGCTCGCGCCGATCAAGGGGCTGTTCTACGATCTGTTCAAGGGCGTGTTGGCGCTGTTTCTGCTGGAGATGGGGCTGATCGTCAGCCACCACGTCGGCGAATTACGCCGCAATGGCCTGTTTCTGCTTGCCTTTGGCCTGCTGATGCCGTTGCTGTCGGCGGCACTCGGGCTGGGCTGCGGTTTGCTGTTGGGCTTGTCGGTGGGCGGATTGACGCTGCTCGCCACGCTGGCTGCGAGCGCTTCCTACATCGCGGTGCCGGCAGCCATGCGCGTCGCCGTGCCGCAGGCCAACCCGGCGTTGTCGCTGGGCGTCGCTCTGGGCGTGACCTTTCCATTCAACATTCTCCTCGGAATCCCGCTCTATCATCGACTGGCGCAGCTGCTCGGAGCAGGCCCATGACCGTATCGACCGAGAAGCGGATGTTGCTCACGGTCATCACCGAGGCTGCCATCGAGCAGACCTTGCTGCGCGATCTGGAGCGCCTGGGGGTGCGCGGATACACCGTCTCGGATGCGCGTGGACGCGGTAGCCGTGGAGTGCGCAATGCGGCCTGGAGCGAGGCGGCCAACATACGCATCGAGGTGATCTGCCCGCGTCTGCAAGCGGAGACGCTGCTCGATCACATACAGAAGCGCTACTACGCCGATTACGCCATGGTGGCCTTTCTGCTGGATGTGGAAATTCTGCGCCCGGACAAGTTCTGAACCGCTGAGCGCCGCCGACTTCGTGCAGGCGTTCGCACTTGTGGTCGAAGCCCGTGCCGGCGCTGTCATCGGCAATCAGCGCGGGCACAATTGCCGCTCCGCAGATTCGAAAGCTGAAGCCGTGTGTTGCCCTCGATGACCCGCTGCCCGCGTGTGCCGACCACCCCGGTCTGGTGTGGTCAGCACAGCACAGCCTGCCAGTGTCGATTGCGCGCTCAATGCGGCGACCAGGCCCGTTTGCGCGGTCCATCAGGACCCGCGCATGTTGCCTTCGCCTGCTTCAGTTGGCGCGCGTGTTGGCCAGCGGGGAATCCCCCTGCTCGCCGGCGAACACCTCGATCAGCACGCCCGGATTACTCGAACGACGGACGATGAACTTCGATTGTCCCGGCATGGCGCTCGGGCGCCACACCGAGTAGTCGTCGAGGCCATCGCCGTCGTAGTCGCCGGTGAGCACGAAGTCCGTGGTTGAATTCCCGAGTTGCACGGTCGGCTGCGCCAAGCCGCTGATCGCCTCACGTGTGGTCCAGTTGATGGTGCCGGCCACGCCGCGCACCACGGTGATATCGCCGCGCGGGTTGCCCGCGTGGTTGCCGGTGAGATAAACGTCGTTGGGCAGTCCAAAGGTGGTGTCGAGGAAATTGAAACCGCTGGTGCCGTCGTACTGGCGGAAGCGACCGACATTGCCCGCCCCGGTGGTCTGCACCATGACGTCGGCGCGGTTGTCGCCATTCAGGTCGATGCCGCCGGACGGAAAGGCACCCGACTCGCCGACGGTCAGCGTACGCAATTGCCCAGTGGACGACAGGCGGATCAGGAACAGCGCCGGCGCGCCGGGGACGAAGGGGTCGCGATATACGGCAGCGTCGCTGACGCGATCACCATCATAGTCGCCGACGTGCCGGGGATTGTCGTTGAACTGACCCAGCGGGATTTGCAGCAACGCATCCAGCGGGCGGGAGGAGCGTCGCACCAGGTAGCTTCCGTTGCTCCAGGCGACCGCGTCGGCGATGCCGTCGCCGTCGAAGTCGCCGTCGATGCGGGCATCGCCGGCGTTACCGTGCACAAAGCTCTGGCTGCTGCCGCCGCCGTTTTCCAGAATTGTCCAGGTTAACGCCCCAGCTGGACCGCCGCCGGTGTTGCGCACCGTCGCATAGTCGCTGCGGCCATCGCCGGTGTAGTCGAACAGGGCCTTGCGGCAGGTGCCGACTGCGGCAGAAGCCGCAGGCGCAGGGCCCGGAGCGCCCGATTCGAAGCCGGACGCGAACATCACATTGCTTGCCGTCAAGGACAAGGTCGCCGAGTTCAGCGTGCCGGTGTCGCCGGCCGCCAGGTCGGCCAGATTCAAGGTCCAGACGCCACCGGCTTGCGCCGGACTGAGCCCGCCGAAGGCCAGATTCAGGTGAGTCGAGCAACCGCCGGCGTCGGAGATGCCGCTGAAGCCAGTGGTACTTGTGCGATAGGGGCCCGGTGCCACGACTTGATCGCTGGTGAGGCCGGCGGTGGCTGCCCACAAGTCGCCACCGAGGGTGTCGTCGAACACGTAGGCACCGACGAGATTGGCGGCCACGCCGGAGGCACTGGCGCGTTTGTAGCCGACGCGCGAGAACAGAACCAGACGCGCGGTGCCGTTGGGCGAGATCAATGTGGCGCGCAAATCCCCAATATAAGTGTGGTTGATGTTGAGGCTGACACGTACATGCCCAAGCGGCCCCTGGAAGCCGGTGGTGTTGAAACTCACATTCAGTCCGTTCGGATTGTTGTCCGGTATCGCGCCCACGCCGGTGCCGGCGTAGTCCACGGCAAGCGCCGCGGTGGTCGCGAGCAAGCCTGTACCCAGCGCGAAAAGTCGTTTGCCCATCGTCATGTTTGCGATCTCCTTGTCGGTTCCTGGCCACTCGCGCGGCCTGGTTCGGCAAAGGCGCGTTGCGAGCATTACTGTCAGGAAACGGGGTTGCCGCAAAAACCGGACATCGGCGTCGATGCGGGGGGCAACGGTACTCCGGGCGGGTTTGCGACAGCGAGCGCGCGCGCCCGATGCCGGCGCGCATCACTTTGCGCCACCGCCGTGTGGCCGTGACGCCGGTCAAGTCAGCTTCCGCAAGTCACTGCCGTGATCGCCGCGATGGTTGCATCGATGGTGTCGTCGAGGCGCTGCAGAGAGCGGGTATCCCCGGGCAGTCCGCGCCGCAGATCGGCTTCGAGAGTTTCGCTGACCTGCCCCAGTCGCACGCAACCGGTCAGGGCGCTGGCGGCGCGCAGGCGGTGCAGGGCATCCAGGGCGGTGTTTGCCGGTGGCGCTTTTCGCAGTTGCGAGCGCCACGGGCCACTGTCGCGCAGTTCGCTCAGTAACATGGCGCGCAGCGAGCGCAGCGCCTGAATGTTCCCGCCGTAGCGCGTCACTGCGAGAGAATCGTCGAGCAACGGCGCTACCTCAGGCGCCGCGGCTCCCTCGGTGATTGCAGTGCTGGCGCCGGTGTCGGATTGCGCCAGCCAGGCCTGCAGCCGGTCGACGTCGAGCGGCTTGCGCAGGCAGGCGACATTCGCGGGAAGGTCGCCCGCATCGATGGTTTCGCCGGAGGTGACGAGGCAACGGGTGGTCGATGCGAGCGCGTTTGTCGCGAGCCAAACAAGTCCATCCCCGTCGGGCAGGCGGCGGTCGACCAGGGCAATGTCGAAGCGCGATGCGGCCAGGGCTCTCGCGGCCTCAGCCAGTGTCCGTGCGCACACCACTTGCCAGCCGTGCGCGGACATCCATTCGCTGAGGAACGTCGTTGCGATCGCATCGTCGTCGATGATCAGGCAATGGCGGTTGATCATGTGCGCAGGCACCGCGTGGCCAAACACCAGTATCCCCGCTAGATTCCCGGCTTTCCATGGCAACGGTGCGATCCATCGGAGGTTCTGTTGGAGTTGTTGATCGAGGATCTGGCGCACGACGGACGGGGTATCGCGCGCGCCGGTGCAAAGGCGGTATTCGTCGATGGCGCGCTGCCGGGCGAGCGGGTGCTGGCGCATGTCACCAAGCGCCATCGCCAGTACGACGACGCGGCTGTCGACGAAATCCTGCAACGCAGCCCGGATCGCATCGAGCCGCATTGCGCGCATTTCGCGATCTGCTCGGGCTGCAGCCTGCAGCACCTCGATCCGGGCCGCCAGATTGAATTCAAGCAGAAACAGTTGCTGGACAGTCTGCAGCGCATCGGAAAGGTTGCGCCGCAGCGCATGCTGGAGCCGCTGCAGCGGGATATCTGGGGCTACAGACGCAAGGCGCGACTTTCGGTGCGCTTCGTCGAAAAGAAGGGCCGGGCGCTGGTCGGTTTCCGCGAAGCCAACGGTCGCTATGTGGCGGAGATCGAACATTGTCCGGTGCTCGATCCGCGCGTCGGGCTGCGCCTCGGGGATCTTTCGCGGCTGGTGTCCGCGCTGGATGCGCGCGCGTCGATCCCGCAGATCGAAGTCGCTGCCGCTGAGCGGGTGGTGCTGGTTTTCCGCATCCTGGTGCCGCTGACCGACGCCGATCGCGCTCAGTTGCGGCAATTTGGCGAGCGGCACGATCTTGGCATCGTGCTGCAGCCGGCTGGCCTCGACAGCCTGATCGATCTCGATGGCGCACCGCCGCCGCAACTCAGCTATGCCGTCGACGAGCAAATGCGGATCGAGTACCAGCCGCTCGATTTCGTCCAGGTCAATCACAGCATCAATCGGGCGATGGTCGCGCAGGCACTGGATCTGCTCGAGGTCGGGACCAGCGATCGGGTGCTCGATCTCTATTGCGGTCTGGGGAATTTCACCCTGCCACTGGCTCGGCGCGCTGCCCACGTGTTCGGCGTCGAAGGCGACGCCGGGCTGATCGCCCGCGCACGCGGCAATGCCGTCGCCAACGGCCTGGAAAATGTGAGTTACGCCGTGGCCGACCTGTCGCTGGACCAATCGGCGGCCGATTGGAGCAAGGCAGCGTATTCGCGCGTGCTGCTGGATCCGCCGCGCGCCGGTGCCGAGCGGGTGTTCGACTACCTGCCGGGCGCGGCGGTCGGGCGTTTGGTCTACGTCTCCTGTCACCCCGGCACGCTGGCGCGCGACGCCGCAATCCTGGTGCAGCGCAAGGGCTTTGATCTGGTTGCGGCCGGCGTCATGGACATGTTCGCGCACACCGCGCACGTCGAGAGCATGGCGCTGTTCGTTCGGCGCTGAGGCGGGGAAGGGCAGGGGCACGGGGCACGGGTCACGGGTCACGGGTCACGGGAAAGGCCGCGGTTGCGCGCGCTGTTGTGGGTCCAGACTTGTCTGGACGCTCTTGGCTTTGGAAGGGGAAAGCGTCCAGACAAGTCTGGACCCACCAGAAGCCCGCGTTGCGCAAGCCTTTCCCGTGCCC
>CALEZI010000071.1 GCA_937928755.1 uncultured Rhodanobacteraceae bacterium | reverse complement strand
GGTGGGTCCGCAGGACCCGGATGAGGGGGCCGCTGACGAAGCGACCGCTCCGTCCGGTGGCCCCTTCACCCGTCACCTGCGGTGACACCCTCTCCCCGCTTGCGGGGAGAGGGACTCAATCCGGCTGCACCAACACACCGTCGCTCAACTCCGCCGGCGGCGACACGATGACGCTGGCGCCGGCGCTCAGGCCGGCGGTGATGTTACGGAAATCGGCGATGGTCGCGCCTGCCGTCACTTCACGCAGGCTGGCGCGGTCGCCGTCGACGACGAACACAATGGCCTTGCCGTCGCGCTCGATAACCGCGTCCTTGGGCACCAGCACGCCGCTCAGTTTGGGTTTCTCGACCACCGGTTCGGTGCTGCGCGCTTCGAGGAAGCGCACGCGCACGCCCATTTCCGGCACGATGCGCACGTCCTTGACCGCCAGCGCCACGCGCACGCGCACGGTCGCCTTGGTGCGGTCGGCCGCCGGAATCACGGCGATCACCTCGCCCGGAATCTTCCAGTCGGGATAAGCGTTCAGCATCGCTTCGGTTGGCATGCGTGCCTGTACGCGACCGATGAAGGCTTCGTTGACATCGACCTCGACTTCCAGCGAATCCATGTCGACGACGGTGCCGATACCGGTGCGGGTGAAACCGCCGCCAGCAGAGATCGGCGAAATCATTTCGCCCGGTTGCGCCGCCTTGGCGATGATCACCCCGGCGAACGGCGCGCGGATCACGGTGTCGTCGACCGACACCTGCGCCATTGCCAGGCCTTCCTCGGCGACCTTGATCTGGCGCCGTTGACTGGCCAGGCGCGCGGTCAGCGATTCCGCCGCTGCGCGTGCTGCGTCGAGCTGCGCGGCAGTGCCGAGCTTGCGGTCGAAGATCTCCTGCTGGCGCTTCAGGTCGGCCTGCGCCTGACGCAGGTTGGCCTCGATCTCGGTCAACTGCGAGCGCGCGCTGTCCAGTTGTGCCTGCGACAGCGCCAGTTGCGCATCGGCCTGGGTGCTGTCGAGCGTGGCCAGCACCTGGCCGTCCTCGACGCGCATGCCCTCCTCGATCAGCACTTCGCGCACCTTGCCGGTGACCTTGGCCGAGACCGTGGCCATGCGCCGCGCCACCACATAACCCGAAGCGTCGAGCACGGACGCCGACGTGGGGGAACTCGCCGCCGGCTGCGCGCTGGCGGTCTGCACCAGGATCGCGGCGGGCGCGCGGCCAAACAGCCACCAGGCCGCGCCCCCGGCGATCACCAGGATCACCGCCAGCAGCCACCAAGGCACACCGCCGCCACTGCGCGGCGCTTGCGCGTGGGCATCGCGATCGATGCGCAGTTGTCCAAGCAGATCAGGTTGGCTCATGGGTATCGATGCGCAAGGGTTCAGGCTGCAGATGCTCGCATAGCCAGCGTGTGCGGCAGGCAACGAACGTGCGGCAAGACTCGCGAAAATGGTGCGCGCAGCCTAGTGACGATCGTCACCAGCGTAATCGTGACCAATGGCTGGGTCAAAGCTCGCTGGCAATCCTGTCCGGGATTCCGTTCGGGCTGAGCCTGTCGAAGCCCAGGCGACAGAGGCGAGCCCTTCGACAAGCTCAGGGCGAACGGGATTTCGGGCAAGACCTGGCAGGTCCTGCGACAGGCTCAGGACGATCGGAATTGGCTGAACCCGTATTGCAGCGAGCCCGCTCAGGCGGGCGCCGCGATCTCAGCCATCGTCGGGCGGCTCTGTCGCCAGTACCGGCAAAAGTGCATCCAGCAGCGGGTTGGACGCGATGCGAAAGCGTGCCGGCACCACTCGCTCGCGACCGAACAATTTAGAGGCCAGTCCAATGTAGACGCTGGCCTGCGCGAGGCTGTCGATATTGCCGAAAACCGCAAGCCCCACGGGGCGAGCAGCAGCTGCGATCGCGCCAGCAATGCAATCGAAAGCGGCGCTTCCCGATCGCGACGACAGCATCAGGAAGTCGGCGCCACCGGCAATCGCCGCATCGGCAGCCGCGCGCAGCGTCGCGGGATCTGCCAATGTCGCGCTGTCGAGAATCACCTTGAGTCCGGCCTTGCCGCAGCGCGCCTTGGCGCGGGCCACCAGTAGCTGCGCGCTGGCACGATCGTCGTTCGGGAGAAACTGCGCCGGGAACAGCAGGTTGATCTCATTGGCGCCAGCGGCGACCGCGCGCCGGGTCTCGCGCTCAACACGTTCGGCATCACCGCTGCCATCGGGGAAATTGATCACTGCGGCCAGACGCACTTGCGCGATGCCTTCGCGCATCAGGCTCATCCGTGTGGCCAGCAGCAACTCAGGGTAAACGCAGATCGTCGATGGCGTGCCGTAGGGCGTAAACGCGCGGCGCGCCAACGCAGCCACGACGGCCGGCGTATCGTCCTCTCCGAGCGAACTGAGCTCCAGGCAGGCGAGCGTTATCCGGGCGTCGGAGGGCGTCATGGCTGTTGCAGCGCGCGGTAGCGGCGGCCCAGCCACAGCGACAGAACGAGCCACAGCCCCGCCAGCGGCACTGCGCTCCAGGCGATGCCGGCAACACCCAGGCCAAGCCAGATCAACACGCCATTGGTCCATGCACCCAGTTGATCGCCAAGGCGGTAGACCACGGTGTCGATCAGGTTCTTGGCCTTGTACTTCTCGCCACGGCTGAGCGGCACGAACAGCGCCTCGCGCGCCGGGCGCGACAGCGCGAAGTTGGTCACCCGGCGGGCGACGGTGAACAGCACCACCGCCGCCAGCACCGGCACCAGGCCGAGGCCGGCAAAACCGATCACGCTGATCAGCGGCAGTGCGGCCAGCGTCAGACCGACGCCGATGCGCGCCATCAGCCGGCCGGTCAGGAACAGTTGCAAGAGCAGGGTCAGGCTGTTGACCCAGATGTCGACATTGGCGAAATACGCGGTCTGCGCCGCCCTGCCGTCGATGGTCGCATCGACGATCTGCGCCTGCAGAAAGTACAGGAAGGTCGAGCCGATGGTGTACAACAACATGTAGCCGCACATGCCAATGAGATACGGCGAACGCAGCGCCATGCGGAAGCCGTCAATGGCGCTGCCACCGATCACCTCGTCCTGCGTTGTTTGCGCCGCTGCCGCAGCGAGGTTGACGCGACGGTTGATCGCGAACATGCACCAGAGCGCCAGTTCCAGCGCGACCAGCGAGATCAGCAACAAGGCCGGCGCGCCCATCGCGGCGACCAGACTCTTGGTCACCAGGCCGCCGACCAGCGCGCCGAGCGTGCCGCCCGCGGCGATCACGCCGTACAGCCGGCGCGATTGTTCGTTCTTGTAGACGTCGGCCATCACTGCCCAGAACAGCGACACCGCAAACAGGTTGAACACGCTGACCCAGATGAAGAAGACGCGACCGACCCACACCTGCTGCGCTTCAGGCAGGGTCACCAGCGCCGCGTAGAACCCGAGCAGGCACAGCATCAGTGCGCGATAGCTGAAGGCCACGAAACGCGGTCGTGGCCAGCGCGACACCAGCAGCGAGAACAGCGGGTTGATCGCCAGCATCGCCAGCAACGTGCCGGTGAACAGCCACGCCAGGTTGCCGACGCCACCGGCGACGCCCATCTGGTCGCGGATCGGCCGCAGGATGAAATAACCGGCCATCACCAGGAAAAAGAACAGTCCGGACAGGCCGAGCAGCGCGCGCTCGTCGGCGCGCACGCTGAGCAATGTTTGCCAGGCGCTGGGGCGGTCGGTGGGTGGCGGTTGGGTCATGGACGTTTCTCACCGAACATGGCGTACATTATTGATTTATATGCAGCAAGTTCGAGGGCACGAGGGCACGCAAGAGCTCAAGCTTGCACTGAATCTGCCTTGACGTGCCCTCGTGCCCTCGTGCCCTCCAAATGCACGGCAGCAGGTTCCTCCGCACTCATGACCGACGCGCCCTCCATCAATACCCACGCTCGATATCGACCACATTCAGCAGTGGCTCGCCTGCGGCATAACGGCGCAGATTCTCGACCACCAGGATCCAGTAGCGCTGGTCCTGCACATCCGACGCCGCGGCAACGTGCGGGGTGATGATGACGTTGCGCAGCGACCATAACGGATGGCCGTCGGGCAGCGGTTCCGGCTCGGTGACATCGAGCCCCGCGCCGCCGAGCTGGCCAGTCTTCAGCGCGGCGACCAGATCGTCGGTGACCACACTCTTGCCGCGACCGACATTGACGAAGTAACCACCCGGCTTCATCGCCGCGAAGAATGCGGCATTGAAGATGCCGCTGGTTTCCGGCGTCAGCGGCGTGGCATTGACCACCACGTCAGCCTCGGCTGCCAGCGCGTGCAGCTCATTGGACAATCCAACCTTGGCGACGAAGCGCGGTCCTTCGCGGCTGCTGTTTCGGGTGGCGATCACACGCATGCCGAGCGCGTGCGCGCGCCGGGCAACTTCGGTGCCGATGCCACCGAGGCCGACCACCAGCAGGGTACGTCCAGCGATCTCACGCATGCCGTCCTGGTCGGCACTCTCGTCCTTCCAGCGCGCCTCATTCTGATGGCGTGCGTACTGCGGCAGCCCGCGTGCGAGTCCCAGCACCATTGCGATCGCATGCTCGGCGATCGGTGGTCCACTGGTGCGCTGCATGTTGGTCAGCACGATGCCGCGTTCGATCAGGCCAGGAACGCCGACACAGCGTTCGACGCCGACCGAAAACGCCTGCATCCAGTGCAGCGACTTCGCCGCTTCCAGCGTGGCCGGATTGCACGGGCCAATCACGATCTGGGCGCTCGCCAGCTGCGCGCTGAGCGCCTCGCCCTGCGCTGCGGCCAGCACTTCGGCCTGCGGCAGCATTGCCTGCAACTGCTGCACCCGCTCGGCATTGGCGTAGGCGACCACGATGCGTCCGGGTGCTTTCCAGCCGGGCAGATCGCGCGATGCGACCGCTGCGGGCTGCAGGCCGAGCTCGTCGATCAGGGCGATCGCACGTGGGTCGGCCGTGTTGAGGGCGAGCGCCTGGGTGGCCAGCAACAGCAGCGCGCAGGCCATCGTGGCCGGCGCGGATCTGCGCCAGTGGTGTGGGTGCTGCTGATCCGACTTCATCGAAGCACACTCCCGTGGTCCAAGGTGGCAGCGATCCGGTGCAAACCGGCCATTCGCCAAGTCTGCTCCAGTATCGCCGATGCGCAGTCGCCTGCACGTCGATGCGCGCTCGTTGCACCAGATCAACCTGGCGCAACGGCAACGCGTGCCAGCGCACGGCGCAAAGAGCCAGCTATGCGATCATCGACCGGTACCATTCACTGTCTTTCCAGGAGTCGCACCATGGGCCTGTTCAGTTTCATGTCATCTGCTGGAGCCAAGCTTTTCGGTGGCAAGCAGCCTTCGGAGATTCCCAATCTGTCGGCCCTGATCCGCGATCACGTCAAGAGCATCGGGCTGCCCGACAAGCACATCCACTACTGGCTGGAAGAGCAGGTGATGGTGGTCTCGGGCTGGGTCAACGACCGCGCAACCAAGGAAAAAGTGATCCTCGCCGTCGGCAATGTCGAGGGCGTCGACAAGGTCGAAGATCGCCTGGTCATCGGGGCTCCGCCGGCCGCTGCGGCGCCGGTTGCTGCGGCGCCGGTCGCGGTGGCTGCCGCGACGGCGGCTCCGGTGATTCTGGCCGAGGCACCCGAGCCGGTTGAGCGCTTGCCGACGCGCGAAGAGGCCGAGAAGCATGCGTGGACTTCAAGCACCCACGTCGTCGCCAAGGGCGACACGCTGTCGAAGATCGCCAAGGCGGTCTACGGCAACGCCAACAAATACACGGTGATCTTCGAGGCCAACAAGCCGATGCTGAAGGATCCCGACAAGATCTATCCGGGTCAGGTGCTGCGGATCCCGGCACTGGGCGCCGACGGCAAGCCGTTGGGCTGAGCTTTTCGGTCGAATCGGACAGCAGCGTCGAACCTGGGAGCGGGCGCAGCCCGCTCCCGCCGTACATGCCGCAAGGCTTTGATTTTCGTGTGGGAGCGTCATGTGGGAGCGGATTCACTCCGCGATCGCTTCCGCGGGATAAACCCGCTCCCACAGCTTCGCTGCCCGCACAAGGGCACCGACAGGGGCGACCGGGACCCTCACAGAACATCATCTAAACGTTTGATTGTAGAGCATTTATTTGTAGGTCACGTTGCCTGCGCAGCGGGCTACGTGACAATGGACAGCGTCACGTAGCCTGCTGGGCAGGCAACGTGACCTACTTCCTGAAAGAAGAGCTTTTTCCGCAAAGAACGCAAAGGAAAGCAAAGAACATCAACACCTTGGTTCCTGGCTCTCTTTGCGTCCTTTGCGTCCTTTGCGG
>CALEZI010000070.1 GCA_937928755.1 uncultured Rhodanobacteraceae bacterium | reverse complement strand
GGAAACAACGCCTTTCGCGCCCCAGCCCCCAGCCCCCAGCCCCGCCTTTGCTTTTCCCGCCTTCGGCCCCCCTCATACCCTCGCCTCTTCGACCACCGCCGCGGCCGCCCGCGCGCGCGCCTTGAGCAGGCGGTTGGCGACGTCGAGCCAGGCCAGCGCGCTGGCTTCGAGGATGTCGGTGCTGGTGCCGCGGCCGACGTGTTCGGTGCCGTCCCATTCGGCTTCGACCGTCGCCTGGCCCTGGGCGTCGGAGCCGAAGGAGATCGAGCGGATGTGGAAGCTGCGCAGCACGATCTCGGCGCCGATGGCGCGCGAGAGGGCGCGGAACAGGGCGTCGACCGGGCCGTCGCCGACGGCGGCTTCGCAGACTTCACCGCCATCGGGTGTGCCCAGGCGTACGCTCGCTGTGGGCATGCGCGATTCGCCGGTGGCGCTCTGGATCGACAAGCTCTTCAGCATGAAACTCGAGGTGCTGCCGCCGGTCACTGCCAGCACCAGGGCTTCCAGGTCAGCGTCGTAGATTTCCTTCTTCTTGTCGGCGAGCGCCTTGAATGCAGCGAACACCTTGTCGGTCTCGGCGCCGTCGAGCGTGTAGCCCATGCGCGACAGCCGGTCGGTCAATGCGTGGCGACCGCTGTGCTTGCCGAGCACCAGTTCCGACTTGGTGATGCCGACATCCTCCGGATGCATGATCTCGTAGGTCTGGCGGTGCTTGAGCATGCCGTGCTGGTGGATGCCAGCCTCATGGGCGAAGGCGTTGTCGCCGACGATCGCCTTGTTGCGCTGCACCTGCTGGCCAGTGATCGACTGTAACAGTCGCGAGGTCGGATACAGCTTGCGCGTGTCGATGCCGGTATGCAGCCCGAAGCGTTCCTGGCGCGTGCGCAGCACCATCACCAGCTCTTCCAGCGCGGCGTTGCCGGCGCGTTCGCCGATGCCGTTCATGGTGCACTCGACCTGACGAGCGCCGCCTTCCAGCGCGGCCAGCGAGTTGGCGACGGCCAGCCCCAGATCGTTGTGGCAGTGGCAACTGAAGATCACGTTCTCGGCGCCGACTACCTCGCGCTTGAGACGGGCAAACAAAGCGCGAACTTCCTCGGGCGTGCTGTAGCCCACGGTGTCGGGCACGTTCAAGGTGGTCGCGCCGGCAGCGATCGCGGCGCTGAAGATCTCGACCAGGTACTCGGGTTCGGTGCGGATCGCATCCTCGGCCGAGAACTCGACGTCATCGACGTATTGGCGCGCCAGCGACACGGCGGCGACGGCAGCAGCGAGCACCTGGTCCTTGTCCATGTTCAGCTTGTGCAGGCGGTGCAGCGGGCTGGTCGAGATGAAGGTGTGGATGCGCGGTCGCTGCGCTTTTTCGATCGCGCGGGCGCAGGCTTCGACATCGCCGCGGGTGGCGCGCGCCAGGCCAGCGATGGTCGCGCCGCGCACCTCGCGGGCGATGCCGGCAACCGCGGCAAAGTCGTCCGGGCTGGCCGACGGAAAACCGGCCTCGATCACGTCGACGCCAAGTTCGGCCAGAGCGTGCGCCAGTCGTCGTTTGCCGCGCGGGTCCATCGAGAACCCGGGGGCCTGCTCGCCGTCGCGCAAGCTGGTGTCGAAGACAATGACGCGATTGCTGTCGTGGCCTGACATGACGCTCTCCAATGCTTGATACCGAATACCGATTCCGATGCCCAATAAAGCGAAAGCCCCGCCCTCGTGACCGAGGTGCAGGGCTTTCAGGTTTGTCGCTTCCTGTTGCCTGGGGCGGTTAAACCCTTTGGCAGCCGTACACCTCGCGTGAGCGCAGAAGAAGTCGAAGCGCCAGTAGCGCTGCGGCTGCGTTCGTGTTGCGGTGCGGCATGGAATTCATGGGGAGCGAGAGTGCATGCGTGGGCGTCGAGATGTCAACCCTGCTCCCTGTGAACGGACGGATGCAGGAGCGACGTGCACGTCGCTCCTACAGCGGGTCCACCTCTTTCGGCATGGGCCACCATCACACTGCTCGCCTAGAATCGCGCGCCCCGCGATCACACACCCGCCTCATGCAGCGAATTGCAAAACTTTGCGGGGTTGCCCTGTTGTGCTTGCCAGCCTGGGCCCCGGCCGATGAGCCGGTGCTGGTCATCGACGGCGTCCCCGACGAGGCCGCCTGGGCGAACGCCCGGGTTTTCACCGACTTTGTGGTCGTGGAGCCTTATACGCTGGCGCAGCCAAGTTACCCGACCGAAGCACGCTTGCTGTCGACGCCGCAGGGCATCGCGTTTGCCTTTCGCGCTACCCAGCCAGCCGGCGTGCCGCGCCTCAACGAACGCACGCCGCGCGATGCCGACATTCCGGGCGACCGCTTCAACGTGTTCATCGACTTCAATGGTGATGGCGAAACCGCCTTCAACTTCACGATTGGCATGTCCGGGGCGATCCAGGATGCCACGATCACCAACGAGCGCAGCTACAGCCCGGATTGGGATGGCGACTGGCGCCACGCGGCAGTGGAAACCGAAGACGGCTGGAGCGCCGAATTCCTGTTGCCATGGACAGTGGCGTCGATGAAGGGCAGCGGCGCGCCGCGTCGCACCATCGCCATCATGCTCGACCGCGTGCTTGGGCACAGCAGCGAACGCAGCGGATTTCCCGCGGCCAGTTTCAGCCGACCGCGTTTTGTTTCGGAGTTCCACAAGGTCGAGATCGACCAGTACCAGGCTTCGGTGTTCCACGTCTTTCCCTACGCGAGCGCCGGTTACGATTTCGTCGGCGACGCGCGCAGCGGCAAGGGCGGCGCCGATCTCTACTGGAAACCGTCAGGCGACCTGCAGTTGACGGCAGCGCTGAATCCGGATTTCGGCCAGGTCGAAGCCGACGAGCTGGTGGTCAACTTCGACGCCATCGAGGTGTTCTTTTCCGACAAGCGTCCGTTCTTCACCGAGAACCAGAGCCTGTTCGACCTGCGCACGCCGGACAATGGTCTGTTGATCTACACGCGCCGCATTGGTGGTCCGCGCGACGACAACCAGCCGGGCGCGGCGGAGATCGACGTGGCCCTGAAACTCAATGGCTCTGCGCTCGGCCTCGACTACGGCGTACTCGCTGCACAAGAGGCCGAGCATGCCGACGACATCGGCAGCCTGTTTTATGCGCAGCGCCTGCTGCGCACCAGCGAGGCGCTCAGCGTCGGTTATCTCGGCACCTGGACCGAGCGGCCGTTCCTGCTGCGCGAAGGGCTGGTCAACGCCATCGACGCCACCTGGCGCGCCAATCCGCACTGGACCGTCACCGGTCAGGCGATTGTCAGCGGCGTCCAGCAGCCCGGCGCCGACAAGGACGGCGCCGGCGTGTGGACGCGCATCGACTACGCGCCGACGCCGGCCTGGCGCCAGGAGCTGGAGCTGACCCACTTCGACCGCGAGCTCGATTTCAACGACATGGGCTTCCAGCGGCGCGCCAGTCTCAACGAAGCCGAATGGACGATCGATCACCAGCAGTCCGTCGATGATCCCGAATCGACATTGCGCGGCCGAACGTGGTACCTGGAGCTGCAGGCGCGCAGCAATGATTCCGGCGATCAGTTGCCGGAGGTCATCGTCTTCGACCACAAGCTGCAGTTTCGCAATGGCGCCGAGATCTTGCTGGATTTCTACCGCGAGACCTCCGGCTTCAACGATCTGATCTCGCGCGGCAATGGCCTGGTCAAGGTGCCGGCCCGGCAGCAGTATTACGCCGAATACGAGTCGCGCCGGCTCGGTCGATGGCAATTCGAACTGGTCGGCCGCAGTTTTCAGGAGGGGCTCGGTGGCCACGCCTGGGAGCTGCGCAGCGACGTGGCGTTTTTCGCCAGCGCCACGCTGAGCGCCGATGCCAGCGTGTCGTGGATCGACAGCGACGACTGGCTGATCTGGCAGCAGGACACGCTGTTCGGCCGCTTCGAGCGCCAGCAACTGCGCACCGAAACCAACATCAACTGGTTTCCGGCGCCGCACCACGAAGTGCGCGTCAAACTGCAATGGCTGGCGATCGCGGCCGAAGATGCACGTCCCGTGCGCATCGGTGCCGGCGGTCAGCTGGTCGCCAGCGACGACACCATCGACGACTTCACGGTCGACAACTTCGGAGTACAGATCCGCTATCGCTGGGAGTTCGCGCCGCAGTCTGATCTGTATGTGGTCTATGGACGCGGTGGATTTGTCGAACTGCCGGACGATCGCAGCGACTTCGGCGAACTGCTGGATGCCGCGCTGGATCTGCGCGACTCGGATCAGCTGCTGGTCAAGGTGCGGAAGAGGTTTTGAGGAGCTGGAAAAGGGGAAATGGAAAAAGGAAAGGGGGAGAAGTTCGCATGTTGGTGAATGGATAGAGAGCCGTCATTGCGAGCGCAGCGAAGCAATCCAGTGTCTCTTCCTGGTCTTCGTTATCTACGGGCGGAGCAACGAAGTGTCACTGGATTGCTTCATCGCTTTGCTCCCCGCAATGACCCCTGATTGGCTGTACCGTCCACCCGCACGTCGCTTTCCCATTCTCCTTTTTCCTTTTTCCCAGCCGCTCCTGGCCTTGCGGGAAGAGCGGAAAAAGGAAAAGGAGTGAAGCTGGCAAGCTGGTGACTTATGGATGCTCTCCTGCCGTCATTGCGAGCGCAGCGAAGCAATCCAGTGTCTCTTCTTGGTCTTCGTTATCTACGGGCGGAGCAACGAAGTGTCACTGGATTGCTTCGTCGCTTTGCTCCTCGCAATGACCACTGATTGGCTGTACCGTCCACCCGCTCTTCCCTCTCCCATTTTCCTTTTTCCATTTTCCCAGCCGCTCCTGGCCTCGCGGGAAGAGCGTCCAGACAAGTCTGGACCCACAAGAGCCCGCGAACGCGCGAGCCTTTCCCGTGCCCCGTGCCCCGTGCCCCGTGCCCCGTGCCTAACGCCCCGCCTGCCCGCGTGCACTCAAATACCCGCGCCCACGCTCCATCAGCGCGACAAAGCCGATCTCGTCGCCTTCGTCGATGCAACGCGTCAGTTCCTCGACGGCACGCTTGAGCGCGCCGAGGGCCTCGCCGCGCCAGGCGTTGAGCGACTGGATTTCGTAATACAGGCGTGGATTTTCGTTGGCGACGCCGCTGGCGATCTTCAACTGGCGATCAAACGTCGTCGATGACATCTGCGCCAGTTTCGGCGCGGCTTCGCCGGAATTGGCCAGCGCGGTGAAGAAGGCAATGTTCAGTGCGTGGCTCAGGCCGAGCACATAGGCGATCAGGTGGTCGTGCTCGGCCAAAGGCATCTCGACCGACTGCACCATGGTTTCGGCGAACAGCGCGCGCGCGTCCCTGACGACTTCCGGCGCCCCAACCGGCATGAAGATCACATGTCGGTCCGACAACAGTTCGGTATCCGGGCCGAACATCGGGTGCACCGAGCAAACGCGTAACCCGGCGGCGGCGCAGGCTTTGAGGCCATCGACCAGCGGTGTCTTCAGCGAGCCGATGTCGAACACCATTCCGGTGGGTTTGCGCGTGGCCAGTTCCAGCAGAATGTCGTTGCTGCGACGCAGTGGTGCGGCGACCACGATCAGGTCCTGGTCGAGTGTGCTGTCCCTCCAGTCGGGCCGTGCGACCACGCCATCGGGCGCGCCGCTCGGATCAGCGACCTCGACATCGAAACCCTGCGCCGCGAGGAATCTCACGAACCAGCGCCCCATGCGGCCGTTGCCGCCGATGATCAGCGCGCGTCGCCCGCCGCCCTGGCCCGCAAGGCGCACCCGATCCTGTTCCTGGGTGGTCAGCGAGGACTCGATCAGCAGTTTCAGCACCTGCTCGGCGATATCCGCATCCAGACCGACCTTCTCGGCGCGCGACCGCACATGGGCGATGACCTCGCGCTCGCGCTGAAAGTCGCGCAACTGCTTGCCCTGGGCATGCTTCCAGCGGCCGATTTCCGCCACCAGCGCCTGGCGCTTCGCGATTGCAGCGATCAGGTCGGCGTCAACGGAATCGAGTTCGGCGCGAAGTTCGGAGAGGGGGCGCATTGGGCAGCAGGAAAAGGGGAAATGGAAAAAGGAAAAGGGGAAGAGCGGAAGAGCGGGCGTGAGGCTCTCGAAGCCGGGAAAATGAAAAAGCGGAAGGGCAAATTGATCGCGAGACCGAGCGCAGTCAGGTGGCGACTTCCTTCAGCCACGCGCTCGCGATCAGCCCGCTCTCCCTTTTTCCCTTTTCCCTTTTCCTTTTTCCCGCTTCACCCGGCGATGTACTGCTTCAACTGCTCGACCTCGCCCTCAAGTCCTTCGATGATCGAGCGCACCAGATCGCCGATCGACAGCATGCCGACGACCTTGCCGTCGTCGACCACGGGCAGGTGGCGGATGCGGCGGTCGGTCATCAGGCGCATGCATTCCTTGGTGCGCGAGCTTGACGACACGGTGACCAGCGGGGCCGGGGTCATGATCGCCGATACCGGGGTGTCCTTCGACGAGCGACCCATCAGGATCACCTTGCGCGCGTAGTCGCGCTCGCTGAGGATGCCGAGCAGGCGCTCGCCATCCATGACCAACAGCGCGCCAATACCCTTGTCGGCCATCAGCTGGATCGCGGCGATCACCGGATCCTCCGGGCGCAGGGCATACAGGTCCGGATTCTTCTGTGCGAGCAACTGGCTGACCGGAACCATCGGAGTTCTCCTGGGTCGCGCAACGAGGCCGCATTATTTTCACGTTGTTCGCGAAGGTGCAAACGGTTTGCGTGCCGGCGACCGGTTCCCGCATCAAACGGTCGGCGAGCTTTGGGGCTGCTTGCGTTCGATCAGCCGTAACGTTGCTGCAGATACGCGAAAGCTGCGCGCAGGCCCTGGCAGTCGCCGCCGGCTGGGCGGCCGGGTTTGCCCTCGCTCCAGCAATAGGTATCGAGGTGGGCCCAGGCAATGCGCTCCGGGACGAATCGTTTCAGGTACAGCGCCGCGGTGATGGCGCCGGCCATGCGCGACCCGCCGGAATTGTTCAGGTCGGCGATCTTGCTGTCGATCAAGCTGTAGTAGTCCTCCCACAATGGCATTGCCCACAGCGGATCGCCGGCTTCGCGGCCGGCGGCGATCAGGTCCAGCGACAGCTCCTCCCGGTTGCAGAACAGTGCCGGCAAGTCGGGGCCGAGCGCAATGCGCGCGGCGCCGGTCAGCGTGGCGAAGTCGAACAGCAATTCGGGCTCGGACTCGCAGGCGTAGCTGATGGCATCGCAAAGCACGACGCGACCCTCGGCATCGGTATTGCCGATCTCCACCGACAAGCCGGCGCGAGTGGCGATGACCTCACCGGGTCGATAGGAATTCGGGCCGATCGCGTTCTCCACCGCAGCGATCAACAGATGCAAGCGCAGCGGCAGCTTTTCGGCCATCACCAGTTGCGCCAGTTGCAGGGCCACGGCGGCGCCACCCATGTCCTTTTTCATCGCCGCCATGCCGTCGGCAGACTTTATGTCGAGGCCACCGGTGTCGAAACATACGCCCTTGCCGAGAATGGCGATGCGCGGATGGCTGGGGTCCCCCCAGGTCAGCTCGAGCAACCGCGGCGCGCGGTGACTGGCGCGTCCGACGGCATGGATCGCCGGGAAGTTCTGCTGCAGCAACTCGTCGCCACTGATACTGACGAACTCGGCGCCGTTCACGGCGGCCACGCCGGCGACGGCATCTTCGAACTGATCCGGCCCGAGGTCCTCGGTCGGCGTATTGACCAGATCGCGCGCTGCGTAAACGGCCGCGGCGATACGCTCGATCGACGCACGCTGGATGTCGTCGGCCACCACCAGTTGCGCCAGCGCGCGCCGCGATTTTTGCTTGTAGCGCAGGAACTGGTAGGCGCCCAGTGCAAAACCCAGAGCAAGGCGCAGTCGCGTACCGGCTGGAAGCAATTCCGACAGCGCATAGGCCTGCGGCGGCAGCGACAGCGCAGCATGGCCGAGCGCCCAGAAATCATCCAGCGAGCGCGCGCCGATCAGCGCGCCTGCAACGCGGCCGTCCGCGGCAAAACACACGGCGTGGGTGTAGCGCTTGCCCTCGAAACGTTGCGCGACCATCTGCGCCTGTGTCGCAGCATCCTGCTTCGCCAACCACCCGGCAAACTCGGTCTCGACGATGACCTCGATCGAGACCGCGGGAGTCGCGGCAATCAGGACGCTGTCGCTGGACATGGAGCTTTCCTCGGGCTGCGAAGCGCCGATACTACAGATTGGCAACGTGAGCGAAGCGTCGCTCGATCGCGATCAGCAAGCGGCTGAGCGGCGTTCGCAGCAGCAACAGTCCCAATCCGATTCCGGCTGCGTTGGCGACCAGATCGGCGACTTCGGCGACACGAGTCGGCGTCAACGCCTGCAGCAGTTCGATGGCGATGCCGTAGCCGATCAAGCTGCCGACAACCACCGCACGGCGTCTCCACTCGGTGCCGACCAACTGCCCGAAGTACACCGTCAGCACGCAGTAGGCGAGCGCGTGGTTCAGTTTGTCGCTGTTCGGCAGATGCAGATCGGGGCCGCGGATCGACAGCAACGACAGCGCGGCGATCGCCAACAACAGCGCGATGCCAAGAGACCACCAGAGCGCGCGCAGTTTGGGCATGATTCAGGGGCAGGAAAAAGGGAAACGGGAAAAGGAAAACGGGAAAGCGGGTTTGTCGCTGCCGTCGAGCAACGGGTCCTGCGGACCTTCCATCCAGCCATTTCCGTTTCCCATGTTCCTCCTCAAAGCATTCTCCGCTGTCCGGCACCCCGCAAGCCCGCGGGTATCGATGCGGCATCAGCGCCACGCGCGGCCAGCAGCACCTTGAAGCGTTCGCCCATTTCGCCGGGCAGCATCAGACGCTTGAGTTCGCCGGTCAGTTGCAGGCGTTGCCGATCGTCGAGATCCTGCAGGTGGGCAAACAGCGTGTCGATGCCCATGCCGATCAGGAAGCCGGCCTGATGGTCGTAGCTCAGCAACTCGAACCCGCAGTCTTCGGCGGCCTCGGCGAGCGCGGTGAAATCGACCGACGCGCTGATGTCGTTGAGCCCGGGAAACCAGCAGGGATCGTCATGCGCGTGCTGCCGGTAGTGGCAGATCAGCGTGCCGTCAACGCGTGCCGGACGGTAATACTCGGCTCTGCCGTAACCATAGTCGGCCAGCAACAGCAGTCCGCGCCGCATCGGCGCGCTGACCGTGGACAGCCACGCGCCAAGCTCGGGGACCAATTCGCTGGTGTAGCCGATCGGCAGCGGCGACTCCAGTTCACCAAGCAGACGCTCGATGGCGACGGCGACGTGCCGGCGCGGGGCCACCGCCACGGCTTGCAGTCGTCCATTGCTGTGCGTCAGCGCCAGCTCACGCGGGCCGGCTGCGGTCATCGTGAAGCGAACGCAGGCCAACGCGTCGACGACTTCGTTGCCGATGATGGCGCCGTCGAAAGGCAACTCGGGCGGCGCATCGAGCCACACCACGCGATCGACATGCTGTGGTGACTGCTGCTCGATGCGTTGGCGCTGGCGCTGGCGCAGGTCGGCGCTGCGTTCGAGGATCAGATAACGCGTCGGCAGTGCATTGCGCTGCTCGAGTGCGCGCAGCAGATCGATCGCCAGCGCGCCGCTGCCCGCGCCGATTTCCATCACGGTCGGTTGCGCGAACTGCTGCAGCGTATGCGCCAACGCCTGCGCCACGCCCTGGGCGAACACGCTGCCAAGCTCCGGTGCCGTGATGAAGTCGCCGGCGGCACCGAATTTGCGCGATCCGGCGGCGTAATAACCGAGGCCCGGCGCGTACAACGCCAGTTCCATGTAGCGCTGGAACGGCATCGGGCCCATGCGGTCGATCTCGGCACAGATCTGCGCGACCAATTGCGTCGAGAGCGCGCGGGCGTGAATGTCGGGTTCGGGGAGCATGTACGGACGGGTGTATGCGGTGGTTCGCTTTTCGTGGGTCCAGACTTCTCTGGACGCTCGTGGTTGGTCATGCAAAGCGTCCAGACAAGTCTGGACCCACAAGAGCCGTCAGCGCTTCGCCGCACTTCCGGAAGCAACCAGCAACCAGCAACCAGCAACCAGAACCTTATCGCAACAAGTGCGCCAGGTCATCCTTGCTCACGTTCTCGCCCAGCGCGCTTTCGGCGGCGAGCTGCCAGCCCAGGCGCGCGCGATCGCTCTCGCCGCGGGCCTCGGACAGGCGCGCCATCTCGATCATCGCCGCTGCGCGTGGGTTCAGGCTGAGGCTCAGACGCAGGTACTCCAGGGCCTTGCCGTAAATCTGTTCGATGCGGCACCAGCGCGCCAGCGCCAGCAGCAATCCCGGGCTTTGTGGGTGCGACTGCAGCAGCTTTTCGGCACGTTTGATGCGCGGCGAAGCGTGTTCGACGGGGGCGTGGGCATACAGCTCGGCGAGCTCTTCCGACCACTCGCGGGTCAGCGCGGATTCGATCGCCGTGGCGGCGAGATCGCGGCTGCCGACGCGCGTCTCGGCGCGGATCAAGGCCGCCAGCACCAGGCGCTCGCGGCGCTCCTGCTTGCCGAAGCGCGACCACAGGCTATCCAGCGTGGCACCGTCTGCCGCCTGCTCCAGAGCCTGCGACAGGACGCGCAGTTCCAGCGCAGCGTATTCGCGGTCGCCGATCTGGCGACGCTCGGCCAGGCGTTGCAGTGGTGCCAGCGCCTCGTTGGCGCGGTTGCGCAGCAGCAGGCCTTCGATCAGCGTGCGCAACACCAGTGGTGGGGCATTGGCGTCGTCGCTGCGCTTCACGATCGCCTCGAACGCTGTCTCGTCGCCGCGTTCGGCGCGCCAGGCGTCCGCCAGCAGCGGCGCAACCGTGCGACCCCTGTCCAGTTCCAGCGCGTTGCGCAGGATCTCGTCGACCAGCCCGGTTTCGCTGCGCCGATGGGCGACGCCGGCGGCGCTGAGCAGTGCCGACAGTCGCTGCAGCGGTTCGGTGCTGGCCGCCAGCAGTTCGCGCTGGGCGTCGTGCAAGTTGCCCTCGAAGGCGAGCACCAGCCCCTGATCCAGTCTGGCGGTTGCCCGTGCTCGACGGTTCCAGCCAAAACGACGCGGCCAGCGCACCGCCAATGTGTACAAAGCCAGCGCCAGCAGGGCCAGCAGCACCACGACCACGCCGAGGAATACCACGCTGGTTTCCACTTCCCAACCGTGGAAGCGCACGTACACCATGCCGGCGTCCCGACGCAGCACGAAGCCGATCACCGCGGCCAGGATGGCGAGCAGCAGGTACAGGCCGAGGCGCAGGATCCAGCTCATCGATCAGCGGCCGTCCGGGACGGGTTGATCCAGCCCGGCGCCGTCGCCACGATCGGTCGCGGTGCTGCCGCCTTCAGCGCGGTCGATTTCCGCGTCATCCGCGGCTTCGGCCTGATCCGGCGTTGCGATGACGGCATCCGGTGCCGCGGCTTGCGAGGCTTGCTCGTTGCTGTCGACTGCGCCCAGATCGGACAGCTCTTGCGTTTGCAGCGACGTTGCATCGGTGTTCGCCGGAATGGCCGCAACCGGCCTGCCGCGCAGGCGAGCCAGTTCGCGCCGGGACTCGCCGAGCTCCGGCCATTGCGGTACCAGCGGCGCACCGCGAATTTCGTCGAGCACGCCGAGCGCATCGGCAACCCGGCTATCGCTGCTGTCGAACTCGCGCGCGACCAGTGCGCGCATCGATTCCAGTGTCGCCCGCGCCGGCTCACCCTGAGCGCGCAGCAGCAACAGCCGTGCGCGGCTCAGGTCGAGCGCGATCCGTTCGCGCAGCAGTGGCCCGGCCCCGCCGAGCTCTTCCGGATCGACCCGACGCACGCGAAAATAGCGATCGGCGGCGCCGGCCAGGCGCGACCACCAACCCGCATCGCCGGTCGCGCCGCCTGCGTCGACGCGCTGTTCGCGACCGCGCAGCGGCCAACTCGACACGTCATCGGCGAGTCGATCCAACCGCGTCAGGATCAGCGGCAGGTCGGCGACCGCCACTGCTGCCAGCGCGTCGCGCTCCAGCACCAATGTTTGCCGTATCGATGTCGCGCGCGGATCGCTGACTTCGGCCAATTGCGCGTCGGCCAGCGCAAACGCCTCCCGCGCGCCCACCACGTCGCTGAACAGACGCAGGCGTTCTTCGCCGAGGCGCAACAGGAAGTCGGCCTCAGCCAGGCGTACCGCGTCGATGCCTGGCGCGGCGCCGCGTTCCACGCCGGCGAGGCCATCCTCGAGCAAACCAACGCGCTGCGTCAGGCCCAGCAACTGCTCGCGCATCGCCCGGTTGATGCGCGCCGCATCGTCCAGGGCGCGACGCAGCGTCGCCACCTCCATATCGCTCGCCTGATCGGCTGCCGGCGCCGGTGTCGCGGGAGTCTGCACCAGGGTCAGCGGATCGCTACCCCAGTGACGCCCGTACTGGAACCAGATCGCCAGCCCGATCGCAGCCAGCAACAACGGCAGCCAGAGCCAGCGCCAGATACTGCGCCTCGGTTTCGGCGCGGCCACGGCGGCGCGCAACGCAGCGGCGTTGGGCGGCGGGCTTTCCGGTCGCTTGGCCGGACCCTCGGATGAGTCGGCGATATCGGACATGGTTAAGTTTTCGTTTTCAGCGATGGTAGCGGATCGTTACCGAGATCGCACGCCACCAGCGGCTGACGTCATGACGATCGCGCTTTCGACGCCAAGTCTGCCAGCACTTCGCGCTGATTGTGGTCAGATCGTGATCCGCAGGTCGCCCAACGCGGCGATCAAGGCTTGCGCCGAAGCGCCTGCAGCCACCCGTACGCGCGCATAACCGAGGGCGCCTGCGCGTGCCGCTATGCGTTCGCTGGCGACGATCAGCAAACGCTCGCGCAAGTTCAGCAACCGCTGCCGTTGCAGCAGCCGATCCAGCGCTTCGAGCAGGGCGCCGCTGGTGGCGGTCAGTACGCAATGGTCCTGCGCCGCTCGCAGTTGCCGCAGCGTCGCAGGCCGCGGTCGCTGCGGCACCCGGCGGTAAACCGGGATCACCCGCACGGCTGCGCCGCGCTCAACGAGGACCTCGGCAATGCGCTGGCGGCCACCAGGGGCTGCCCAGATGGCGACCCGCGCGCCTTGCACGTTGTGCAGTTGGGAAAGGGCGAGCACGCCGTCGCTGTCTTCAGCGTGACCCGGCGCCGACGTCGCTGGCAATCCGTGCCGTTGCAACGCCGACGCCGTCGCGCGGCCAACAGCAATCAGGGCGCCGCCAGCGACGACCCAGGTTGGCGCTGCGGCGAGCATTGCGACGACCGCGGCACGACTGACGAATACATGCACATTCGCGGTGGCCGCCCAACCGAGGTCCTGGTCGAGCGCCGCGGATTGCGGCGCGCGGCGCGTCGCCTGCAGCGGCAAACGAATGCTGGCGATGCCTTGTTTCGCGAGTGCATGGGCGGTCGCGCGGGATTCGCGGCGAGGGCGGGTGAGCAGCACCGCGGGGTGGGGCGGCTCGGGTTTCATCGACGAATCATCGTTGCTCACGCCGCTGCGCTCTCGCTGAACTGCCGCCGGAACACCAGTTCGGCGCTCTCTACCCCGGGGATCTGCAGCAGCAGCGCCGGCAATGTCGGATCGGCACGCACCCGCCAGGCGTCGGCAAACTCCAGTTCCAGGCTCGCCGGACCGCGCCGGTAACGCAGTCGCAGCGGCACGCCGCCGCCGCGCCAGGCGCCGAGCACGCGCTTCAGGTCGGCGGCGAAATCGGGCGCCGGGTTGCGCACGCTGAGACTCAGGCCGCGCGCGTGATGCTGGCAGGCTTCCGTCAACGGCCACGCGCGACGCACACGCAATTGCGCGCCGCCGTTGAAGTCGTCCCAGCTGGCAACGCCCTCGACGACGATGATCTCGCCGGCCTGGAGCAATCCCCCGAATTCAGCGTAGGCCTCGGTGAAGAACGCGGTCTCCAGCCGGCCACTGCCGTCCTGCAACTGCACGAACGCGATGTTGTCGCCACGTTTGCGCATCATGCCGACCTGGCCGGCCAGTGTCAGATTGAGTTCGTTGCCGCGCCCCTTGCGCTCGCGCGGCACCCGCGGCGCCACCTCGCCGAGACGGCAACTGACGATCTCCCCGAGCCACGGCGCCAGCGCGTCGACCGGGTGCCCGCTCAAATACCAGCCGAGCGTCGCAAACTCGCTCTTGAGCTTGTCGATCAGCGGCAGTTCCGGCAACTGCGGCATCGGCGGCGGCGGCGCAACGACGCTGCTGCCAACGCCGAACAGGTCGACCTGGCCGGCGGCGCCGTCGCGGGTACGCTGTTCGGCGGCCTTCAGCGCATCCGGCAATGCGGCGAGCAGGCTGGCGCGATTGCCGCCGAGCGCATCCATCGCGCCGGACGCGATCAACGCTTCGAGCACACGCTTGTTCAGCTTGGCGAGGTCGACGCGCAGGCAGAAATCGTATAAGTCGCGAAACACGCCACCGCGCTCGCGCTCGCGGACGATGGCTTCGGTAGCCGGTCCGCCGACACCCTTGATCGCGCCCAGGCCATAACGAATGGTGCGCGGGTGGGTGGCGCGGAACGGGTAGGCCGAGTGGTTCAGGCAAGGCGGCAGCACGCTGACCTGATGCGCTCGCGCGTCCTCGAGAAAGTCGACCACCGACTCGGTCTTGTCCATGTCCGCCGACAAGGTCGCCGCCATGAATTCGGCGGGGTAGTGCGCCTTCAGCCAGGCCGTCTGGTAGGCGACCAGGGCGTACGCGGCCGCGTGCGACTTGTTGAAACCGTAACCGGCGAACTTCTCCATCAGGTCGAAGATGGCATCGGCCTTGTGCTCGTCGACGCCGTCCTTCGCCGCACCGTCGCGGAAGATGCCGCGGTGCTTGACCATTTCTTCGGGCTTCTTCTTGCCCATCGCGCGGCGCAGCAAGTCGGCGCCGCCGAGCGAATAACCGCCGACGATCTGCGCCATCTGCATCACCTGCTCCTGGTACACCATGATGCCGTAGGTCTCTTTCAGGATCGGCTCGACGCGCGGGTCGGGATAGGCGATCGGTTCGCGACCGTGCTTGCGCGCACAGAAGCTTGGAATCAGTTCCATCGGGCCCGGCCGGTACAGCGAGACCAATGCGATCAGGTCCTCGAAACGATCGGGTTTGGCGTCCTTGAGCAGGCGCTGCATGCCCGCCGATTCGAACTGGAACACCGCCACCGTGTCGCCGCGCGCGAACATCTGGTAACTCGGCAGATCGTCGAGCGGCAGCAGGTCAATGTCCAGCGGTGGCTCACCTTCACCGGCGCGCCGCAGGTTGATCGCTTCTACCGCCCACTGGATGATGGTCAGCGTGCGCAGGCCGAGGAAGTCGAACTTGACCAGGCCGATGGCTTCGACATCGTCCTTGTCGAACTGGGTCACCGGCAGATCGGTGGCCGCGTCCGCCTTGGATTCCACGTACAGCGCGGTGAAGTCGGTCAGCGCGGTCGGCGCAATCACCACGCCGCCGGCGTGCTTGCCGGCATTGCGCGCCAGCCCTTCCAGACTCAGCGCCAGTTCCAGCACCGGGCGCGCCTCGTCGTCTTCGTTTTCGAAGCGCGCCTTGAGCTCGCTGGAAATGCGATCGGGTTCTTTCTTCGACTTCGCCGACAGCCCGAGCGCATCTTCCAGCGTCAGGTCGAGCGGCCGCGCCGGGATCAGCTTGGCGATGCCGTCGACGGCCGGGTAGGGCAGGCCGAGCACGCGCCCGCAATCGCGCACGCAGGCTTTGGCCGCCATGGTGCCGTAGGTGATGATCTGCGCCACCTTGTCGGCGCCGTAGCGCTCGCGCACATAACGAATCACTTCGTCGCGGCGATCCATGCAGAAGTCGATGTCGAAGTCCGGCATCGACACGCGTTCGGGATTGAGGAAGCGCTCGAACAGCAGGTCGTAACGCAGCGGGTCGAGATCGGTGATGCCCAATGCATAAGCCACCAGTGAGCCGGCGCCGGAACCACGTCCGGGACCGACCGGGATGCCGTGGCGTTTGGCCCAACCGATGAAATCGGCGACGATCAGGAAGTATCCCGGGAAGCCCATCTCGTCGATCACGCGCGCTTCGAGGTCGACGCGGTCGAGGTAGTCCTGGCGTGGCTTGGCCAGCGCCTTGGCCGCCTCGAGCTTCGCCAGGCGGTGCTCCAGACCCTCGCGCGCCTCGCGCGCCAGGCGGGCGCCAGCGGTTTCGCCGGCACGCGTCGGCACCTCGGGCAGGAAGTAGGTGCCGGTCTGCAAGGTCAGATTGAGCCGGCGCGCCAGATCGACGCTGTTCTCCAGCGCCTCGGGCAGGTCGGCAAACAGCAGCGCCATCTCTGCCGGCGACTTCAGGTACTGCTCGGGCGTGTAATGGCGCGGGCGCCGCGGGTCGTTCAACGTGTAGCCGTTGGCGATCGCCACGCGCGCCTCGTGCGCCTCGAAATCGTCGCGATCGAGGAAACGCACGTCGTTGGTGGCCAGCGCCGGGCAGCCAAGCTTGCCAGCCAACATCGCACTCGCAAGCGTCAACTGGTCTTCCTGCGGGCGGCCGCAGCGCGACAATTCCAGGTAAAAAGCATCCGGAAACAGGCGCATCCAGCGCCGCAGGTGCAGTTCGGCAGCTTCCGCGCGGCCTGCCAGCAACAGCCGGCCGATATCGCCGTCGATGCCGCCGGAGAGCGCCACCAGGCCCTGCGTATGGCCCTCGATCCAGTCGCGTTGCAGCACCGGCCGCTCCAACTGCCGTCCCTGGGCATAGGCGCGGCTGAGCAGGATGCACAGATTGCGGTATCCCACCCGATCGGCGCACAGCAGCGTCAGCCGCGCAGGGTCGTCGCCATCCTGCACCCAGATATCGGCGCCGGCGATCGGCTGCACACCGGCGGACTCGGCGGCCTTGAAGAACTTCAACAGGGCGAACACATTGCTGTCGTCGGTCAGCGCCAGCGCCGGCATGCCACGCTTGGCGCAGGCCTTGACCACCTCGTCGATGCGCACCGTCGAGTCGGTCAGCGAAAATTCGCTGTGCAGGCGCAGATGGACAAAGCGGGCGGTCATCCGCGGTAAGCCTGCATGGGTCGTGCCGGGTACTTGGTCGGCCAGTATAGGGCGGGACCCCGGCGCCGAACCCGGCAGCATGGCCCGTCTGCGCGCGGCGCTCCGTTCAGGATGACCGCGGCCATCAAACAGATGTGCAGAATGAGGACATTGATGGCCCTTTTTTTTACGATTCGCCGTAACATGCCCACGCGTTCACCGCGTCCGCTGCCGGGCAGTCGACCTGGAGGGTGGCTCCCGCCGCGCTTCTCGACTGCACTGCACGGGCTTGGCGCAAGCTGTTGCGGATGGCCGGATGCCTGGTCGGGGCCTGTGCGCCCGCAAAGGCAGCGGCGTTTCCCCAGCTCCGAACCGACCCCCTGATCGAAACGAGGACTACCCCCATGACCACCCCAATGCTCCGCCGTGCCCCGCTCGTTGCCGCCCTGTTGCTCGGGCTGGCCGCCAATTCGGCCTTCGCCGGCCAGACTTGCGAAGAGCGCTCCCCGGCTGCGCCGACGTCCACCGCGCCCGGCGAAGATGCGTTCGCCTGCGGACCCGGTTCGCGCGCCACCGGACGTCGCGCGACCGCAATCGGTACCCGCGCCAGTGCCAGCGACGAAGATGCAGTAGCGGTCGGCCAGGACAGTATCGCTTCCGGCTTCCACTCTGCCGCGATCGGCGGCCAGGCGGTCTCGTCGGGCCGCGGCTCGACCGCAGTGGGTTGGCAGGCGCAGGCCACCGGCGCGCTTTCGACCGCCACCGGCAACACGGCGATCGCCAGCGGCGACAACAGCACGGCGAATGGTCGCGCGGCGCAGGCGACCGGCGCCAACAGCACGGCGGTTGGCCAGGACGCGCGCGCGACCGGCGCCAACTCCTCGGCCTTCGGCCAGGGCTCGCGCGCCACCGGCGGGCAGAGCACGGCGATCGGCCAGGGCGCCAGTGCCAGCGGCGAAAACTCCACCGCTACCGGTCAGTTGGCGCAGGCCACCGGCAACAACAGCACCGCCACCGGTCGTGGCGCGGCGGCGATCAACATCAACACCACTGCCACCGGCACCGGCGCCGTGGCTTCCGGTGAAGACGCCACCGCCACCGGCCAGGGCGCGGTGTCGTCCGGCTTCCACTCGACGGCCACCGGTGCGCTGGCGACCGCTTCCGGCCGCGGCGGCACCGCGACCGGCTGGCAATCGTCCGCCACCGGCGACCTCGCCACCGCGACCGGCAATAACGCCGTCGCCAGCGGCGCCAACAGCACAGCCACGGGTCGCGCCGCCACCGCCAGCGGCGCCAACAGCACCGCGACCGGTCAGGGCTCCGTCGCCAGCGGTAGCGCCAGTACCGCGAATGGCCAGGGCGCTCGTGCCACCAGTGTCAACTCCACGGCAGTCGGCACGGCCGCGGTCGCCAGCGACGAAGACGCACTCGCTGCAGGCCAGGGCGCGCAGGCGACCGGCTTCCATTCGACCGCTGTCGGCACCCAGTCCACCGCTTCCGGTCGTGGCGCCACCGCCAGCGGCTGGCAGGCGCAGGCCACCGGCGCGCTGTCCACGGCCACCGGCAACTCGGCGGTCGCCAGCGGCGAAAACAGCACGGCGAATGGGCGCGCCGCCACCGCCAGCGGCGCCAACAGCGTCGCGCTCGGCGCCAGCTCGAATGCCAGTGCCAGCAACAGCGTGGCGATCGGCAACGGTTCGACCAACACCCGCGCCAACACGGTGTCGTTCGGTTCCACCGGCAACGAGCGTGCGCTGACCAATGTCGCAAATGGCACGGCGCGCACCGATGCGGCGAACTTTGGCCAGTTGACCGATGGTCTCACCGATCTGCGCAACTACGTCGACGGCGAATTCAATCTGGTCTACGGCCGTCTCGCCGAGCAGGACGAGAAGATCGACCAGATCGGTGCGATGGGCGCCGCGATGAGCACCATGCTGGCCAGCGCCTCGGGCATCCAGTCGGATAACCGCATCGCCGCAGGTGTCGGCTTCATGGGTGGCGAGTCGTCACTGGCCATTGGTTATCAGCGCAAGATCAACGACCGTGCGACGTTCACGCTCGGCGGTGCCTTCACCAACGACGAGAGCAGCGCCGGCCTCGGCTTCGGCTACGGCTGGTAAGGCGTAAAGTGGAAGCTTCGCCGCAGGCGAAGATTCCACCGGTTGAATGCCCCGGCATTTGGTGGATTACCCGCATTCGCGGGTGATCCACCCGATCGGTTTCAGGCAAGCCCGCGCGCCGCAAGGTTCGCGGGTTTTGCTTTTGAGGAAAAGCAACTGCTCGCCGGCTCTGGTAGAGCCGAGCTTGCTCGGCTCGGTGACGCAGCAATCGCACCGGCGCAATCTGCAGGAAGCAACGGCTTGTTGGCTCTGGTAGAGCCGAGCTTGCTCGGCTGGAGGCGTTCAAGGCAGCGGAGCAAGCTCCGCTCTACAAAACGCAACCGCTCGCCGGCTCTGGTAGATCCGAGCTTGCTCGGCTCGGCTACACAGCAAGCGCACCGGCGCAATCTGCAAGAAGCAACCGCTCGTTGGCTCTGGTAGAGCCGAGCTTGCTCGGCTGGAGGCGTTCAAGGCAGCGGAGCAAGCTCCGCTCTACAAAACGCAACCGCTCGCCGGCTTCTGCGCCGGACGAATCAAGCCGCCTGCGCCATCCTTTGCCCGGTGGCCTCGATCGCCTGCTTCAGGTCCGCCCATAAATCTTCGGCATCCTCGATTCCCACCGACAGTCGCAGCAGGCCTTCGCTGACACCGCTGGCCGCACGTGCCTTGGGATCGACCACGCGGTGAGTCAGCGCCGCCGGGCGCAGGATCAGCGTGTCGACGGAGCCAAGGCTGACGGCGGGCGTGATCAGCCGCAGCGACTGCAGCATGCGGTCGGCGTCGATTTCGGGGCGCAACTCGAACGCCAGTACGCAATCCGGACCGCTCATCTGGCGGCGCAGGATGGCGCGACCCGGAAGCGGGCGAACGCGCCCGACGAACTCACCGACAGTTGCAGTGTCGGTCTGCCTCGCCATTGCGCAGAGCACATCGCGATCATCAATGACTGGTGCGAGAATGGCAGGCCAGTGAACGGGCGCCAGCGAAACTGAAACTGGGTACGAATCCGGCCAGGAGAGACCCTTGCTTGCTCGAGTACTGATGGTCCTCAGTGGGGCGATAGTCTTCACGCTGGGCACCTTGCACCTGCTCTACACCTTTCGGGGGCCGAAGCTGACGCCGCGCGATCCGGCGCTGCGCGCGAGCATGGAACAGATTTCGCCGGTCATTACGCGCGAGACCACCATGTGGCGCGCATGGGTCGGGTTCAACGCAACGCACAGCTTGGGCGCGATGCTGTTCGGGATGATCTACGGCTATCTGGCCATCGCGCACGCTGCTCTGCTGTTTCAGTCGGCGTATCTGCTGACCGTGGGGCTGCTCATGCTCGGCGCCCTGGTTGTGCTCGCCAGGCTGTACTTCTTCCGCATTCCGTTGATTGGCGTCGGTGCGGCGTTGGGTTTCTATGTCGCGAGCCTGGTTGCTACGGGGGCAGCAGGTTGAGCTCGTGGAATCGTCGTTGCGAGACGTGCTTCGGTTCGACGCTGCCCACGAGCCATGAACTGCGCTGTTGTTGCAGGAGCGACGTATACGTCGCGACCGGTGACGCGCCGGATGTTGCGTTTCGAGGGGAGGTTTCTGGAGTTTCCCGGCTATGGAGCAGATTCGATGATTCGACGAACTTTGGTGTTGTTTGCGCTTGTTTGCGCAACCACAGCGGCCGCCGTTGCTGCCGCCGACATCCAGCCGGTCAACTCCTGGGCTCACTATCGAGACGTGCTGAAACTGCAGGGAAATTCCGACGCTGAAATCGACGCGGAGATCGCGACGGGTCTGGCCAATCTTCAGGCGCTGGATCGATCTGCGGGCAACGACCGCATCGGCGTCGCTGCGCCATCGTTCCAGTTCGACGCGTGGCTGAACTCCGAGCCGCTGTCACTGCAAGACCTGCGTGGGTCAGTCGTCCTGGTTCGTTGGTGGACCGACACTTGCCCGTTCTGCGCCAGCAGTGCGCCCGCCCTGCGCAAGTTGCATGAACAGTACTCAGCCGGCGGGCTCAAGGTCATCGGCGTGTTTCATCCGAAAGCGGGTCGCGATGACCCGCTGGATGTCGCGCGCGTGCAGCGCGCCGTGGAGAGCCGGCAATTCGTGTTCCCGATCGCCATCGACTGGGACTGGCGGAACAAGACGCTCAAGGACTGGTGGTTGACCGGCCCCAAGCGCCCGGCGACATCGGTGACCTTCCTGCTGGACAAGACCGGCATCATCCGTTTCGTGCATCCGGGCATGGAGTACCACGACGACGACGGCGACATTGACGGCGGCGACGGGCACAAGATCTGCGTGAACGATATGGCGCGTATTCGCGCTGCGATCGAGGAGTTGATCGCAGAGTGACGGGAAATCCCTGAAAGCAGTTCGCGTTGCGCAGCGGGAGCCCGCTCCCACGGGAGCTCCGGTCCTTTCGCGGCTTCCAACCGCCCCTCACTCCTCAGGCGTCGCCAGATCCAGTTCTTTCTGCAGGAACGCCTTGGCCGTGCGGGTGTCGCGCACAATGGTGGGCACGGATACCTCGAGCAGATTGGCCAGTTCGTCCACTTCCATGCCGGCAAAAAAACGCAACTCGATGACCTGCGCCAGGCGCGGGTCGAGTTCAGCGAGTTTGCTCAATGCGGCGTCGATGGCGACCAGGCGTTCGGCTTGTGAATCGATCGGCAGCGCCTGGGCGTCGAGATGATCGAGCGACACATGTTCGGCGCCGCAGCCGCGACGATCGGCCAGCCGCGCCCGCGCGTACTGGATGATCACCTGGCGCATCGCGCGCGCGGCGGTCGCGAAGAAGTGCTGTCGGCTGCTGTAGTCGCTGGCAGCGCCGGCGAACAACTTGATGTAGGCCTCGTTGACCAGCGCGCGAGTGTCCAGCGTGGCCCCGCGCTGGTGGCGCGCGAGCTCCGCATGGGCGATCTTGAGCAGGTCGGCATAGACCCGGTCAAGCAGTTGCGCGCGCACCACCGGATCGTCAGCCGCAGCGGCAAACTGCCCGGTCAGCGCGCCCGCGTCCTTGCGTTCGGTCGGTTCGCTCATCTTCGATGTCGACCGCTGATCTGCATGGGCTGCACTCAACGTATGTCAATGAACGGGACAGGAGTTTAGCCTTTGGATCCACTAGTCTGGCAACGAGTGCGCAGTATCTTCGAACGGTCGATCGAACTGTCGCCCGAATTGCGCGGCGCATTTCTGGATGGCGCCTGCGGCGGCGACGCGACGGTCCGTCGCGAGGTCGAAATCATGCTGGCTGCTGACGCTGCTGCGCGTGCGGCCGATGACGCCGTGGCCGCAGTCGCGCCGGATCTGCTGCAGGCGCTGGTCAGCGGCGAGCGCGCACGCGAACGCGATGAATGGGCGGGCCAGCGCCTCGGCGCCTGGCGACTGCTGCGCGAAATCGGCCGCGGCGGCATGGGCGCGGTCTACCTGGCCGAGCGCGACGACGGCGAGTACCAGCAACAGGCTGCGGTCAAGCTGATGCGTCCGACCTGGGACAGCGCCGAGTTGTTGCAGCGCTTTCGCAGCGAACGACAGATCCTGGCGTCGCTCAGTCATCCCAACATTGCGCGCCTGCTCGACGGCGGCGTATCGGCGGATGGCAAGCCGTATCTGGTGCTCGAATTCGTGGTCGGCGCCAGCATCGACGCCTACTGCGACAACCATCATCTGGACCTGACGCAGCGCTTGGGCCTGTTCCTGTCGGTGTGCGCGGCGGTCGAGTACGCGCACCGCAGCCTGGTCGTTCATCGCGATCTGAAGCCTTCGAATATCCTGGTGAACAGCGAAGGGCAGGTCAAACTGCTCGATTTCGGCATCGCCAAGCTGATCCACACGGACGGTGGTCAAAGCGCGTCGACCGCGCGCCTGTTCACCCCTGAATACGCGGCGCCCGAGCAACTGCGCGGCGAGGCCGTCACCACCGGCGTCGACGTCTACGCGCTCGGGCTGCTGCTGTACCAGTTGCTGACCGGTCGCCGGCCCTATGGCAGCACGGCCTCCACGCCCGCCGCCTACGAACAGGCGATCCTGACCCAGGAACCGCAGAGCCCCTCGCGCGTAGCGGCGCAAACCGATGCCGAGAACCACCAGGCGGCGCAAGCGCGCCAGCTTGACCCGGCCAGCCTGAGTGCGCGCCTGCGCGGTGATCTCGATGCGATCGTGCTGCGCGCACTGCGCAAGGAGCCGGCGCAACGCTACGCCTCGGTCGAGGCGATGGCCGCCGATGTGCAGAGTTATCTGGCGCACCGGCCGGTCGCGGCACGACGCGGCAATCGGCGTTACCGCGCCGGGCGATTTCTGCAAAGGCATGCGCTCAGCACGGCACTGGCTGGCGCGGTGCTGCTGGCACTGATCGGCGGCTTGGCGTTGGCCCTGTGGCAGGCTGACCAGGTGCGCCAGCAGCGCGATCTGGTCAGCGCTCAGGCCAGCCGCGCGGAACAGTTGTCAGGTTTCCTGGTCGGTGTGTTCAGTCACGCCGATCCGCGGCAGCGTGCCGGTGAAGCGGTCAGCGCCAAGGCGCTGCTCGATGCAGCGGTGGTGCGCATCCGCACCGAACTCGGAGGTGAACCGCTGACCCGCATGGCGTTGATGCGTTCGATGACTCAGGCTTACATGGGACTCGGGCTGCCTCCGGAGGCATTGGCGCTCAGCCAGGAACTGGTGACGCTCGGTCGCAGCCTTGGCAGCTATCCGGAGTGGGGCCTCGATCTGACGCTGCTCGGTGTCAATCTGAATGACACCAGCCAACCGACGCTGGCCGAACCGATCGCGCTGGAGGCGCTGGAATGGACCGAGGCGCAGCCCGATCCCGACCTTCGACTGATCGCGCGCATCCTCAACCTGCAAGGCGCAATCACATTGCAGTTGCCCGATTCCGAAGCACGCACGGATGCGATCTATGGACGCTTGCTTGGCATGCTGGAAGCCGATCCGGCGCTCGAGCCGTCACGCCTCGAGGCGGTGCGCCTGATGGTTAGCCGTCGGCTTGCGAGCAAGGGCGAGTTCGCGGCAGCCGAGAAGCTGGTCAATGCCGTGATCGCCGACATCAGGCGCGCGGCGCCATCGCGAGACCTGGACCTGCCCGGCGCGCTCGGCGCATTGGGCAATCTCTACATGAAGATGGGCCGCCACACTGAGCAGATCGCAACCTATCGCGAGTCCCTGCCTCTGACGCAGCGTCTGCTGGGTCCCGAGCACTGGCAGGTCGGCATCGTGAGCCACAATCTGGCCAACGCCCTGGAGTCCGTCGGGCAGGATCCGGAGGCACTCGAGCACAGCGAAAATGCCGTGCGCATCGGCATTGCCACCGTGGGCGCCGAGCACAACTTCACGACCGTAGCACGCGTGTTGCGAGCGCGGTTGCACTGCAAGTTGTCTGGCGCCGCGGGTGCCGATCCTACCGAGCATGCCGAGTTGGTCAAGCTTGCGGACAAGTACCCGGCCTATCGCGAACGCCTGGAGCAAGCGCGGGCGCTGTGTGGGTTGCCGGCACTGGCGCCCTGAAAAACGGGGCGGGGGGCAGGGGACTAGGCCCACGCTCAGTCCGACCGTGCGGCGAGGTTGGGCCTGCCGTTTGCCCCTTGCCCCTTTTTCATGCCCCGACAACGGCGCGTGCGGCGATCGCAAACGCTAATCCTCGAAACCATCGCGGAACAACTTTCTGGAGTACGCATGACCTCGAAGCAAGACTGGCAAAAGGTGCGGGCGCTGTTCGAGCAGGCGCTGGAACTGCCTGCCGCCGAACGCCGGGCATTTCTCGATGCCCGTTGCGTTGACCAACCCGGGCTGCGCGCCGAAGTTGAAGCACTGCTTGCGGGCGATGAGCGGGCCGACGAGCAATCGCCTCGACTGGCCGCGGTCGCCCCCGCGCTGCTGCAGGCGCTGGCCGACGATCAGCGCGCCGCAGACGACGCGCGCCTGACCGGCATGCGCGCGGGTGCCTGGCGGCTGCTGCGAGAGATTGGCCGCGGTGGCATGGGTACCGTGTATCTGGCCGAGCGCGATGACGGCGCCTACGCCCAGCAGGCGGCGGTCAAGCTGTTGCGCACCGACTGGCCAGGCAGCGAGATGGATCGCCGTCTGGAAGCCGAGCGCCAGATTCTCGCCGGGCTGGATCATCCGGGCATCGCGCGATTGCTCGACGGCGGCAGCAACGCCGACGGCAGTCCGTTCCTGGTGCTCGATTACGTCGACGGCCTGCCGATCGGCCGCTGGTGCGACGAGCGCCAGATCGCGGTCGATGAACGCATTCGCCTGTTCCTGCAGGTGTGCGCCGCCGTGGCTTATGCGCACCGACGCTTGGTGGTTCACCGTGACATCAAGCCCTCAAACATCCTGGTGACCGCCGACGGGCAGGTCAAGCTGCTCGACTTCGGCATTGCCAAGCTGCTGCAGGGCGCGGGTACTGCGTCGACGCAGACGCTGCGCTCGTTTACCCCGGAGTACGCGTCGCCCGAGCAGGTCAGCGGTGCGCCGATCACCACTGGTGTCGACGTGCACGCGCTGGGGTTGCTGCTTTACGAATTGCTCACCGGCAAGCGCGCATTCGGGCAGAGCGATTCGACGCCGGCGGCCTATGAGCAGGCGATCCTGCACGAACAAGCCATGGCGCCTTCGCGCGCCGCGGGCGAAGGCAGCGATGCCATCGAGCGTGCCGCGCGCTGCAGACTGACGCCGGCAGCACTCACTGCCCGCTTGCGCGGCGATCTCGATGCCATCGTCGCCAAGGCGCTGCGCAAGGAGCCGGAGCAACGCTATCCCAGCGTCGAGGCGCTCGCCGAGGATCTCGCTCGACATCTGGCGCTGGAGCCAGTTCAGGCGCGGCGCGGCGCGTGGCGCTATCGAACCGGGCGCTTCCTGCGTCGCCACGTGCTCGCGGCGGCCTTCGCCACGCTGGCGCTGGTCGCGGTGCTCGCTGGATCGGCGTTCTCGCTGTGGCAGGCAAGCATTGCGCGCGCCGAGCGCGATCGGGCGCAGACTGCATTGGTCACCGCCGAGGCGGTCACCAACTTCCTGACGCAACTGCTGGCGAAGGCAACCCCGGATGCCGGCAAGGGCAAGGAACTCAGCGTGCGCGATGCGCTGGATCTCGCGGCGGTCGACCTCGACAAGAAATTTCCCGACCAACCGCAAGTGCGCGCGCGCATCCAGCTGCTGCTGGGCAATGTCTACACCATCCTCGGGGCCTACGAGAAGTCCGAGGTGCAGTTGCGCGCCGGACTGGATGTGATCGTCAAGCTGCATGGCGAGTCCAGCATGGAAGTGACCGATGCGCTCAGCTTGTTGGCAAACAACCTGAGAAAGCAGGGAGCGCTCGACGAAGCCAACGCGGTGATCACTCGCGCGCATGCGATCGCGACGAAGGCCATCGGACCGAATGCCGAACAGACGCTGTGGCTGCTCTCGGACGTCGGCCTGAATGCCTATGAGCGTGGTGAGTACAACGATGCGGCGACCGCCTTCGCCGCAGCACTGGATGGCATGCGCAAGCTCCCCGATGCCAACCCGCGTGCGATCGCCAATGTGTTGCACAACCATGCTGCCGCGCTGACGCGCGCCGAGCGCTTCGCCGACGCCGAGGCCGCGCATCTGGAATCGCTGGCGATCCGCCGCAGTCTGTTCACCGATCCGCACACCAACATCGCTACCGGACTTTACCAATTGGGCGTGACCAAGGCGGCGCAGAAGCAGTACGCCGAGGCGGCGCGCTACTTCAGGGAAGCGCGCGAGCAGTACGTGATCCTGGTGGGTCCTGACCACGGCAATGTGCTCACTCAGGATCTGGCACTGGCGCGGCTGGATGTGGACCAGGGTCGCTTCGATGCCGCGATAGCGTTGTTGCAGCCGCTCCTGGAACGCTATCGAACGCTGCACGGAAATGATCATGAAGAGACCGCGATCTGTGCCGTCGAACTGGCCGATGCCCTGCAACACACCGGCCAGAATGCGGCGGCGCAGGAACTGATCAGCCCCGCCATCGCGGTGCTGGAGCGGGCGAATCCGGACGGCCACACATCGCTGGCCGGGGCATTGCGCGTACAACTGGCGTTGCAGCAGGATCGAGACATGCAGGACTGTGCGCTGGCCGAGCGGATCGCCAGCATGCTGCTGCGCAGTTACGGGCCGGCGCATTCGCGGGTGCTGGCGGCGCAGGCGGCGGCGAAAGCGTGCGTCAGCGGTGGATAGTGGTCCGTGCCTGGCGCGATCCCCATCCACGGGCGAACGGGAATGCCGAATGGCAATGAGGCCTCGTGCGCGAGCGTTTCGATCAGGGCGCCGCGCAGGGCGCGGATGGATTGGCGGCGTGCGCCGCGATCGCGCTCGATAGCGGAGACATCGAGCGCGCCCTGGCGCTCAGCCGCGAGAGCCTCGGCGCGGCGCCGATCGCCGTAGCGAGTTGGAACCGATCAGCTCAGATGCAGGCCGCACTGGTGCATTTTCGCGCGCTGCATGCACTCGGACGTGATGCCGAGGCCGCGCCTTGGATCGCGTCTTTGCGTGAGCCGCATCGACGCGCTCGCCGACGAGCTTGTCCGCTTGCAAGTGGAAGACCATCATTTCCACGCTCAATGACCCGAACGCGTCGAAAAGAGAAGCGAAGTAATGTCCGGCGCCGCGGTCCCCGAACCCATTCACCTCCGCTTCGACGAGTTCGAACTCGAAGAGGCGAATGCGCGCCTGCGGCGTGGCGGGGACCCGATCGCGCTGGCGCCGACCCCTTTCGCGCTGCTGTGTGCACTGGCCCGTCGGCCCGGAACCTTGCAGACCAAACATGCTCTGCTCGACGCCGTGTGGGGGCATCGGTTCGTCAGCGACTCGGTACTCAAGGGCGCGATCAGCGATATCCGCACGGTGCTCGGCGACGACCCGCGCAGCCCCCGCTACATCGAAACGGTAGCGCGTCGCGGCTATCGCTTCTTGGCCCAACCGAGCGCTGCGGGAACCCCGGCGAGCGCCCCTGCCGGCGCGCTTGCGTACACTTCGGAAGCCGGTTTGCGCGTTCCCGATGTCGAGCGCGCCGCGCCGGGCTTTGTCGGACGCGCCATGGAGCTGTCCACCCTGGCTGCCGCCTGGGAACGCGCGTGCAATGGGCAGCGCGTGATCGCCTGGGTTGCCGGCGAGCCGGGCATCGGCAAGACCACATTGATCGAGCAGTTCATCGCCCGGCTCGGCGCTGTCGATTGCGCCCGTGGACAGTGCGTGCAGGGCTTCGGCGCCGGCGAGCCGTATCACGCGCTGCTCGATGCGCTGGCGACGCTCGCCCGCCGTGATGCGTCGGTGGCGCCGATGTTGCGCGACATCGCGCCGACCTGGCTGCTGCAGTTGCCGTGGCTCAGCAGCGTGGAGCAGCGCGAGTCACTGATGCGCGAACTGGCGGGCGTGAACCCCGAGCGCATGCTGCGCGAGATGGGCGAGTTCCTCGATCGCTACACCGAGCAGCGGCCGCTGCTGCTGGTGACCGAGGATCTGCACTGGGCCGACCGCGCAACGATTCAACTCATCGACTATATCGCGCGCCGCCGCGGGCCGGCGCGCCTGCTGTGGCTGTCGAGCTTTCGCCTGGCCGAGGTGGTTGTCTTCGACCATCCGCTGGATACGCTGCGCCACGACTTGCGCGTGCACCAGTTGTGCGTGGAGATCGTGCTCGACTCGTTCACCGAGCTCGAGATCGCGGCCTACCTCGCCGGACATGCGCCGGCCCTGGCGCACGACGATGCGCTTGTGCGCGCGCTGCTCGATCGCACCGATGGCGTGCCCTTGTTCCTCGCCTCGGTCGCGGACGACGTCGCGGCACGCCTGGCCGCCGGCGGCGACGCGGCTGCGGCGCTGGCGAGCATTCCCATCCCGCAGAATCTGTCTGCGTTGATCGACCATTATCTTGCGCGTCTGGATGCCGACAGGCGCGCCTTGCTCGCCGCCGCCGCGATCTGCGGCTCGTTGTTCCGGATTGAAACCCTGGCGCGCGTGCTGGGCCGCGAAGTGCTCGAGGTTCACCGGCTCTGCGATGCACTGGCCTGCGAACACTACTGGCTGGTCGCGCTACCCGGCGAAGACGGCGAGAGCGACTCGCCGGGTGGTCATTTTGCTTTTCGCCACCAGCTGTATCGCCAGGTGCTGCTCGATCGCGCCAGCAAACCGGCGCGCATCGAAATGCACCGGCGCGTCGCCGCTGCGCTCGAGCAGGAGCGCGCAGCAGGCACGCCGGTGGCGGCAGCCGAGCTTGCCGCGCACTTCGAACAGGGGCGTCTGCCGTTGCCCGCCGCGCGTTACTTCGCCGAAGCCGCGCTGACCGCCATTCGGCAACTGCACCCGGCCGAATGCATCGCGCTCGGCGAGCGCGCACTCGCCTTGCTCGCGCCGCTGCCGGCCACTCGCGAGCAGACCGAGCTCGCGATCACGCTGGTCACGCTGACCGGGGTCGCCTCGTTCCACGCGCGCGGCGCAGGAGACCACGCCCGCGCCGCGTTCGCCCGGGCATTCAGTCGCCTCGCGGATGCGCCGGAGCACCCGTCGCGTGGATTGCTGCTGCACGGATTCGGATTCCTGTTGTGCCTGCGCGGCGAGTACGACGAGGCGCTGCTGATCGCTGCGCGCGCCGAGGCGCTCGGCGACAGCAGCGACGACGCGCTGCTGGTGGTGGCTGCCAGCACCGTGCAAGGTCAGGTGCACAACATGCAAGGCCGGCCAGCCGCGGCCCGCCGCGCGCTGGAGCGCGTGCTGCCGGCGATCGCCTCACTGACCGAGGCCGCGGAGACGCGATTGCTCGGCTTCATCGCCGATCCGCAGGTAACGGCGCGCGGTTTGCTGGCGCTGCCCTTGCTCCATCTGGGGCTGCTGCGCCAGGGACGCGCCCACCTCGACGCGGCGCTGGCGCGCGCCCGCGGTCTGGGCCAGCCGATGTCGGTGATGGTCGCCTTGTGGTGCGAGGCGCTGTTCGAAATTCGTCTTGGCGATGCCGACCGCGTGGCCGCGATCGCCGCCGAAATGCAGTCGCTGGCCGATGAGTTCGCGCTTGCGCAGGGTCGCAGCGCGTGTCTGTGGTTCCAGGGCTGGGCGCAGACGCGCCATGAGCAGCCGGGCGATGGCTACCAACAGATTCGCGATGCGCTGGAGCAGAACCTCGCGCTCGGGATGCAGTCGGGCGCAACCGAGACGATGGGCTATGCCGCCGAGGCGCTGGTCGCGGCCGGCGACCTGCTGGCGGCGCAGGCGCTGCTGAACGCGGCGCTGGCGCTGGTCGAGCGCCTCGACGAGCGCATCTATCTGCCGCAGTTGCGGCTGATCGAGGCGCGCATCGCGCGCGCACAGGATCGATCCGGACGCGCACAGGATTCCGTCCGCGAAGCCATCGTCGAGGCCCGCGCACAAGGCGCCCGCTGGCTGGAATTGCTCGCGCTGATCGAACTCGTCGAGCACAACACGCCGACCTCCGAGGATTTGTCCGGGCTGGCGGCGTTGGCGGACCAACTCGAAGAGGCGCAGGACACCAGCGCCATCGCCACGGCGCGCCGCTTGCTCAATCGGCATCGCCTCGTGAACAGCTGACCGATTTCTGGTGGTTTGCGGTCAAGTAAAAGGCGGCGACACCGAACCCAAGCGTCGGTTGAGACTTGACCGACGGGCATCCGCTCTTTAATGTGACCTCATGTAGTCATAGTTTGAAGAAGGCCGATGCAGTCAATCCAGATTCGCGATGCCAAGGCGAAATTCTCGGCGCTGGTGGACGCCGCCGAGCATGGTCGACCGACCACGATCACGCGCCACGGGCGGGCTGCGGCGGTGCTCGTGCCGGTGGATGATGCCCGACGCCTTTACCCCATGGACCAGCCGTCATTTGCCGACTTGCTGCTTGCATTCCCCGGCGATGTCGAGTTCGAGCGCGACGAGGCGCCGCTGCGGGGAATCGACCTGTGAACTCGGGTTACCTGCTCGACACTTCGGTCCTGTCGCTGCTGGCACCCGGCAAGGCTCCTCCCGCCGAGACACTGGCCAACTGGATTCGCGCGCATAACGATGCGCTGTACATCTCTGCAATCACCGTCGCCGAGGTCGAGCAAGGAATCCGCAAGCTGCGTCGTGCCGGAGCAGCGGAGCGCGCCGACGCGCTGGCAAACTGGCTCGATGCCCTGATCGAGAACGGCGAGCAGCGAATCTTGCCTTTCGATGCTCGCGCGGGGCGGATAGCGGGCGAGCTATCGGACCAGGCGATCGCCATTGGCCGGCATCCCGGGTTCGCCGATGTAGCCATCGCTGCGACGGCAGTCGCCAACGGTTTGCTGGTGCTGACGCACAATGGCAAGCACTTCACATCGCTGGGCGTTGCATTCATCGATCCGGTGATTGAATTGCCTGACTGATCGGCTCAACGGGCTTGCGCCACGGCAACCGGGTATTCCAAGCGCGAGTCGTCGAACGGATGACGCGTTTCGACAGTTGCCACGCGCTCCTGGTTGGTGCGCAAATCAGCGTTGCGCCCAGGCCAACCCTCGCCTGACCTAACGGCGACGGTTCGCTGACCACTCGCACGCGAGTCGTGCCTAGCCTTGGCGCCAGTCATTTCAAGCGCCAACTCCGATGTCACTTGCCAACGATCCCAGATACCCGACGCGCCGCGTCTACCTGCTCAAGCTGCGCCAGGAAGCAACCCGCGATGCGCTGTGCGGCCGCATCGAGAACATCGTCACCTGCCGCCAGCAGGACTTCGCGTCAGCCGCCGAGCTGTTGCAACTCATCGGCAACGAAATCGATGCGCCCGGCACGCTGCCGGACGCGCGCTGACGCAAGGCAAGACCCACGCAAATGGACCTGGGCTTCCTGACCGCCTTGTCGGGTTTGATGGGTACGGTGGTCGGCGCCACCGTCACGGTCGCCAACCAGCGCATCCAGAACCGTCGCGAACTGGTCCGCGAAGACATCCAGAAGCACGAGGCGCTGTACGGCGAGTTCGTCGCCGAATGCGCGCGCCTGATCGTCGACTCGCTGCAGCACGAACTGGCGAAGCCGGAAACGCTGCTGCCGGCCTACGCCTTGTTGAACCGCATCCGCCTGTGCGCATCGGACGAGGTGCTTTCCGCCGCGAAGCTGTTGCTGGATCGCATCAGTGACCAGTACTTCGCGCCCAACCTGAGCGTGACCGAGGTGCGCGAACTGGCGCGCTCGGCAGAGGCCGATCCGCTGCGCGTGTTCGGCGAAGCCTGCCGCCGCGAAATCATGGGCCGGCGGAAGCGGCTGTAGGGAGCGGCAAGAACGCCGCTACGGGCCGTTGGGCCCGCGCCAGGCAGCGGACTCGATCGAGACGCGCCCAACAGGCGTACCGCAGGTAGCTGACCCAGGATCAGTTGTCCGCAAAGGACGCAAAGGACGCAAAGGAAAGCAAAGCCTGCGGATGGTGCGGCAGTTGCAAGCTGGACCGCGGCGCAACGCGTGCATTCAGCTCTCTTTGCGTTCTTTGCGTTCTTTGCGGACAAGAACTCGGTCCGTGAGACCGACGAAGTCCTGGTGTGCGAGCAGACGCAGCAGCCAACGGACAAGAGGACTTGCCAGGAACGGCACCCATCCCCGACCGAACGCCCACCGTTCGCTGACCCTTCGTCGGCGCCGGATACCTAATCTGACCGCCATCGACGAACTACTTGAGAGACATCGCGATGCCCGACTTTCCCACATCGCTGCGCAGCCGGTTCACGTCGCCGCGACCGCTCCCCCTCCCGCGTCGCCCCACGCGTGCGGTCGCGGCGACCCTTGCTCTTGCGCTGACACTGGCGCTTGCCGGCTGCGCCACGCCGATGCTCAGCTCCGGCGTCGAAATGCCGGAAAGCTTTGCGGCGGCGGCGCCCGCCGATGCCGCCGCCGAGATCGCCTGGTGGCAGGGTTATGGCGATCCGGTGCTGGCCGGGCTGATCGAACGCGCGGCACGCGAGAATCGCGACGTGCGCATCGCCGCCGAGCGGGTGCGGGCGGCGCGTGCCGGCGCCACCATCAGCCGTTCGTGGCTGCTGCCGAGCCTCGGCCTGAATGCCGGCACGACGCAGTCCGACGGCGACTATTCGGGTGGCAAGCAGTTGGCCTTTCCAGAAGTCGACCGCAGCCACGCCGGGCTCGACGTGTCCTGGGAAATCGATCTGAGCGGGCGGTTGCGCGCCGGCGCCGCGGCGGCGGACGCGCAGGCGCTGGCGACCGCGGATCAGGCGCGCGGTGTGCGCCTGCTGGCGATCACCGACGTCGCCACCAGTTATTTCATGCTGATCGGCGCCGAGCGCCAGCTCGACACCGTGCGCGCGATTTCCGCGGCACAGGACGAGACCTTGCGTCAGGTGAGAGCACGCCAGCGTGTCGGCCTTGCTTCGTCTTTCGATGTCGAGCGCGCGCAAACCGATGCCGAGCGCGCGCGTTCGGCGATCACGTCGCTTCAGACCCTGGTCGCCGTCTCGCGCCACCGCATCGCCGTGCTGATCGGCGAGCAACCGACCGCTGCCGCGGCCATCGAGCCTTGGGACGGCCGCATCGCGGTGCCGGAGGTCGTTTCCGGCCAGCCGGCCGAACTGCTCGAGCGGCGTCCCGACCTGCTGGCGGCGCGCGCCCAGCTCGACGCCGCCAACTATCGCCGCCAGCAGGCTGCCGCGGAGTGGTTCCCGCGCCTGTTCGTCGGCGCGCTGTTCGGTCGCGAAAACGTCGACGTCAACGGCATCGGCCTCGGCAGCGCGCGCTTCGGCAACGCCGCAGGACTGCTGACGATGCCCTTGTTCGATTGGGGTCGCACCCGTGCGAGCAACGAGATCGCCGAAGCTGAGCAGTCCGCTGCGCTGCTCGGCTACGAAGACGCCATCGTGCGCGCGCTGGAAGATGTCGAGAACGCACTGGTCGCGCTGAAGGGCGAACGCCAGCGCGCCGGCGTGCTGGCCGCTGCCGCAGCTTCCGCCGACGCCGCGCTCGGCCACGCGCAGTCGCTCTACGACCGCGGCCAGATCGATCTGCTGCCCTTGCTGGATGCGCAGCGCGCCCGGCTCGCGGCACGCCTGAGCGCCAACGACAGCGACACCGAACTGCTGCAGGGCAGCGTGCGCCTGTTCAAGGCGTTGGGCGGCGGCTGGCAGGCTTTTGAAGCCGATAGCGCCGCCGCTGCCGATCTGAAGCAAGCACCCGTCTCCCCCTCTTCCGCCTCCGTCACCAAGGACCCGTCGTGAAAACTCAACTGCTCGCGACTCCCGTCGCTGCCGCCATTCTCCTGTTGCTGGGCGCCTGCTCGTCGCAGGCACCGGCGCCCGAGGTTCACCGTCCGATCCGCGCGGTCGAGGTGCATTACCAGCAGGCGCTCGAGACCCATCGCTACTTCGCCTCGGTGCAGTCGCGGGTCGAGGTCGAGCAGGCCTTCCGCGTCGGCGGCAAGGTGATCGAGCGCAAGGTCGACGTCGGCCAGCAGGTCGCCGAGGGCGACGTGCTGGCGCTGCTCGACGACACCGATTACCGGCTCGCCGAGGACGCCGCGCGGCGTCTGGTGGATGCCGCCAACGCGCAGCGGCGCCAGGCCGAATCCGACTGGCAGCGCCTGCAGGCGCTCAAGCTGGACGGTTCGGTCAGCGCCTCCGACGAAGAACGCGCCAGGAGCGCGCTCGACACCGCGCGCGCCGCGGCGAGCGCCGAGCAGCGTCGGCTCGAACTGGCGCGCAATCAGGTCAGATATGCGGTACTGCGCGCCTCCAGCGACGGCGTGGTGACCGCGGTGCGTTTCGAGGCCGGCCAGGTGGTCGCCGCCGGCCAGCCGGTGATCGCGATCGCCAACGAGGGCGAACCGGAGATCGTCGCCGACGTGCCCGAGGCCCATCTCGATGCGTTCAAGCAGTCGCGTTACCGCGCCTTCCTGGCGAGCGCGCCGGAGGATGGCTTCAGCGTCGAGCTGCGCGAGCTGTCGGCCCAGGCAACGGCACAGACGCGCACCTACCGCGCACGGCTCAAGCCGGTCGATCCCAGCCGCTTGCCGCTCGGCGCCAGTGCCACGCTGATCGCCGAACACCTCGTTTCCGACAGCACCGCCGCGTTGCTTCCGGCTGCGGCCCTGAGCCAGATCGACGGCAAACCCGCGGTGTGGGCGGCGCGTCGTGTCGCCGACGCCGATGCGCTCGCGCGTGTCGAGTTGGTGCCGGTCGAAGTGCGTGGCTTCCGCAGCGAAGCGGTGCTGGTGTCGGGCCTCGATGAAGGCACGCTTGTGGTTGCCGCGGGCGTGCAGAAAATGTCCCCGGGCCTGATCGTCGCATTGCCGCAGCCGGCGACGGCGGTCGTCGCGGATCAGGGGGCGCCATGAAATCGTTCAACCTCAGCGAGTGGGCGCTGAATCACCGCGCCGTCGTCCTGTTCCTGATCCTGCTGATCGCCGGGGCCGGCGCCATCGGCTTCCCGCGCCTCGGGCAACTGGAGGATCCGAACTTCTCGGTGCCGTCGATGACCGCCATGGTGCTGTGGCCGGGTGCCACCGCACAGCAGGTGCAGGACCAGGTCCTGAACCGCATGGAAAAGAAGTTCGAGCAGCTCGACCACTTCGAAAAGGTCTCCACCTTCGCCCGCCAGGGCTTCGGTGGCATGACCATCACGGTGCACGGCGGTACCTCGAAGAAGGACCAGCGCGAGGCCTGGTACCAGGCGCGCAAGAAGCTCGACGACATCCGTCCCGAACTGCCCGAGGGGGTGATCGGTCCGCTGTTCAATGACGAGTACGGCGACGTCTACAGCCTGATGTACGCGGTCAAGGGCGACGGCTATGACCTCGGCGAACTCGCCGACGCGGTCGAAGTCATCAAGCGCCGCCTGCTGCAGGTGCCGATGGTGAAGAAGGTCGATGTGCTCGGCAAACAGGCCGAGCGGGTTTACGTCGAGTTCTCGCACGAGCGCCTGGCGGCGCTCGGCATCACCCCGCAGGAAATCGCCGAAGCGCTGCGCAGCCAGAACGCGGTGATCGCCGCAGGCTCGGTCGACACCCGCGGCGATCGCGTTTACGTGCGCGTCAGCGGCCAGTTCGCCGGCCTCGACGATATCCGCAACCTGCCGGTCGCGGCCGCCGGTCGGCTGATCCGCCTCGGCGACTTCACCACCATCGCGCGCGGCTATGAGGATCCGCCGAGCTACACGGTGCGCCACAACGGGCAACTGGTGCTGATGCTCGGCGTCGTCATGACCGACGACGGCAACGTGGTGCATCTCGGCGAGGCGGTGGCGGAAACGGTCGCATCGGTGCAGAACGAGCTGCCGCACGGCATCGAGCTGGAACGCGTCGCCGATCAGCCGACCACGGTCAAGGAAGCGGTGTGGGATTTCGAGCGCTCGCTGCTGGAAGCGCTGATCATCGTCATCCTGGTCAGTCTGGTCAGCCTCGGCTGGCGCTCGGGCATCATCGTCGCGATGTCGGTGCCGCTGGTGCTCGGTGTGGTCGCGCTGGCGATGCTGGCTTTGGGGTGGAACCTGGAGCGCATCTCGCTCGGCTCGCTGATCATCGCACTCGGCCTGCTGGTCGACGACGCCATCATCGCCGTCGAGATGATGGTGGTGAAGATGGAAGCCGGCTGGGCGCGCGAGAAGGCCGCCGCCTATTCGTACACCGCCACGGCGATGCCGCGACTCACCGGTGCGCTGGTCACCATCGCGGCGTTCATGCCGATCGGTTTCGCCAAGTCGACCACCGGCGAATACGCCGGCGGCATCTTCTGGATCGTCGGCGCCGCGGTGCTGTTCTCGTGGGTGGTCTCCGGCCTGTTCACGCCCTATCTGGCGGTCAACATGCTGCCCAAGGACTTCGGTCAGCACCACCACGCCGACGCCCCGTATCAGGGGCCGTTCTACCGCCGGCTGCGCGGCTGGATCAACCGCGCGATCGAAGGCCGCTGGTGGGTGCTCGGCGCGACCGTGCTGGCGCTGGCCATCGCCGTGTTCGCCATCCGCTTCGTGCCGCAGCAGTTCTTCCCGAGCAGCACGCGACCGGAACTGATCGTCGAACTCAGGGTCAAGGAGGGCGCTTCGTTCGCCGCGACCACCACCCAAGTCGAGCGCATGGAAGCGCTGCTGTCCAAGGACGAGGACGTGCGCTTCTACACCGCCTATACCGGCGCCGGCGCGCCGCGCTTCTACCTGTCGCTCAACCCCGAGTTGCCCAATCCCGGTTATGCCCAGTTCGTGGTGATGACCGAGGATCTGGCCGCGCGCGAACGCGTGCGTTCGCGCCTGATGGAAAACGCCGACCAGCAGTTCCCGGAAGCCTGGGTCAGCGTCACCCGCCTCGAACTCGGCCCGCCGGTCGGTTTCCCGGTGCAGTTCCGCATCGTCGGCGCGGACACCCAGGTGGTGCGCCGGATCGCGCGTGAGGTGGAGCAGGTGGTGCGCGCCAATCCCGATGTGCGCGACGTGCAGCTCGACTGGAACGACCCGGTGCGCACGCTGCGCATCGAACTCGACCACGACAAGGTGCGCGCGCTGGGGCTGTCGCCGAGCGACGTCGCGCTGGTGACGCAGACGCTGATGAATGGCGCGCCGCTGTCGCAACTGCGCGAGGGCGAGGACCTGGTCGACATCGTGGCGCGCGCGGTGCCGAACGAGCGCCTCGACATCGAAACGCTGAAGCACGTCAACCTGTACACGCGCCAGGGCAGCGTGGTGTCGCTGTCCCAGGTGGCTCGGCTGGTCGAGACGCTGGAAGAGCCGGTGCTGTGGCGGCGCAATCGCGACATGGCGATCACCGTGCGCGCCGATGTGATCGACGGCAAGCAGGGCGTTTCGGTGACCCAGGCGATCCGTCCGCAGTTGCGCGCGATCGAGGCGAAACTGCCGTCGGGTTATCGCATTGACGTCGGCGGTGCGGTCGAGGAGAGCGACAAGGCCAACGCCGCGCTGATGGCGGTGGCGCCGGTGATGCTGGTCAGCATCCTGCTGATCCTGATGCTGCAACTGCAGAGCTTCTCGCTGATGACCATGGTGTTCCTCACCGCACCGCTCGGCCTGATCGGCGTGGTCGCCGCACTGCTGCTGTTCCAGGCGCCGCTCGGCTTCGTCGCCATCCTCGGCGTGATCGCGCTGGCCGGCATGATCATGCGCAACTCGGTGATCCTGGTCGATCAGGTGCGCCTCGAAATCGAGGCCGGTCGCGACCGTTGGAATGCGGTCGTCGAGGCCGCCGTACAGCGCACCCGACCGGTGGTGCTGGCTGCCGCAGCCGCGGTGCTGGCGATGATCCCGTTGACCTCGAGCGTGTTCTGGGGGCCGATGGCGATCGCCATCATGGGTGGCCTCACGGTGGCCACCGTGCTCTCCATCTTCTTCGTGCCGGCGCTCTACGCCGCCTGGTTCGGGGTGGTGCGCGAGGCCGCACCGACGCCGGCCACGCCGGCTCATGGCGAGCTGACTGGGGCGGTGCTGTGAGCCGTCCGCCGCGCGCCAGGGCGAAGGTCTTCGATGCGGCGCTGAAGATCGTGCGCGGACGCATCGAGGCGTGGCTCGACACCCGCGAGCCGGGCATCGCCCGCAGCATCAGCCGACCTGCATGGACTCATCGATCATGACCGACACCGTCGCCGTCGCCGCTCCCCCGGTCGCCCGTTGTCTCGCCGACATCGAGTGCATCGAGCGCACTCCCTGGCAAGAGTGCCTGAGTGCCGAAAATACCTATGACCTGATTCGGGCCGCCTGCGAGCGCTGGCCGCAGCGCATCGCACTGCGCCTGTTGACGTCCGCCGGCGCGGACGCGCCGACCCGCGAACTGCGCTACGACGAGTTGCTGGCCGGGATCCACCGGATGGCGAACCTGCTGCATGCCCGTGGCGTGGCACCGGGGGGCGCCGTGGCGATCCTGCTGCCCAACCTGATCGAGGGCCATCTGGCGCTGTGGGGCGCACAGGCCGCGGGCATCGCCAGCCCGATCAACCCGCTGCTCGACGCGGATTACATCGCGCGAATCTGCAGCGAGACGAAAGCCCAGGTGCGCAGCGGCGACCTGCCGCTGCCCGCACCGGGGCAGGTGCGCGTCCGACTGGCGGCGACCTCGGTCAACCCGATCGACCTCAAGCGGGCCGGCGGCTACGGTCGGCGTCTGCCCGGATCGAAGGGTGCCGCGCACTTCCCGCTGGTGCTGGGCAATGACCTCGCCGGATGGGTTGACGCGCTCGCGAGCGCCGTCTGCAACTGCCGATCGGCGTCGAAGCGCCATTCGACCAGGCGCACGTCGCGTTTGCTCATGTCGCCGACGGCAAACCGGGACGCGCCATGCTTTGCCCGGGACGACGCTGAGCCCCCGTCGGGACACGGCAATCGCCGTGGCACAATCGACGAACGCCACCCGGCGGGATAGGCCGATGTGCAGTGGTGAACACCAATTGAGGTGATGACGATGAGCGCAGCTCACAAGCCGCTGCTGGGACTGGCGCTGGGCAGCGGATCGGCGCGCGGCTGGGCGCATATCGGGGTCATCCGCGCGCTGGAGCAGGCCGGCATCCGGCCGGATCTCGTATGCGGAACCTCCATCGGTGCGCTGGTCGGCGCCGCTTATGCCGCGGGCGAGCTCGATCGCCTGGAGCAGTGGTTGCTGCGATTGCGTTTCAAGGATGTCGTCGGCTTCATGGACTTGAGCCTGAGCAGCGGTCTGCTCAAGGGCGGGCGTCTGATGGATTTCTTCCGCCGCAATTTCGTCGACCGTCCGCTCGACGAACTGGCCATGCCGTTTGCCGCGGTGGCGACTTCCCTGCGCAGCGGCGCGGAGGTCTGGTTGCGCCAGGGATCGACGGTCGACGCGGTGCGCGCCTCGATCGCGCTGCCGGGGCTGTTCGCGCCGGTGCCGCGCGAGGGCTCGCTGCTGGTCGACGGCGGGCTGGTCAACCCGGTTCCAGTATCGCTGGCGCGCGCGATGGGTGCGGACGTGGTGATCGCGGTCGACCTCGGCTCCGACATCCTGGGGCGCCACTTGCGCACTCCGCCGCCGGCCGAAGTGCCGGCCGGCGAAGTCGGCGAATGGAAGCGCAAGTTGCAGGACAATCTCGGCGCGTTGTTCCCGGCGCAGTTGCCCGCAGAGCCGCGCATGCCCTCGATGCTCGACGTGCTGGCCACCACCATCAACATCATGCAGGTGCGGATCAGCCGCAGTCGCATGGCCGGCGAGCCGCCCGACCTGATCGTGGCGCCTCGGCTGGCGCGCTTCGGCCTGCTCGATTTCCACCGCGCCGCTGAGGCGATCGAGGAAGGTCGGCGTGCGGTGGAGCGTGTCGCGCACAACCTGCCCGGGCTCAGGGATCAGGTGCCCTGACTGGCGGATTGCGGCCGATGGATTGCGGTCGATGGAACTGCAGCGAGTTTCGCGCCTCGTGACCCGCACTGGGTCGAATCGGGAATCTCCTGAATCGACTGCTACTTCAGGCGTTCGAGCCGACCCTTGCGCTTGATCAGGTTCTTGTAGTCCCACTGGATGTCGCGGGCCTTGGCCAGCCAGCGTGCAAGCTCTCCGGTGTCCACCTGTTCGACGGCGGTGTAACGCGCTTCGGCTGCCTTGAAAGTGCCTTCCTTCGCCAAGCCCGGCTCATCGAAGGACTGGCCGCTCCAGAACAGGAGGCGGATGCAGTGCTTGAGCTTGCTGTACCCCGCCACTGGGTTGCCGTCGAGAAACCAAACCGGGTGGCGATGCCAGATCTTGTTCTCCGCCTCGGGCAGAGCGCGCTCGATCTCGATCGCCAGCAAGTCGCAGATAGCGCGGTCGCTGCTGCCGAGCGCGGCGTTGTAATCGCGGGTGTCGGGTTGCATCGCCACGCTTGGCTCCGGGAAAGTCGCCTGTCAGGAGTGCTCGTCCGACAACCGATACTACGACAGCAGCGCCGCGTCGATCTGCCCGGCGCCGTGGACCTCGGCGGACGGGTTTCCCGCCATCGCCGTGCTCGAACCGGCGAATCGTGGCCAGGCGTCGCGCAGCGCGGATGGAAGCTCTCCCATACCCGGGAAGGTGGCCTTCAGTCGGTCCATAATTTCCGCCTCGATCATCGCCGTTTGCACCTGGCCGACCATGCCTGCCGATTTTTCGCGAATCACGAAATGCAGCATCAGCATGGCGTGCAGCTTGGTGAAGGCGACTGGATTGTCGGTTCCGCACACACCTGTGTCCCGCTGCAGCACACGTTCGATAACGCCGGGATCGAGGATCCGCACGCGACAGATCAGCGCAAAGCGGGCGATTTCGCGGTCGAGCTGGTAGAGGTTCTTCCCCCACCAGGCCAGCATTACCGCATCATGGTGCTGTGTCATCGAGTGTTCCCTCCGGCTATGGTTCGTTGGCTCGCGCCCCCGAGTACCTCGTGGACGCGAGCGAGCATCGCCTTTTGCTGTTGGGTCGGCTGGATACGCTGCACGCGGCGGTCGGCAAGCACCCGCTGCAGCAGTTCCAGTGGGCCGGTGTCGTTCGGACTGGCGGCTGCCAGCATCATCGCCGCCCAGCCGGCCTGACAGTTGCCGATCACCGCGGGCTTGGCGCTGCGCGGATGCAGCTCGCGCACCCGGCGCACGAACTCGCGCTCGGCGTCGCAGACGTCGAGCAGCGTCTGCCACGGCTCGGGCTCGCGAAAGAAGATGACGAAGTACACCGGATGACCCTCGCGCAAGGCGACGCCGACTTGCGAGTCGTCCTTGAAGCCGCCGATCCCCGGGCCGTGTCCGCCGCGCGGATCGATGATCACGTAGGGCCGGCGCGCGGCATCCACGGTCACGCCGGGCGGCGGGATGATGCGCAGCAGCGCGTAATTGACCGGTCGCTCGAAGCTGCGGCCGTCCATCACCATCTCGTGCTCGAAATGCAGCACCGGCGGCAGCCCCTGCCGCTCGTGTTCGAGGAAGTTGTTGCCGCGCTGGCGCAGCGTGTCACAGTACAGGATCGAACGCTGGGCCAAGTCGACGACGTATTGCGCGCCGCTGGTCCATGCATCCCAGGGCGCCAGTGCGGCCGCCCCGGAAACCGCGGCAAGCGCCTGCCAGGCGTCGCTCACGCGCTCGCCGTAGCGCTCGAGGGCCCGCTGCGTGCGGCTGTGCAGGATCCTGGTGACCTTGTCGGACACCTCGTGCATTCGGGAAAGCTGAAACGCAGCTTGGTTCATTCGGGGGTTCCTGGTCGGTGGCCGGTTCGCTGTGGCGCTTGTACGCCCGGCGCGAGATCGCTGGGCACGGATTCAAGAAGCGTCGCAAGATTAGGAGCAGCGCCGCGTGCGGTCGTCAGCAAAGGGTCGCCGTTTGGTGGGAATCGATTGGAGCGCGCGCGGCAACTTGAGGCACTTCGGGTCGCCCTGCCGGTGAGCAACCTGACCTGCTCCAAACCATCGATGATCAATGGGTGCAGCCGGTGGCTTTGAGCAAGGTTCGCGACGCCAGGCCGCGCCCACGATGGCCGTCACCGGGCCGTCCTCAACCCATGATGTGCGCGCCGCCATCGACGTAGAAGGTCTCGCCTCTGAGCCGGCGCGCGTACGGGGTGGCGAGGAAGGCGCAGGTAAAGCCGACGTCCATGATGTCGACCAGTTCGCCCAGCGGCGAACGTTCGGCGGTGCCTTCACCAACGACGAGAGCAGTGCCGGCCTCGGCTTCGGCTACGGCTGGTAAGGCGTAAAGAGGAAGCTTCGCCGCAGGCGGAGGGCGTTCAAGGCAGCGGAGCAAGCTCCGCTCTACATAACGCAACCGCTCGC
>CALEZI010000069.1 GCA_937928755.1 uncultured Rhodanobacteraceae bacterium | reverse complement strand
ACAGCCAAAGCTCCACCACAGCAAAGCTCCACCACAGCCAAAGCTCCACCACAGCTAAAGCTCCAGCACAGCAAAGCTCCACCACAGCAAAGCTCCACCAGAGCGAAGTACCACCCTGAACTCAGGTCCCCTCCGCAATGACCCTTGCCCACACCGCGCACGCCTGCGCATTCGGGTGGTAGCCATCGCTGGCAAACGCGGCCGGATCGTCCGGCACCGGCGTCGGCACGTGCTGCACATTCTCGATGCCCGCGGCGACCTGCCGACCGACGCCGTCCAACCGCCCCGCGCGCCAGCCGAACACTTGCCTGAGCGGTGACGGCAATCCGGGAAAGCGCTGCATCGGTGGCACGCCCGCGAGCAGGACCTGCGCCTGCGGCGAGTGGATCGCCAACGCCGTCAGCAGCGCCGTCAACTGCAGGCGCCAGGCGCGCGCAGTGGTCAGTCGGGTGACGTCGTTGACGCCGACCGACACGAAAATCCAGTCCGCTTGCATCGCCGGCAGCGCCGGCAACTGTCGCAGCAGATCGGCGCAACTGGCGCCGTTGTCACCGTGTGCATGCCACTCGATCCGGCAGCGATGATGCTCCGCCAATGCGCGCGCCAGCTGGCCCGGCAGCGCGTCGGCCAGTTGCTCGACGCCGACGCCGGCGATGATCGAGTCGCCGACCAGCAGCAGGCGCCGCGTCGGGCCGCTGCCGACCACGCCCGACCTTGCACCGTCAGCCGGCGGCAAGCGTCGCGCGGTGCGCTTGACCCACAGGCCTTGCGGCAGCAGCAGCGGCAGGGAGAGCCAGAAGAGAGGGCGTTTGATCATGAAGGCTCGGGACTCGGGACTCGGGACTCGGGACTCGGGACTCGGGACTCGGGAAAGGCTCGCACGATGCGGGCTCTTTGTGGGTCCAGACTTGTCTGGACGCTTCTCCGCCCGGAAAACGCAAGAGCGTCCAGACTTGTCTGGACCCACAAAGTCAGAAGCCGCCGCGCAGCATGCAGTTCCCGTGCCCCGCTTCACCCAGCCTTCGCCCCCTCTTCAAACAACCTCCGCTTGATCCGCACGAGCGAGGAAATCTCGTCGTCGGCGCGGCCTTCCGCCATCAGCGTCGAATAGTCGGCGTACGCGGCATCGACGGTCGGCATACGGGTGCCAAGAGCGGCGGCCATCGCCTGCACGATGCCGAGGTCCTTGTGCAGCAGGCCGAGTTTGAAGCCGCTGTCGAAGCGCCCTTCGAGCATGCTCTGGCCGCGCTTTTCCAGGAACCAGCTGTTGGCCGCGCCAGCGGTCAGCACGGCGAGCAGTTCGGCGCGCGGCAGGCCAAGGGCCTCGCCAAAGGCCAGCGCCTCGCACACCGCCTCGGCGATGCCGCCGATCATCACCTGGTTGACCGCCTTGGTCGCCTGGCCGGCGCCGACATCGCCCATGCGCGTGACGCGCGCGGAGAACGCCTCGAAGGCTGGTCGTGCGCGTTCGAGCACCGCCTCATCGCCGCCGACCATCACGCTCAGGCGCCCGTTTCGCGCGCCCTCGACACCACCGGTCAGTGGCGCGTCGAGGAAGTCGACCCCGATCGCCTTCAGCTCGGTCGCCAGATCGGTGGCCGTCTGCATCGACACCGTCGAGGTGTCGACGACGATGCTGCCGGCGCGCAGTCCCGGCTTCAGCGCCGCGACCACGCTGCGCACATCGGCGTCGGCAGAGACGCAGACGAACACCAGATCACTCTGCGCGGCGACATCAGCGAGTGATTCGGGCGCACTGACGCCGAGTTCAGCAGCCAGTTCAGTGGCGCGTTCACGCGTGCGGTTCCATACCGCGGCAAGCAAGCCACGCGAAGCGAGGTGGCGCGCCATCGGCGCGCCCATCGCGCCGAGGCCGATGAAGGAAGATTTCATGATCGGTTTCCCGCGAAGTCGAGAGCTCTTGTAGGAGCGACGTGTACGTCGCGACCAGGGCTGCGACCGGCCAGCGATGTCGCGACGTACACGTCGCTCCTACATGAGCGGATCATTCATCGTGCAAATAGGTATATCCAACCAACCCCGTCTCCAGCGACTCGGCAACGCGTTTGGCGTCGGCCGGGTCGAGGCCGGCGGCGGCGATCTTGGCGCGGTAGGCCATGCGCAGGTGGTCGATGTCGTAGCCGACGTAGCGCAACAGCTCGTCGGTGCGGTCGCCCTGGCGCGCGTCTTCGAGCACGAAGCCACCTTCGCTGCTGCGCACGCAGACGCTGTCGGTATCGCCGAACAGGTTGTGCATGTCGCCGAGCGTTTCCTGGTAGGCGCCGACCATGAACACGCCGAGGTGGTAAGGCTTGCCTTCGACCGGCGCGTGCACCGGCAGCGTGCTCTTCAGCGTTTCGCTGTCGACATAGTGGTCGATGCGGCCATCGGAGTCGCAGGTCAGGTCTTCCAGCACGGCGCGCCGCGTCGGACGCTGGTCGAGCCCGGCGAGCGGCATGATCGGGAAGATCTGCTCCAGCGCCCACACATCCGGCATCGACTGGAAGATCGACAGATTGATGAACAGCTTGTCGGCGAGCTTCTCGGTGATCTCGTCGATCGCCTGCTGCTGGCCGCGGCCATCGTGCTTGAGGCGCGCCAGGATTGCGTGCACGATGGCGTAATAGACGTCGTCCAGCGCGGCACGCTCTTCCAGCGACAGCGCGCCAAGCGCGAACAGGGTCTGGCCTTCCTGCTGGTAGTGCTGGGCTTCCTGGTAGACCTCCAGCAGCGGGCGCCGGCTGAGATCGCCGTACAACTCGTGCAGGTGCTTCAGCGCACTCGAGTGCGCGTGCGCGCCGGCTGCGGGGTTGCCCTCGGGCATGCGCTCGACGGCGGTGACGTCGGTGACCAGCACCGCGTGGTGCGCGGTCAGCGCGCGACCGGATTCGGTGAGCACATGCGGATGCGCCAGACCGTGCTCGATGCAGGCCTCGGCCAGCGGCGCGACGATGCTCTGCGCGTACTGCTCCAGCCCGTAGTTGATCGAACAGAAACTGCGCGAGCGCGTGCCCTCGTAGTCAACGCCGAGGCCACCGCCGACATCGACATGGCTGATCTGGTGACCAAGCTTGCTGAGTTCGACGAAATAGCGCACCGCCTCGCGCATGCCCTGCGCGATGTCGCGCACGTTGGAAATCTGCGAGCCCATGTGGAAGTGCAGCAGTTTCAGCGCGTCGCCGAGGCCGGCCGCCTTCAACGCCGCCGACAATTCGAGCACCTGGCGCGGCATCAAGCCGAACTTGGCCTTGTCGCCACCGGTGTTCTGCCACTTGCCGGCGCCGATCGACACCAGCCGCATGCGCACGCCTAGCAGCGGCTGCACATTGAGGCGCGCCGCCTCCTCGATCACCAGCTGCAGTTCGTTGGCTTTCTCGATGACGATGTAGACATCCAGGCCGAGCTTGCGCCCGATCAGCGCCAGGCGGATGTACTCGCGGTCCTTGTAGCCATTGCAGACGATGGTGCCGCCGCGGCTCATCGCCAGCACCGTCATCAGCTCCGGCTTGCTGCCGGCTTCCAGGCCAAAACCGCTGTCGCCGGCGCGCACCAGCGCGCCGACTACATCGCGCTGCTGGTTGACCTTGATCGGGAAGATCGCGGTGTAGCCGCCGTTGTAGTGGCGATCGGACATCGCCTGGGCGAACGCACCCTGCAAGCGCCGCAATCGATTACCGAGGATTTCCGGAAATCGCAGCAGCAGCGGGATGCGCAAGCCTTGTCGCGCCGCCTCGCCGATCACCGCCGGCAGCGACAGCGTCGGGCCATCGGCGCCGTTTGGGCGCACCACCACGTTGCCGGCATCGTCGACATCGACATAGCCTTCCGACCAATGCGGCACGCTGTAGGTTCGGCGCGCCTGCGCAATCGTCCAATCCGTCATCGACCGGGCACCAGCAAGCTCAAGGGGCGGGCAGTCTAATGGACCTGCGTGAACCGTGCGTGGCTTTCTGTGCGAGCGACCTTGCGTCGCGAGCTCGGGCTGTCAGAGCTCGCGGGACAAGCCCGCTCCCTCAGGGAAGCAGCGCATCGCCGCGGCTGCCTGCCCTCAACCGCGCCCGCGCGCTCCGAGGCCCTGGGCGATGCGGCCGAGGTACGGGGCGATCGCCTCGCGCGTGTTCGGGGCGGCATTCAGGTGGGTGAAGCTGACCTGTGCCTGCCAGCCGGCCCCCAGCTTGCGCTTGTTGCGCACATCAAAGGCGCCCACATCCAGGCGAGCGGTGTACTGGGTCATCGCCTCGCCATAGAAAGTCAGCAACTGCTCGCCGATCGGCACCACGCGCACGACCACTACGTACTCGGCGTGGCGACCGGCGTTGGCCACCAACCGTGCCATGTCGGGACTGCCGTCCTCGATGCCACTGAGGCCGGCCACGAAATCCTCGTCGACGAGGTCGAGGCCGGCCTCGGACAGGCGCTCTTCGATGGCCATTTCGGCGCTGCCCGCCACCGCCGGATCGCCGAAGCCGAGCACCAGCACGCGCGGCGGTCCGGCATAAGCGGGCGCCTGCGGGCTCGGCGCGGGCGTCGCCTTGGCGTATTGCGGTTTGCCGCCGCCGGATTCGGCGCGTGCCTCGCGGCGCTCGCGACGTTGTTCGCGCAGATCGGCAAGGCGCGCACCGATCTCTGCGGATTGTGGGCTTTCTGCATTGACCGGGGCGCTGGCGCGTGGAGCAGGCGCACCGCTCGCGGTTGCGACCGTCGCGACCGCCTCGACCGGCGCCGATTCGACCGGCAGCGTGGCTGCAGCAGTGGGGATCGCTTCCGCCGTGGTGGGCGGCGGCGCATCCGCGGCGGTGCCGGCGGTCATGTCGCTCACTGGCGCACTCACCGGTGCGGAGACCGCGGAGTCAGCCACGGCCTGGCTGCTGCCGCCGGTTGCGGTGGTCGGCGACGCCGTGACCGGTGGATTCGACACCACCGCGGGCGCGGGATCAGGCGCGCTGGTCGGCGCCGGCGAGGGGGTCGCCGCAACGAGGGCCAGCGGCGCCGCCTGGTCGCGGTCGGCGCCGCCGAAATACCAGGCCGCTCCGCCGCCCGCCGCAACCAAAGCCACTACTGCGGCGGCCCACGGCAGGGCCGAAGACTTGCGCGATTGCACCAGCGCCGGGCGCACCGGGGCAGCGGCGGCTACGATCGGCGCTGCGGGTGCCGGCATCGCCTGCTCGCGCGATGCAACTGTCGAGTAGTCCGGCACGGGCGCAGGCGCAGGGGTCTGCAGGCGCTGCATTTCCGGCGGAGTCGGCGCATTGACCACGGTGCCGACGATCGGATTCACGGCCGCTCTGGCTGGCGTCACCGGCATCGCCGTGTTCACCCCGGCAGCAACCAGGTCGGCGATCAGTTGATGGCAGTCGGGGTATCGGTCGGCCGGATCCTTGGCCACCATGCGCTTGAGGATCTCCGCCAGCCGCGGATCGATGCCATCGGTGACCAGGCGCACATCCGGAATCTCCGCCTGGACCACTTCGAGCATCATGCCCAGCGGCGATTCATCCTTGTACGGCGACTGCCCGGTCAGCATCTCGTAGAACACGATGCCCAGCGCGAACAGATCGGAACGCTGGTCGACCGCTTTGCCCAGGCACACTTCCGGCGACAGGTAGCCGGGCGTACCGACAAACTGGCCGGTCCCGGTGAGTTTCTTGTTGAAGTCCTGGGTGGCCAGCGCAATGCCGAAATCGGCGACCTTGACCAGGCCCCGCTGGGTGATCAGCAGGTTGGCCGGCTTGATGTCGCGGTGGATGACGCCACGATCATGAGCCGCGGCCAGACCTTGCGCCACCTGCAGCAGAATGCGCGCGGCTTCCACGGGATCCAGACGACGATCGCGCTTGAGGCGCTGGCTCAGCGATTCGCCCTCGACGAACTCCATCGCGAAGAACGGCTGGCCGGCGTCCTCGCCGACCATGTAGATCTGCACGATGTGCGGATCGTTGAGCTGCGCCATGCTGCGCGCTTCGCGATAGAAGCGCTCGACCACCATGGCGTCGTCGGCCAGGGCCTCGGACAGCATCTTGATCGCCACGTGGCGGTGCAACGAGGCTTCGAAGCCCTTGTAGACCACGCCCATGCCACCGCGCCCGAGTTCGGCGACGATGTCGTAATGACCGACCTTGCTGCGCTGCTGTGCCATGGTGCTCTCGATTTTCACCCAACGGAGACAGTGTAGCGCCACGTTGCGTTCACTGATGCTGACCGAATACGCAGTTGCGTGGCCGGCGGGGCCGCACGCCACGTCCGTGCATTCAGCAAGATGCAATGCAACATGTGGCGACGGCGTGCGGCTAACATCGCGCATCCTCCGCTGCGACTCGCCGATGGACAGTCTGAATTCGATACGATGGCTGTGCGCGCTGCTCGGTGCGTCGGCAATGTCGGCGGTCGCCGGCGCGGACCCGGCGGCAACCACCCGCGCCGGCTGCGGCTACGTCAGTACCTCGGCCAAGCCGCCGCTGTCGCAGGATCTCTATCCGGCCGAGATCAAGCGTATCGATGGGGCGGAGGCGCGCAAGACCAATCGGCATCGGCTCGCCGTCGGCAGCCACGCGATCTCCGTCCAGGAACTGATCGGCAGCACGCCGCGTGGTTACACCAAGCTGCGCAAGCTCGGCAATCGCGAAGTCGCGCTGGTCTACAAGGTGATCAAGGTCGACATCGAACCCAACACCAGCTACCAGATTGCCGCGCGCTTGCGCACCGACCAGATCGATCCCGACCGGCCGCACGCGTATTGGGAGCCGATCGTCTGGCGCAACACCAGCGAAAACTGCGAATCTGGCGACAACTGAGGTTCGTGGATCCCTGAGGAGCAACCCGGATGACCCAGACCGTCCTCGACCGATGGCATCAACTGGTGGCCTCGCGCCATGCCGCCGGCATCGGCGCCCTGCTCGCCGACGAGGTGGTGTTCCACTCGCCGGTGCTGCACACGCCGCAAGTCGGCCGCGCGCTCGCCTGCATGTACCTGAGCGCCGCCATGCAGGTGCTCGCCAATCCATCGTTCCGCTACGTGCGCGAAGTGGTGGGCAGCCGGGACGCGGTGCTCGAGTTTGAAGTCGAAGTCGACGGTATCGTCGTCAATGGCGTCGACATGCTGCGCTGGAATGCGGACGGACTGATCACTGACTTCAAGGTCATGCTGCGACCGCTGAAGGCGATCAACCTGCTGCAGCAGAAGATGGCCGAGCTCAATTGCTTTCCTTTGCGTCCTTTGCGTACAGGATGCTCTTGAGGGGTTCAGCTCGACGCCGCCCGCGCCAGCGCCTCGATTTCGTCCCAGCGCCCGGCGTCGATGGCTGCCTTGGGCAGCATCCACGAGCCGCCGACAGTGATCACGTTGGCCAGCGCCTTGTAGGCTGGTGCCTTGGCCGCGTCGATGCCGCCGGTGGGACAGAAGCGCGCCTGCGGGAAGGGTCCGCCGAAGGCCTTCAGCGCGGCGACGCCACCGGAGGACTCGGCCGGGAAGAACTTGAAGCGACGGTAGCCCTGCTCGAGGCCGAGCATCAGCTCGCTGGCGGTGGCGACGGCGGGCAGCCAAGGAATTGACGCGTGTCGCGCGGCCGCATACAGCGTGGTGGTTGCTCCCGGCGAGATCGCAAAGCGCGCACCGGCGTCCGCGACCGCTGCCAGGTCCGCGGGTGTCAACACGGTGCCGGCGCCGACGATGGCACCCGCAACCTCGCGCGCGATCGCGCGCATCGCGTCCAGCGCGCAGGCGGTACGCAGCGTGATTTCGAGCACCGGCAAACCACCCATGACCAGCGCGCGCGCCAGCGGCACGGCGTCGGCAAGTCGATCGATGGCGATCACGGGGACGACCGGGGCTTGATGCAGGATGGAGTCGATGGTGGTGGTGTGGGTCATGGGAAGAGCCTTGGAAAAAGGAAAAAGGAAAAGGGAAAAAGGAAGAGCGGCGGGCCGGCGAGGAGTTGGAGGTATGCTTTGGACTGCGAAAAGCGATTGGTCGAATCTCGCCTCAGACTGCTGTCCCTTTTTCCTTTTTCCCTTTTCCTTTTTCCCGTTGTTGCAACGCCACCGCAGCCCCCAGCAACCCCGGCTGCGCATGCGTCACCACCTGGATCGAGACCGATTCCAGATAGGCGGCGAAGCGACCCTTGTCGAGGAAGCGCTCGCGGAATGCACTCGACCTGAGGAACGCCATGAAGCGCGGCACGATGCCACCGGCAATCATCACGGTGCGCGCGCCGTGCATCAGCGCGGCGTCGCCGGCGACGCTGCCGAGCACGGCGCAGAAGCGCGCCAGCGTGCGTCGGGCATTGAGGTCGTGGCCGTCGAGCGCGGCAGCCACGATGTCGGCCGGATCGCGCAAGTGGTTGGCCCAGTCGGCGGCCACCGACCGATCGTCGCCGACCAGCGCGGCATGGATCTGCGAAATCCCGGCGCCGCACAACAGGCGTTCGTTGGAACAGCGTCCATGGCGCGCGCTGATCCAGCGCGCGATCGCCAGTTCCTCGTCATTCTGCGGCGCAAAACTGACATGCCCGCCCTCGGTCTCGACCACCTGCCAGCCCGCTTGCGCATCTCCAACCAGCAGCGCCACACCCAGACCGGTGCCGGGTCCAAGCACGCTCACCGGCCCGCGCGGCGGCAACTCGTCGCTGCCGTGCAGCAACACGCGGTCGTCCGGCGTCAATGCTGGCACCGCATACGCCACGGCGCCGAAATCGTTGATTACCTTGAGTTGTGCCAAACCCAGTGCACGCCGCAACTCCGCCTGCGAAAACGCCCAGGCGCGATTGGTCAGCCGCACCTCATCGCCGGACACCGGGCATGCGACTGCAATCGCGGCCTGAGTCGGACGCACGCCCACGCCGTCGAGATAGTGCTCGGCGGCATGCTGCAGCGAGGCAAACTCCGCCGCCGGCAACGAGCGTATTTCGCGCAGCCGCGGTGTTCCCGCGTCCGCATCGGCCAGCGCGAACCGGGCGTTGGTGCCACCGATGTCGGCGAGAAGGGCGGTGGTCATTCGTTGCGCCCTCGTGCGGCCGGCGGCAGTGGGAAAAAGGAAGAAGGAAAAAGGAAAAAGGAAAAGCCGCCCAGCCTGAACACACAATCTACGGGAACGCTCGTTTCAAGAATTGTGTGAGTACGCTGCCGCGGCGGTGCGAAGCTCGCGCTCTTGATCTTCCCTTTTCCCTTTTCCATTTTCCTTTTCCCGACAATCCTTGGGGAAACCCTCAGACTTCACCAAACAACGCCGATCCACCCAGCTCCGCGGCGCTTGCCTGCCCACGCATGTGCGCGAAGAGTTCGCGGCCGAGGCCGTACTGATTGCCGCCGAGGTCGAGCTGTGCCGGCTCGCGCGCGGCCCACTCGGCGGCATCGACGACCGCGTCCATGCGGCCGGTGTCGGCGTCGATGACGATCAGATCATCCTCGCGCAGCTTGCCGATGGCGCCGCCACAGGCGGCTTCGGGCGACACGTGGATCGCCGCCAGCACCTTGCCGGAGGCGCCGGACATGCGGCCGTCGGTCAGCAGTGCGACCTTCTGGCCGCGGTCCTGCATCAGCGCCAGCGTCGGCGTCAGCTTGTGCAGCTCGGGCATGCCGTTCGCGCGGGGGCCCTGGCCGCGCACCACGGCGACGAAATCGCCGGTCAGCGTGCCGGCCTTGAATGCCGCCAGCAGTGCGTCTTGCGAATCGAACACCTTCGCCGGGGCACTGATCTGCCGGTGCTCCGGCGCCACCGCGGAGATCTTGACCACCGCGCGCCCGAGATTGCCCTTGAGGCAATGCAGGCCACCTTCATGATCGAAGGGTTCGCCAAGACCGCGCAGCACGTTCGAGTCATGGCTGAGCGCCGGCGGCGCGCGCCATTTCAGTTGCAGTTCGTCGAGCCAGGGTTCCTGCGCCTGCGCCCGCAAATCGCCGCCGTGCACGCAGCGGATGTCCGCGTGCAGCAGACCCGCGGCGAGCAGTTCGCGGATGACCAAACCCAGCCCTCCCGCGGCGTGGAAATGATTCACATCGGCGCTGCCGTTGGGATAAACGCGCGCCAGCAGCGGCGTTGCCCGCGACAGCTCGTCGAGGTCGTCCCAGTCGATCAGGATGCCGGCGGCGCGCGCGATGGCGACCAGATGGATCGCATGATTGGTCGATCCGCCGGTGGCGGCAAGGCCGACCATCGCGTTGACGATGGCCTTCTCGTCGACCGTGTGGCCGATCGGCGTGTACTCGCTGCCGAGCGCCGTGATCGCACAGGCGCGCTCGGTGGCGGCGACCGTCAGCGCATCGCGCAGCGGCGTGTTCGGATTGACGAAGGCGCTGCCCGGCAGGTGCAGGCCCATCATCTCCAGCAGCATCTGGTTGGAGTTCGCGGTGCCGTAGAAGGTGCAGGTGCCGGGGCCGTGATAGCTGGCCGATTCGGCATCCAGCAGTTCCTCGCGGCTTGCCTTGCCCTCGGCATACAGCTGGCGGATGCGCGCCTTTTCCTTGTTCGGCAGGCCCGAAGTCATCGGTCCGGCCGGGATCAGGATCACCGGCATATGGCCGAAGCTGAGCGCACCGATCAACAGGCCGGGCACGATCTTGTCGCACACGCCGAGCAACACGGCAGCATCGAACATATCGTGCGACAGCGCGATTGCCGTAGCCATCGCGATCACGTCGCGCGAGTACAACGACAATTCCATGCCGACGCGGCCCTGGGTGACGCCATCGCACATCGCCGGCACGCCGCCGGCGAACTGCGCGCTGGCGCCGACATTGCGCGCCGCCATCTTGATCAGCGTCGGGTAGTGCTCCATCGGCTGGTGGGCCGACAGCATGTCGTTGTAGGCGCTGACGATGGCGAGGTTGGCGCCACGCGAGCCGCGCAGCAGCGGCTTGTCGCTGCCTGCCGCAGCAAACCCGTGGGCGAGATTGCCGCAATCCAGCCGCGCGCGCGCCGGGCCGTCACGGCGGGCGGCGTCGATGCGTGCGAGGTAAGCGCCGCGCAAGCTGTGGCTGCGCTCGACGATGCGGTCGGTGACGCGGGCGGTGGTGGGGTGCAGGGTCATGGCGTCTACTCACAGGTAGGTTGGGCTAAGCGCAGCGTGCCCAACAGGATCGGTCTGCGATGTTGGGCACGGCCGCGGCCTTGGCCCAATTTACCGGATAACGGCACATCATCAGGCGCTCCAGTGAATCTCGGCGTCCGGATGCTCGGCGCGCAACAACGCCGCCACCGGCAGCGCGCTGGATGCACCTTCGGTCTGAGCCCGTTCGAGGACCGCACGTTTGTCGTCGCCGGTGATCACAAGCAGCAGTGTACGGCTGCGCAACAGCCGCGCCAGTGTCAGGCTGATGCGCGGGTGCGCACCGGCGGCGGGCATCGGATTCGGCACGATGGCGATGGCGGCCATGCTTTCTGTGGGAGCGGGTTCACCCCGCGAGCTCCTGGCCGGCTGATCGGAAAGCTCGCGGGATGAACCCGCTCCCACAGTCAGCGCAAGCCCGGCAGCCAGCGTCGGTGCGCCCGGAAACAGCGACGCGAAATGCCCATCGACGCCCATGCCGAGCATGACCACATCGAAGGGCTCAGGATGGCGCGCCAGCGCATGATTGGCGAATTCCGCGCTGACCGGACCGGCTGGCAGGTCCGGCGCGAGCGCCAACCAGTGGATGCCAGCGGCGCCAGCGAATGCCTCGTGCATCTGCCGAAGGTTGCAGTCGGCGTGGTTGGCCGGCACCCAGCGCTCGTCACTGGGCAGGATGCTCACCCGCGACCAGTCGCGCGGCTGCGCGGCCAGTTGGCGAAACACCGGCGGTGAAGTACGCCCGCCAGCCAGCGCCAGCAACGCCCGCCCGCGCTCGGTCAGGGCCGCGTCGAGATCGCTGGCGATACGCGCAGCGACCGCGGCGGCGAGGGATTCGGGGTCGGGGTGGGTGATGAACTTCATCGAGTTGGGAAAAAGGAAAAGGGAAAATGGAAAAGGGAAGAGCAGTCCGTCGTCCTTTGGGGGCTCTCAGTCAGTGCCGTGCTCCAGGTGCGTGTTGCGAAGCTGTGGCGCAGGGGCAGCGTTCGAAGCCAGCCCTTCATCGCCCCTTTTCCTTTTTCCATTTTCCCTCTTCCCTTTTCCCGCTTCACTCGCGCCAACTGTGCCCATGGCGCTCGATCAACGCGACCGAGCTGGCCGGGCCCCAGGTGCCGGCGGGGTAGTTCTTCGGCGTCATGCCGGCTTCTTTCCAGGCGTTGAAGATGCCGTCGACCCACTGCCACGCGGCTTCGGTTTCATCGCGGCGCACGAACAACGTGCCGTTGCCTTCCAGAGCGTCGAGGAACAGGCGCTCGTAGGCAGTGCGCTTGCGCACCTCATCGAAAGCGTCGTGCAAATCGAGATCGAGCGCCACCTGGGAGAACTTGAGGCCGCTGCGATCGAGTCCCGGCGTCTTGCTCATCAGCGTCAGCGAGATGCGTTCTTCCGGCTGCAACTGGATCAGCAGCGCATTGGGCTCGATGCGCGCCTCGTTGCCGAAGATCGAGTGCGGAACGGCGCGGAACTGCAGCCAGATCTCGGTGCAGCGACTCGGCAGACGCTTGCCGGTGCGCAGGTAGAACGGCACCCCCGACCAGCGCCAGTTGTCGACATGCGCGCGCAGCGCGACGAAGGTCTCGGTGTTGCTGGCGCGGCCGAGTTCATCGCGATAGCCGGGGACTGCCACACCCTCGATGGCGCCGGCCGTGTACTGGCCGGCCACGCTGTGGCTGGCGGCGTCGCTTGCGTCGATCGGTCGCAACGAGCGCAGCACCTTGAGTTTCTCGTTGCGCACCGCGCTCGGATCGAACTGCGACGGCGGCTCCATCGCGGTCAGGCACAGCAGTTGCAGCAGGTGGTTCTGCAGCATGTCGCGCATGGCGCCGGAGGTGTCGTAATAGTCGCCACGGCCTTCGACGCCGACGGTCTCGGCGACGGTGATCTGCACCTGGGCGATGTGCCGCGCGTTCCACAGGGGCTCGAACAACGCATTGCCGAAGCGCAAGGCCAGCAGGTTCTGCACGCCTTCCTTGCCGAGGTAGTGGTCGACGCGGAAGATGCGCTCTTCGGCAAACACCCGTCCGACGCCCTCGTTGATCTCGACCGAGCTGACGAGATCATGGCCGATCGGCTTTTCCAGCATCACGCGCGTGCCCGGGCCAGCCAGATTGGCCGCACCCAGCGCCGCACAGATCTGTGCGTAGAAGCGCGGCGCGGTCGACAGGTGGTAGACGATCTCGCCGTCGCGTTGTTCGCAGATCGTGTTGCACAGCGACGCCAGCGAGGCAGGATCATCGAGCGCCGCCGGCTGGTAGCGGATGCGGGCGAGCAGCGCGGCAAGATGAACTGGATCGCGTTCGGCGGCAGCAACCCGGCGCTCGACCGCCTCGGTCACCGTGTGCGCGAATTCCTCATCGCTGAGCAGGCTGCGCCCGGTGCACAGAATGCGCAGGCGCTCGGGCAGCAGGCCGTCCCGCTGCAGGCCATACAGCGAGGGCAGCAGCATGCGTTGCGCCAGATCGCCGGTGGCGCCGAAGATCACCAGAAGGTTTGCGGCTTGTACGGTCATCGTCGAGCCTCGAATCGCTTGAGCCGAGTATTACCCGTGCGACCGGGCGTCGGTGCTGAATTCGATTGCACGTGTAGGAGCGACGTGTACGTCGCGACCGGGAATTAGCCGCGGTTCGTGGTCGCGACGTACACGTCGCTCCTACACCAACTACCCCAACTCCCGATCGTGCCAGCGCGCCAGCAGCACCTGCGCCAGGAAGGCGCCGATCAACGCCATGAACATGTCCCACTGGGTGTCCCAGACGTCGCCCTGAGTGGCCAGGAAGGCGTCCGCCTCACCGCCCCAGATCAGCGCTGCCCACCATTCGATCATCTCGAAGAAGGCGCTGAACGACAGCGCTGCGGCGAGTACCAGGTAGAACAGCCAGCCTCCGGGCTTGAGCGGTGTTTTCCTGAGCAGCAGTTCGCGCGCCAGGATGGCCGGCACGAAGCCCTGGGCAAAATGTCCCAGGCGATCGTAGTGATTGCGCGCCAGGTCCAACCAGTCCTGAACCCACAAGCCCAGCGGCACGTTGGCATAGGTGTAGTGGCCGCCGACGATCAGCAGCACACAGTGCAATGCAATCAGGATGTACAGCAGGCGTGTCAGCGGAAACGAGCGCCAGGTGGCCATCAGCAGTGGAACGCCGACCACCACCCAGATCACTTCCATCGCCCAGGTCAGACGATCGAACGGGCCGATCGCCGACCACAGCAATACGGCCAGAACGGCGGCTGTCAGGGCGAGACCCTGGGGAAGGGAGAGCGTGGTGGCGGGGCGGGTCATATCGAAGGCGGGAAAAAGGAAAATGGAAAACGGAAAATGGGCGAAGAGCCGTGCTGGATTGTACGAGGTACTCGCGTCGCTCGTATCGAGGGTAATCGCAACGGAGGGGAAACGGTCACGACGCACGATTGCCGCTGTTGATTTCCCCTTTTCCCTTTTCCCTTTTCCATTTTCCCGCTCTTCGACTCACCGCTCTCCTCCTGCAACGGCAGAAGCGTCCAGACAAGTCTGGACCCACCAGGAGCCCGCCCTGGGGGCGCGTTTCCCCGTGCCCCGTCCCCGTTGCCTACCGTTCCATCGCCCCGGCGAGCGAGGGCTTGACCATGATCCGGTCGATCCATGCGATCGCCACCGCCGACACCACAAAGGCGATGTGGATTGCGGTCTGCCAGATCACGGCGTCGACAGTGACCTTGGAACCGGGTTGACCCAGCGCGCTGGCCTCGATGAAGGTCTTCAACAGGTGGATCGAGGAGATGCCGATGATCGCGGTGGCGAGTTTGACCTTGAGCACGGCGGCGTTGACGTGCGACAGCCACTCGGGTTGGTCCGGATGACCTTCCAACCGCAGCCGCGACACGAAAGTTTCGTAGCCGCCGACGATCACCATCACCAGCAGGTTGGAGATCATCACCACGTCGATCAGGCCGAGTACGGTCAGCATGATCAGGGTCTCGGTCGAGTGGATCGTATCCGCCGCCGGACCATGGCCAAAGCCGAAGGTATTGCCGATCAGATGCCACAGTTCGCGCAGGAAAAACACCACATACAGCCCCTGCGCGACGATCAGCCCCAGGTACAACGGCAGTTGCAGCCAGCGCGAGGAGAAGATCAGCGCCGAGATCGGGCCGAGGCGGGGTGTTTGCAGGTTGTCCATGGGGCTGGCCGTGACCGAAAGTCGCGAGTCTAACGACACTCGGCCGAGTGTCGGATCGAACGGCGTCGCCGGGCAAATGACTTCATGCAGGGGAATTCGCTCGCGGACATCTGTACTCTCAACGCTCTTTGACCCGAAGCAGGAACCGCGTCATGGATGTTTTCACGATGGTGGTTGCCATTGTCGCGATCTCGACCGTCGCCGGACTCGTCTCGCGGTGGTTCAAGGTTGCTGAACGGATCCAGGCGCAGTCGCGCGAGGGCTCGGCGAATGAGCAACAACTGCGCCAGGAGGTTGCGGCGCTGCGCGAGCGCGTCGCCACGCTGGAGCAGATCGTCACCGACCCCGGCTTCGAGCTGAAGCGCCAGATCGCGGCACTGGAAACGCGCAAGGCGGCCTAGCTTCTGCGGCAGGTCCTGGTCGCCCCCGCTTCGCCAGTTCGCGCATCGAACCTGTGGGAGCGGGTTTATCCCGCGAAAGCGCTCGCGGAGTGAATCCGCTCCCACATGAAAATCAAGCCTTGCGGCATGTTCGGTGAAAGTCCCGGTCGCCCCTGTCGGTGCGCTTGTTCGCGCATCAAACTGGCGGCGACCATGCGGACTGCCTTTTTTGTCCGCAAAGGACGCAAAGGACGCAAAGAGAGCCAAGAACCAAGGTGTTGATGTTCTGCAGGCCTTGCTTTCCTTTGCGTTCTTTGCGTCCTTTGCGGAAAAGCTCTTCTTTCGGATACTTGCGAAAGGCTTCCCCTGCAGTTGCGGGCGTGAGGACGAGCGGCGCCAACAGCCCGGCGCACTCCGCTGGTGCACGCTGCAATCGTATGCGCGGGACGCTGCCCAGCCGACTTTTGCTGCGCTGCCGCATTACACTAGGGTCGTCCTCGACCTCCATGGCGCGCTCAGCCAATGTCTCGATCCGTCGTCTTCGAACCCCACGATCAGCCGTTGCGCGAGGATGTCAGCCTGCTCGGGCGACTGGTCGGCGAGATGCTGTCCGATCAGCTCGGAACCAGCTTCTTCCAGTTGCTGGAACAGGTACGCCGCTGCGCCATCGCGCGCCGCGAGGGCGATCCCGGTCGACTGGCCGAGTTGTCGGCGCTGCTTGGAGATTTGCCGGTCGAACGCGCGCTGGATCTGGTGCGCGCCTTCTCCAGTTACTTCCAGTTGGTCAATCTGGCCGAGCAGGTCCATCGCATCCGCCGTCGCCGCGAACATCAGGCTGCCGACGCCGGGCCACAGCCGGGTGGCGTCATGGACGGTTTGATGCGCTTGCGCAGCGCTGGCGTCGGCAGCGACGCGGTGCGCTCGGCGCTGTCGCGGCTGCTGCTGGAGCCGGTGTTCACGGCCCATCCGACTGAAGCCACGCGACGCACGATGCTGGAAAAGGAGCAGCGCATCGTGCGTGCGCTGGTCGACCGCCTCGACTCCGGGCGTACGCCCGACGAGGAGCGTTCGCGATTGGCGCAGATGCGCATGCACATCACCGCCGCGTGGCAGACCGCCGAATACTCGCCGGTGCGACCGAGCGTCGAGCAGGAGCGCGAGCACGTCCTGTTCTACCTGACCGACGTGCTGTTCCGCGCGGTACCGGCCTGTTACGCCGAGTTCGAACGCTGCCTGGCGGCGACTTATCCGGAACTGGCCGGCGAAGCCTCGACGCGTCCCTTGTTGCGCTTCGGTACCTGGGTCGGCGGCGACATGGACGGCAATCCCAATGTCGGCGCCGAAACCATTCGCGAAGCGCTTGCCGCGCATCGCCGCGTGTTGTTTGTGCGCTACTTGAGCGAACTCAAGGAGCTTTCGCTGATCCTGAGCCAGTCGCACACGCGCATCGCCATCGATCCGGCGGTATCGGCGCGAGTATCCGCGTACAGCAAGCGCCTGCGCCGCGCCTGGGCCGGCATCCCGCGACGGCACCGCGACATGCCTTATCGCTGCCTGCTGATCCTGATGGCAGCGCGCCTGAGCGCGTCGCTGGAAGATCGCGACGGCGGCTATGACGATCCGGTTGAGTTTCTCGCCGACCTCGACCTGATCCGATTGTCGCTGGTGCGCAACGGTGGGCGGCATGCCGGGCTGTATCCGTTTCAGCGCTTCGTGGCGCGGGTGCGGACTTTCGGTTTCCACCTGGCCGCGCTGGATGTGCGCCAGCATGCCGAGGTGCACCGGGCAGCGCTGGCCGCGTGCATCGCTGGCCTCGACTGGAGCGCGGCTGCGGCGGTCGCCCGGCGCGCGGCGCTGCACCAGGCAATCGCCGGCGGCAACGCGCGTCCGAGCGACGCCAGCAACGGTACGCGCCTTGTGCTCGAGGTTTTCGATGCGCTGGCGCAGAGCCGCGCGCGCTACGGCGCCGCGGCGATCGGCGTGTTCATCGTCAGCATGAGCGAAAGTGCCGACGACGTGCTGGCGGTGCTGGCGCTGGCGCGCATCGCCGCTGGCGCCGACAGCGCCACATTGATCCTGGATGTGGCGCCGCTGTTCGAGACCGTTGCCGATCTGACCGCCGCACCGCGCATCCTGAGCGAACTGCTGGCCGACCCGGTCTATCGTGCGCATCTGAAGGCGCGCGGCGATCGTCAGGTGGTGATGCTCGGCTATTCCGACAGCAACAAGGATGGCGGCATCGTCGCGTCGCGTTTTGCGCTGCAGGAGGCGCAGGCCGAACTGTCCGAAATCGCCCACGCCGCCGGCATCGACCTGTCCTTTTTCCACGGCCGCGGCGGCACCGCCAGTCGCGGCGGCGGGCGCACCGAGCGCGCAGTGATGGCGGCGCCGCACGGCAGCGTCAACGGGCACCTGCGCCTGACCGAACAAGGCGAGGTGATCCATCGCAAGTACGCGATCCGTGCGATCGCGTTGCGCAACATCGAGCAGGCGTTCTCCGGACTGCTGCATGCCACCCTGAATCCGGCGCCGCGCGACCCGCGCGAATCCGGCTGGCGCGAGCTGATGGCGTCGATCGCCGACTGCAGCCGCGCCAGCTATCGCCAGCTGGTCTACGCCGAGGCCGAATTCGCCGAGTACTTTCGCGCGGCCACGCCGATCGACGTGATCGAGCGCATGAAGATCGGTTCGCGACCGTCGCTGCGCAAGGGCGACGATTTCCGCATCGAGCAGTTGCGCGCTATCCCGTGGGTGTTCGCCTGGTCGCAAAGCCGTCATGGCTTGCCCGGCTGGTTTGGCCTCGGCAGCGGACTGGCGCAGGTATGCGCGCGTGTCGGCGAACAGCGTTTGGCCGAAATGGCGCGCGACTGGCCCTTCTTCCTGCTGATGCTGGAGGACGTCGAAATGGTGCTGGCGAAGGCCGACATCGGCATCGCCGCGTTGTACTCGGCACTCGCCGGGCCGCTGCACCATCGCTACTGGCCGATCATCGAGGCCGAATGGCGGCGCACCACCGAGTACATCCTGAAGCTCAAGGGCGCCAGCGAGCTCCTGGGTTACGACCGCCGCTTGCAGCGCACCATCCGCCTGCGCAACCCGTATGTCGATCCGATCAGCGTATTGCAGGTGGACTTGCTGGTGCGCTGGCGGCGCACCGAGCGCAAGGACGACGAGTTGTTCGAGGCGCTGGTCGCGACCGTCAACGGCATCGCCCGTGGCTTGCAGAACACGGGCTGAAGGGGCTGAACACGTTTTTGTGTTCAGCCCGCACTGAGCGTATCGACGTTCGCCAGCCGGGATGAAACCCGGCCAGCCCTCTCAATCCTCGAAGCCCGTACTCAAGGTCGGCAGCAACAGGAATGGCTGGCGCACCATGAGCACATTCGACTCATAAATCGTCGTTCCGGGGGGAGGCACTGCGTCGCAGTTTCCATTGATCGAATGGTAGAGGCGCAGGTTCGCGAAGCGTCCTTCGGGGTACTCGCCAAGATACTCGGGCGAGGGCTCGTCCCAGCAGAAGCCCGGGGCAAGTATCCCGGGATTGGCGAACCACTGCTGAACATGGCAATCGAGAATCGCACGCGCGAGACCGGTCGGCGGGTGCGGGGTAAAGGGTGGATTGACAATCTCCGGCGTATACCAAGTGCCCTCATCCGGTGCCCAGCCTGCGGCGTTCACTGGCGATGCGGGGAATTTTGCCCTGACACAGGCCACTGCCAACGGGTTGACGGTGCTGCCCGGAATGATGCTGTAGTTGAATACCGGTTCATCGGTCACCGCGAAACCGTCTATCAAAGTCGAGACAATCCCGCCCGGCGTCTGCGTGGCCACCACATCGCGCCAACCGACCACGGCATCGGACGCGATCTGCAGGGTCGCCGTTGCCAACGTGGCACTCTGGATCTGCAGGTTGGTGACCGTCACCCCGGCGCCGAAACTGAACGTGGTGGCCGGCAGGAATCCGAAGCCGACAATCCTGACCTCCACGTTGGTACCGAACTGGCCCAGAAACGGGTTGACGTCGCTGACGCCGAACTGCGTGATCGGCGGAATTTCGCCGAACGACGTTGCGGCGAGCACGCTGACGCTGCCATTGGGCGGCACGCTGACATTCCATTGCAGTGCTGCGCCATTGTCGATGCAGCCGCTGCCGAGGGTGTTGTCGAGCGAGCCCGCCCCGATCTGCGCCCAGACGTCGGCATATCCGGTGCCGGTGTAGCGCGACGCGGGCGTCAGCGGAATATGCAGGATGGTGTACTCGGGCAACACGCCAGGGCAGGTGCGACCACCGGGGCTGTTCGATTGCGGTTCCAGGAACGGCACGCCGCTGTCGCTGGAGGCGAGATAGATATCGCTGCCGAGGAACACCTTGGCTTCGACCACGTTGGGGCTGGTGTTGACCAGCCGGAAGCGTTGGGTGATGTAGTTGCTGCCCTGAACGTAGAAGTTCGATGTGGTGGCGGTCAGGCCGGTGTCGCCGACGCCATTGACCACGCTGACACTGAACGGCGATTCCACGGTGCCGGCGCCGCCTACGCCGGTCAATGCGGTCTCGGAGAAATCGACGGTCGTGCCCAGACTTCCCGTCGCACTGATGCCGTGCTCGCCGAAATTCGGTGCATACAGGGTTTCGCCGACTTTGACGAACCAGCCGGAGTCGGCGGTCTGCGTGCCGCTGGTCGGGTAGAACTGGCCACCGCCACCGACCACGTTCGAATTGTAGATCTGGTAGGAATTGTCGCTGCCGACATTGATCCGCAGCGGCGTCCCGTTGATCGTGGTCACCGTCGGCGGCGCCAGGGCGGTCCGTTTCGCCAGCAACCCTTCTTTGGCCGACAACGGTGCCACCAGCAACAGGGCGACCAGAAACGCAAGCAATCGGTTCATCGTGACCACCCTCAAAACGGGTATGCGAGCCAACATGGCATTCGCCTTTTTACAATACCACACCGCATATTCCTTGCAGAACGGCGGTTTGCGACGCATTCCTCAGCTTTCCCTCAAGAACTGGCCGATAGCGGTCGCAGCGTCGAGCTGAAGCGCCATGCAGGCGACAACCGGCAGCTTGCGCCCGCGCGTCTGAATCGCAGGCCCCATCGCCAATGGTAATCTCCATGGTTTGCCTGCAGCGAGGCGGCGACGACGACCATGTGGCGCCCTGGCCTGGATCAATTGCGCGCGAGCTTCGCCGACGTCGACCTGCGGCGCGGTCAACGTTATGCGCGCGAACGGCGGGTGCTGTGGCTCGAGCGTCGTGAAACCGGACACGAACGCATCCTCGTCGGCGAGGTCCGCGGCTCGCGGCGCACGCCTTATCGGGTACACGTGCGCGCCTGGTTGCGCGACGAGCGCTGGCGTATCGAATCGCACTGCAGCTGTCCGGTCCAGGTGGCGTGCAAGCATGCCGTGGCCCTGTTGCTGCACGCCGGTGGCGGTGACAGCGCAATCGCGACGGCGCCGCCGCCAGCCCACACCGGCGTTTCGTCGCAACCACGCGAGGGTCGTATCGGCTGGCTCGGCAACAGCCTTGGCGAGCAGCGAGCGCTGGGTTTGCGCCTCGGTCGCTGGCGCGCCGCCGGCGGCGGCTGGCGCTTCGAGGCTTTGTCCGCCGCCGAGGTATTGCCCGAATGGCGTGAGAGTCTGAGCGTCGAATCGCAGATGTTGTTGGCGGCCACCGGACGCAGCAAGCCGGTCTGGTTTGACGGCGACTACTGGTGGCTGCCCGCCGCGGCTTTGACTGAAGCCGTGCTCGCCGTCGCCGCCGAAGGCAGTTGCGGCTGGCAGCGCCCGGGTCTGCTGCTGACGCCCGGCGACGACCGAGTGCTCGAATGGAGCTGGACGATCGATGCGCGCGGCTGCCAGCGTCTGAACGCCCACGCCGGTGGCGGCGACTGCGTGCGTCTCGGCGATCGCTGGTTGTATGCCGACGGCATGGCAAGGCAAATCGGCCGGCTGAGCTCCGAGCTCGATGCGGCGCTGATCGGCGAGTTGCTGACGATGGCGCCGCTGCCGGCTTCCGCCGTCGCCGCGTTCGTCGCGCGCCAACGCGCGCGCCTGCCCGCGGCATTTCCGTTGCCGCATGAGCTGGCGGTCGAACGACCGCCGGTGGAACCCCCATTGCCGATTCTGACACTGCACCAGAGCGCCGCGACCTTCGAAGCGCGCGGTCGCAAGGGAGCGCGCCTGATCGCTTTCGCGCGCCTGTCCTTCCGTTACGGGCCGGCGCGCGTCGGCGAGAGCGACCCGACCGACGAACTCAGTGTCTTCGACGGCGAACAGGTGCGCCTGTATCCGCGCGATCGCGGGATCGAACGCGGACTGGCGACGCGCCTGAAGCAACTCGGGCTGATCTCCAATCGCCACGCCATGATCGACCACCCCGGGCTGCAGCAAAGCGACTGGGTGATCAACCCGGACGGCGATCCGCAGGCGCTCAACGAGTTCTGTTACGTGATGCTGCCACGCCTGCGCAGTGAGGGTTGGCGGCTGGAATATGGACCACGTTTCCCGCTCAAGCTGATCGACGCCGAATACAAGTTCTATGGCGAAGTCGAAGCCGACTCGTTGAACGCCGCGCTCACGGTGGAACTCGGCATCGACGTCGATGGCGAGCGCATCAACCTGTTGCCGACGCTGCGCGAAGGCTTGCGCGATGGCCGATTCAACGAGTTGCCGAGTGCGGCCGATGCGATCGTCGCGCTGACCTTGCCGGGAGAACGCCGACTGCCGATCGCAGCCGGTCGCCTGCGCTTCATCCTCGACACCCTCAACGAGTTGGGCGAGACCGGCGCCATCGACCAAAGGCGGTTGCAACTGCCGCGCTCGCGTGCGGCGGTGCTGATCGAACTGGAAACCGAACTCGCCGCCGGCAAGCGCATGTGGCCCGGCGCTGGCGCGGTGCGCGAACTCGCCGACCGCCTGGCGCGATTCTCGGGGATGGTGGCGACCCCGGTGCCCGTTGCGCTGCATGCCGCGCTGCGCCCGTATCAGGTCGAAGGCCTGTCATGGCTGCGATTCCTCGGTGAGTCCGGGCTGTCGGGCATCCTCGCCGACGACATGGGCCTGGGCAAGACCGTGCAGGTGCTGGCCTATCTGGTCGGCGAGCAGGAAGCCGGGCGCGCCGACCGCCCGACCCTGGTGGTGTGTCCGAAAAGCGTGTTGCCGAACTGGGCGGCCGAAACGGCGCGTTTCGCGCCTTCATTGCGCCAGTTGGTGCATGCGGGACCGGAGCGCGGCAAGCGGCGCTCGCGGTTCGCCGATGTCGACCTGGTACTGACCACTTACCCGGTGCTCGCCCGTGATGTCGACGCGCTGGTGGCGCAACCCTGGTTTCTGGTGGTGCTGGACGAGTCGCAGATGGTCAAGAACCCGGCCACCCTGGCGGCGCGCGCGGCGCGCAAGCTGGAGGCGCGCCAGCGCGTCTGTCTGACTGGCACGCCGCTGGAGAACCACCTCGGCGAACTCTGGGCGCAGTTCGACTTCTTGCTGCCCGGCCTGCTCGGCTCGAAGGCCGACTTCGCGCGAAACTTCCGCAAGCCGATCGAAAAAGGTCGCGACCGCGACACCCGCGAACGCCTGCGCCGGCGCATCCGACCGTTCCTGCTGCGGCGGACCAAGGACCAGGTGGTCGCCGACCTGCCGCAAAAGACCGAGGTGACCCGCACCATCGCGATGGACGGGCGCCAGCGCGATCTTTATGAGACGATGCGCGCCAGTTACGCCGAGGAGATCCGCGGCTACATCGCGGCGCAGAGCTTCGAGCGCAACCGCATGCGCGTGCTCGAAGGGCTGATGCGCCTGCGCCAGGTTTGCTGCGACCCGCGCCTGATCGCACTCGAACGCGGCAAGGCGGCGCCGTCGGCCAAGCTCGACTATCTGATGGACATGCTGCACGAATTGATCGCTGCCGGACGCCGCATCCTGGTGTTCAGCCAGTTCACCAGCATGCTCGAACTGATCGAAGCGGAGTTGCACGCCGAGCGCATCCGTTACGTCAAGTTGACCGGACAGACCGAGGATCGCGCAATGCCGGTGCAGCGCTTCCAGCGTGGCGAGGTGCCGCTGTTCCTGATCAGCCTGCGGGCCGGCGGCTTCGGCTTGAATCTCACCCGCGCCGATACCGTGATCCATTACGACCCGTGGTGGAATCCTGCGGTCGAGTCGCAGGCTACCGATCGCGCGCATCGCATCGGTCAGGACAAGCCGGTGTTCGTTTACCGACTGATTGCCGGCGACAGCGTCGAGGAACGCATCCTCGCCCTGCAGGCACGCAAGCGCGAACTCGCCGATGCGCTGTTCGACGAGTCCGGCCAGAGCCTGGCATCAATGCTGACAGCGGACGACTGGCTGGCACTGCTGGACTGAAGAGCGCTGTGGGTCGTGGGTGTTGCTGTCGGAAAGAGCGGATCAGGAGCACCGTGGCGCGCGCGGAGTCCGGCGTGCACAAGATCGCCGCGCTTCTACCGGCACCGACACCCACAACCAACACCGGCTTTTTTGCAGATCGGTTCAGCGTGTGCGAGGCTGGCTTCTCTACAATGTCGACTTCCGGACCCTGCTGCATTGCGGAGGTAGATTCATGCAACTTCGAGCGATCCTAACCGCCGCCCTGGCCCTTGCCGCGATCCTGGCGCTGTCCACGGCGCAGGCGCAGTCGAGCGGGAAAAAGCTCTACAAATGGACCGATCAGCAGGGCAACGTGCATTACAGCGACCAGATTCCGCCCGAGGCCAAGGAATATGCGCGCGAGCGTTTCAGCGATCGCGGCGTGTCGGTGGAGCGCATCGATCGTGCCATGACGCCGGAAGAAATCGCCGCCCAGCAAGCCGCGGAGGACAAGGCGATCGCCGACGCCAAGGCTGCCGAGGAGCGCCGCAAGGCCGACGAGGCGTTGCTCAACTCCTACGCCAACGAGGAGGATCTGGTGCGTTCCTTCAATCAGCGCATCGACCTGCTCAACCAGACCGTCGAGGCGCGTCGGATCGAGATCGGGGCGCGCGAGCAGAGCCTGGCCGGGCTGGTCGCACAAGCGGCCGAAATGGAGCGCGGCGGTCAGGTGGTCAGTGATGCGCTGAAGGAAATGATCGCCGGCGAACGCGCCGAGATCGAGCGACAGAAGCAATTCCTCAAGGACCGGGAAGGCGAGAAGGACTCCGCACGCGCCGACTACGAGCGCGATCTGGCGCGCTACAAGGCTGCGCTGGCACGGGTCAAGATGAACGAAAAGAAGTGACCATGAGCGCCGGCTTGCGCGTGTGCGTCTACTGCGCCTCCAGCGCGACCGCCGATGCGGTTTATCGCGAGCAGGCGCACGCACTCGGCATGGCGCTGGCCGGCGGTGGCTGCAGCGTGGTGTATGGCGGCGGCAGCACGGGCTCGATGGGTGCGGTGGCGGACGGTGCCTTGGCCGCTGGCGGTGAAGTCATCGGTATCCTGCCGCGTTTCATGGCCGATCTGGAGTGGGGCCACCCCGGGCTGACGCGGCTGGAACTGGTCGAGGACATGCGCGAGCGCAAGCACAAGCTGCTCACCGGCAGCGACGCGGTGGTCGCGCTTCCGGGGGGCTGCGGCACCCTCGAGGAGTTGTTCGAGGCGATCACGCTCAAGCGCCTGGGCCTGTATTTCGGCCCGATCATCCTGCTCAACACGCGTGGTTTCTACGACGACGTGGTGCGCGTGCTCGAGCGCAGCATCGACGAGCGCTTCATGAATCGCGAACACCGCGCCATGTGGACCCTCGTCGACCGCGCCGAAGAGGTACTGCCGACGATCCGCGCGACGCCGCGCTGGCGCGAGGATGCGCGTAGTCTGGCGGCGGCCAGGTGAAGCAGGAAAATGGAAAAGGGAAAATGGAAAAAGGAACGGCGGGAAACACGTAATCCGATGGCTTTGGGCCCTGAGAATGCCTCATCGGCGGTCCTGCCACGCTGAGAGCTTCCGCGCTTTCCCCTTTTCCATTTTCCTTTTCCCTTTTTCCCGCCCAACGTGCCCGAACTCCCCGAAGTCGAAACCACCCGCCGCGGCATCGAGCCGCATCTGGCCGGGCGCGTGGTGCGCCGGCTGCTGCTGCGCGAGCGGCGATTGCGCTGGCCGGTGCCGGATGCGGTGGCGAACGGATTGCTCGGGTTGCCGATCGACCGGGTGCGCCGGCGCGCCAAGTACCTGCTGCTCGACAACACCCGCGGCAGCGCCATCGTGCATCTGGGCATGAGCGGCAGTCTGCGGGTGCTGGAAGGCGACGCACCGCTGCGCGCGCATGACCATTGGGACCTGTTGCTGGGCGACGGCCGCCTGTTGCGCTACAACGATCCGCGCCGTTTTGGTTGCCTGCTGTGGCAGCCGACGGGCGAGGTGCATCCCCTGTTGTCGGCACTCGGGCCTGAACCTTTCGACGTTGGCTTCGACGGCGCTTACCTGCACGCGCGAGCGTTTGCTCGCAGCGGCCCGGTCAAACACTTTCTGATGGACCAGGCGATCGTCGTCGGCGTCGGCAACATCTACGCCGCCGAAGCGCTGTTTCGCGCCGGCATCGATCCACGCCGCGCCGCCGGCCGCGTCTCGAGGGCGCGCTTCGAAGCGCTGGCGCAGTCGGTCAAGGCGATCCTCGGCCATGCCATCGAGCGCGGCGGCACCACGTTGCGCGATTTTCTCAAGCCCGATGGCGAGCCCGGCTATTTCGAGCAGGAGTTGCAGGTGTACGGCCGTGCCGGCGAGCCGTGCCGAGTGTGCGCCACGCCGATCAGGAGCGTTCGACTGGGGCAGCGGTCGAGCTTCTATTGCCCCAGGTGCCAGCGTTGAACGTCGCTTACCGCAGGAGCGACGTGTACGTCGCGACCGCCGAATTCGCTGGGCCTCGGTCGCGACGTACACGTTCGCTCCTGCAACATCGCTGTTGCTCTTCGCTGCTGCCAACAACCGACAACCGTGCTCAAAGGTTCTGGTAATTCGGTCCCGAGCCGCCCTCCGGCGTCACCCAGTTGATGATCTGGTAGGGATCCTTGATGTCGCAGGTCTTGCAGTGCACGCAGTTGGAGGCGTTGATCTGCAGGCGCTTGCCGCCCTCCTCCTCGACCATTTCGTAGACGCCGGCCGGGCAGAAGCGGGTACATGGGTTCTGGAATTCTTCTGCGCACTGGCCGATGCAGATCGAGGTGTCGGCGACCTTGAGGTGCACCGGTTGGTCCTCGTCGTGTGCGGTCGACGCGAAATAGACGCCCTGCAGCCGATCGCGCGGCGGCAGCGAGCGCTCGACCCAACCGCGGTCCGGCGTGACGTAGTTGTCGACGCGCTTGAGCTGCGCATAGTCGGGCTTGTTCCGCAGCGTCCACGGACTGGCGCCGCCGAGCACGGTTTCCAGCCCCGCATTGGCCAGGCCCACCCACAGGCCCTTCTTGAACGCCGGCTTGACGTTGCGCACGCGGCGCAACTCTTCCATCACCGCAGAGCCGCGCAGCTTGGCGTCCCAGCCTTCCGCGCGAGCGGTCTCGGCATAGTGTTCAGCGGCAAGCATGCCGGAGCGCATCGCCTGGTGCGTGCCCTTGATCTTCGGCACGTTGAGCAGGCCGGCGGTATCGCCGACCAGCATCGCGCCGGGCATCTCCACCTTGGGCAGCGACTGGTAACCGCCGGTGACGATCGCGCGCGCGCCGGCCGAGACGATCGAACCGCCCTCCAGCATCGGCTTGATGTACGGGTGGTGCTTCCACTGCTGGAAGGCCTCGTAAGGCTGGAACAGCGGATCCTTGTAGTCGAGGCCGCAGACCACGCCGAGTGCGACCCGGTCCTGGTCCATGTGGTAGAGGAAGCTGCCGCCATAGGTGGCGGTGTCCATCGGCCAGCCGATGGTGTGCACGATCAAGCCCGGTTCGCCGCTGCCCGGTCGCAGCTGCCAGAGCTCCTTGATGCCGATCGAATACGTCTGCGGATCGCTCGCCGCGTCCAGCTCGAAGCGCTTGATCAACTGTTTGGTCAGGTGCCCGCGCGCACCCTCGGCGAGGATGGTGACGCCGGCATGGATGTCGATGCCCTGGGTGTAGCTGTCCTTGGGCGTGCCGTCGCGGGCCACGCCCATGTCGCCGATGCGCACGCCGATCACCGTGCCGGCGTCGTCGACCAGCGTCTCGGCGGCGGCGAATCCCGGGAAGATCTCGACGCCGAGCGCCTCGGCCTGCGGTGCCATCCAGGCGCACATCGCCGACAGCGAGACGATGAAATTGCCGGCATTGTGCATCTGCGGCGGGGTCGGCATCGACCATGCGCCGGTTCGCGTGAGGAAGCGGAAATCGTCGCGTTTCGCCGGCACGCAGATTGGCGGCGGCGCATCGCGCCAGCCAGGCAGCAGTTCATCCAGCGGTTGCGGCTCGATGACCGCGCCCGACAGGATCTGCGCGCCGACCACCGAGGCCTTCTCGATCACGCAGACGCCGAGTTCGGGCTTGAGCTGCTTCAGGCGGATCGCGCAGGCGAGACCGGCCGGGCCGGCGCCGACGATCACCACGTCGTACTGCATCACATCGCGTTCGCTCATGGCGGCATCCTCGCTCGCTTCCGGTAGGCGCCGAGTATAGGCAGCGCGCGTTCGAGCGGCGGCTCGCTGTCAGTTTCCGCTGAGCCGTTGCAGGAGCGACGTGCACGTCGCGACCGTCAGGCTCGGCGTGCATCGGTCGCGACGCACACGTCGCTCCTACACCCGCGCACCCTCTTCCCACTCATTCCAACACCGACACCAATCACCAACACCAACACCCAGCACCGGTCAGCCGCCGGTTTCGCGTAGCGCGATTGCCTCGATGTTGGCACCCGCCAGCTCGCGTTTTGCGGCTTCCAGCGCACGGGCGTCAGTGTAGGGTCCGACGCGGACCCGATGCCAGGTGCGATCGTTGATCTTCACCGGCGTCACCTGCGCCTGCACGCCGAGCAAGGCCATGCGCGCCTTGAGGGCCTCGGCATCGCCGGAATTGCCGAAGCTGCCGACCTGCAGGAACATGCGCACTGCACTGGCACCGGCCGCGACCGGGGGCGGCGGCTTCTGCGACTGCTCGGTCAATTCGGCGTCCGGGATCACCACTTCGATCTCCGGCAACACCGAATAGAAGTCGTAGCGGGGCTTTTTCTGCTCCGGCGCGGCGCGGCTGTCACCGGCGGCCAGCTCGACCAGCGGTTTGTCGCCCTCGCCGGCAGGCTGCGCGTTCGGATTCGGTCGCGGCCCCGACGTTGGCATGCCGTCGCGCAGGATGAAGAACATCGACAAGCCGACGCCGAGCGCGAATCCGGTAATCAACCACACCCAGAATGGCAGCGGCGCGCTACTGCCGCCGCGCACTGCCTGTTTGCC
>CALEZI010000068.1 GCA_937928755.1 uncultured Rhodanobacteraceae bacterium | reverse complement strand
GTCGAATGGGAGAGCAATTTTGTCGGCGGCCCCAACCCAAGGCATAGGGTCTACACCACTCACCATTTACCGCTCTTCAAGCGATCCGCCGCAGCCGCAACGGCTGCTCACGCCCGGCCGCAGCCGGCAGCAACTGTTCGCACACGGCCAGCACGTCGGCAAGCACGGCCGCTGCGGTAATGCGCACACCGGCGCCAGCGCCGGCGATCACGATCGGCGTATCGCCCTGGTACTCGCTGTGCAACACGACTCGATTCTCGGTGCCACGCGCACCGGCCAGCGGGTGCGCATCGGGCACCAGCGCCAGCGCCACGTGGGCGCCTTCGTCGGGATTCCAGCGCGCGCGATAGACGAAGCGCGAGCGCGAGCGCCGCGCATCCTGGATCAGCCTGATCCAGTCGCGTTCATGCACGCCGATCGCCTCGTCCCAGGGCTGCTCCGCGCTCAGGTGCAACAGCGGATCGAGCGCGATCGCGCCCGGCTCGATGGCGATGCCCGCCTCGCGCAGCATGATGAGCAGTTTGCGGCGTACGTCCTGGCCGCTGAGGTCGATGCGCGGATCGGGTTCCGCCAGGCCCAGCTCGACCGCTTGGCTCAGCGCCTGATGCAGGCTCACGCCCTCGTGCACGTGGGTCAGCAATGCGCCGAGCGTACCGGACAAGGTGGCTTCGATTCCGCTGAGACGGTCGCCCGCCGCACGCATCCGGCGAATGCTCGACAGGATCGGCAGCCCGGCACCGACCGTCGCCGACCAGGCGGCGGGCGTATTCTGGGTGGCCAATCGCAGTCGCTGGTAGTCGCGTTGCGAACCGGCGAAGGCGATCTTGTTCGGCGTCACCAGCGATACACCGGCTTCCAGCAGGCGCACGCTGTGCGCCGCAATCGCGGCGCTCGCAGTGCAATCAATCAACACTGCCGGTCGTTGATCGGCGATCAACTGGTCGATCAGCGCTTCTGCACTGCCACTGGACTGGGCGCGCAGGCGTTCGGCCGCCAGTCCGGGGGCAAGTCCGTCGGGCTGCCACAGCGCGGCACGCGAATTGGCCACGCCAATCAGTTGCAGCGGCGCTTCGACGGCTGGTTGCGCCAGCAGGTTCAGGAGATCGCTGCCGACACGGCCGGTGGCGCCGATCAACACGATCGGCACGCGCGGAGTGCGCAAGGCCGCGCGCGGCGTCGGCGCCGGCAGCCGGGCAACGCTGGCGTCAAGCACGGGTTCGTCGCGAAAGGCGCAAAGTGGCGGATCGAGTTTGGCCGCATCGACCAGAAAGCCGTCGTGCCCATAGAGCGTCTCGATCTCGACCAGCCGCCCGCGCGGCAGTGCATCGGCAAGGCGCGCCTGCTCCGACGGGTAATACAACTGGTCGCTGTCGAGCGCCACCACCAGCGCCGGCTGGGCGATGCTCGCAAGCGCCTGCTGCGGTGTCGTCCCGGCGGCGAAATCGTAGTGGTTCATCGCCTCGGTCAGCCGCAGGTAAGACAGTGCGTCGAAACGCCGCACCAGCTTGTCGCCCTGGTAATCGAGATAGGACAGCACCTGGTAGTGGCCATCGTCGCGCCGCTCGCGGCCAAAGCGGCGGTCGAGCTCGTCGGCCGAACGGTAGGTCAGGTGACCCAGCTGTCGCGCCAGTGCCAGACCTTCGACCGGACCGTCGTGTTCGGGGTAGTGGCCACCGCGGAACTTCGGATCGCGACGGATGAATTCGCACTGCAGGCGCGCTTGCGCCAACGCCTGCGGCGGCTGCCGCCAACTGGTCGCGATCAGTGCGATGCGGCGCACGCGTTGCGGCTCGCGTCGCGCCCATTCGAGCACCTGGAATCCGCCCATCGAGGCGCCGACGACCAGCTCGATCGAACGGATGCCGAGGTGGTCGGCGAGCAGTCGCTGATGATCGACGAGGTCACCGACCGACAGTTCCGGAAAGCGCGCGCCGTGACGCTCGCCGGTGGTCGGATCCACCGTGGTCGGTCCGGCGCTGCCGTAACAACCGCCCAGCACATTGGCGCAGACGATGAAGTGCCGCGTCGGATCGAGCAACCGCCCCGCCCCGAACGCTCCCGGCCACCAGGCTTTGACATCGCTCGACGCGGTCAGCGCGTGGCACACCCAGACCACGTTGTCGCGCGCCGCATTCAGCGTACCCCAGGTCTGGTAGCCAATGGTCGCACCATGCAGCAGCGCGCCGCTGGCCAGGCGCAGCGGCGCCGCTGGGGTGTGATGCTGGACGGCGGCGGGGGTGTGGGCGGTGTGCGACATCTGGGCAGCCCCGGAGTTGGGAAAATGGAAAATGGAAAATGGAAAATGGAAAATGGAAGGGCGGTTCGGGCTTCGGGGAGTTACTCTCCCCTTTTCCTTTTCCCTTTTCCTTTTTCCTGCGGAAGTCCGCTCAAGCGGACTTCCGCAACGCCACCGCCTCCAGCGCCTGCGCGAAATCGGCGACGATGTCCTCGATGTGCTCGATGCCGACCGACACCCGGACCAGGCCCGGTGTGACGCCGGCGCTTTTCTGCTCGGCTTCGGACAATTGCTGGTGGGTGGTAGAGGCCGGGCTGATCACCAGCGTCTTGGCGTCGCCGACGTTGGCCAGGTGGCTGGCCAGCTTGAGGCTGTTGATGAAACCTTCTGCCGCGTCCTTGCCGCCGAGCACCTCGAAGGTGAACACCGAGCCGAAGCCGTGCCGCAGGTACTTCTTGGCGCGCAGATGGCTCGGGTGCTCGGTGAAGCCGAGGTAATTGACGTTGCTGATCTGCGGGTGCGCGCGCAGCCAGTGGGCCAGCGCATTGGCGTTCTGGTTGTGGCGTTCCACGCGCAAGCTGAGCGTCTCCAGGCCCTGCAGCAGCAGGAAACTGTTGAACGGCGATTGCGACGGGCCGATGTCGCGCAAGCCCTCGACGCGCGCGCGGATGGCAAAGGCGATGTTGCCGAACGGCCCGTCCTTGCCGAACACCTCCCAGAACTTCAAGCCGTGATAGGCCGGGGAGGGTTCGGTGAACAGCGGGAACTTGCCGTTGCCCCAATCAAACTTGCCGGAATCGACGATCACGCCACCGATGCTGGTGCCGTGACCACCGATCCACTTGGTCGCGGAGGCGACCACGATGTCGGCACCGAAGTCGATCGGCCGCGCCAGGTAGCCACCGGCGCCGAAGGTGTTGTCGACGATCAGTGGAATGCCGTGTTCATGCGCGATCTTCGCGATCTTCTCGAAATCCGGCACGTTGGATCCCGGGTTGCCGATGGTTTCCACGTAGAGCGCCTTGGTGTTGGCATCGATCAGCTTGCGGAAGGCTTCGGGGTCATCGCCGTCGACGAACTTCACGTTGATGCCGAGGCGCGGCAGCGTCACCTTGAACTGGTTGTAGGTGCCGCCGTAGAGCAGGCTGGTGGACACGATGTTGTCGCCCGCCTGGCAGATCGTCGCGATGGTCAGGAACTGCGCCGCCTGGCCGGAGCTGGTCGCCACCGCCGCGACGCCGCCTTCCAGCGCGGCAATGCGCTGTTCGAACACGTCGGTGGTCGGATTCATGATGCGCGTGTAGATGTTGCCGAACTGCTGCAGCGCGAACAGCTTGGCGCCGTGCTCGGCCGAATCAAAGGTGTAGCTGGTGGTCTGGTAGATCGGCACCGCCCGCGCATTGGTGCCCGGAGCCGGCGTCTGCCCGGCATGCAGTTGCAGCGTTTCGAAGCGGTAGTTCGGGCCCTGGCTCATCGCGGCGATACCTTCTGGAAGTCTGGAAGTCTGGAAGTCTGGATGTGTAGATGTTTAGACGTCTAGACGTCTGATGGTGGGAAGCGTAGCTGCGTTGGCGTGGAGGCGTCAAGGGGCTTTGCGTGGCGGCTTGGGTAAAACGTCAAACGTGAAACGTGAAGCAAAAGCCGCAAGCCCGCTTCTTTTCACGTTTAACGTTTAACGTTTCACATTTCACCTTTGCTCCAACCAACAACCCCGCTTCTGCTAGCCTTCGGCCTGAATGGAGGGCGCATGACCAAGAACAAATTCGTCAATCCGTACGTCGATCGCGGAAAGCGCGCCGAGGCGACGAAAAAGATCACCGTGACCATTCCGGTGCATGTGCTCAAGATCCTCACCGACGAACGCACCCGCCGGCAGATCAAGAAGTTGCGCCACGGCACCATTTCCGAGTTGCTGACCGAGGCGTTCCTGCACGCCTACACCGGCCAGCCGCTGCCGACCGACGAGGAGTTGGCGAAGCCGGAGTGAGCAGCGCCGGGGAATCGGGAATCGGGGTGAGCGGCGTTTGGCATCGCCGGCGCGCCGCATGCGGCGCCAGGCGCGAACGTCCGGCGGCGGTGCCGACGGGCCGGAGCGCCCGCCACAGCTCTCGATGATGATTCCCCGGTCAAGCATCGCCGCAGTAATCCCGGTCGGTCCCGGCGACCGCAACTGGCGCGGCCTGATCGGCCTGCTCGACCAGTTGGCGCCGACGCTGCATCGGCGCCTGGTGTTCGCCCATGGCGATCTCCAGGGCAGACCGCGACAGGCCTCCGAGCGCTGGGCGGAAGCCGGTCGCGGGCGCGCGCGCCAGCAGAATGCCGGCGCCGCCGCCCTCGATCACGACTGGTTGTGGTTCCTGCATGCCGACAGCCGCCCGACCGCCGCGACCCTTGCTGCCTTGCTGACATTCGTCGCGACCGGCGAAGACGCCATCGGCTATTTCGATCTGCGCTATCTCGATGACGGACCGGCGCTGATGCGTCTGACCGAACTCGCTGCCGGTTGGCGCTGTAGTGCCTTCGGGCTGCCGTTCGGCGATCAGGGTCTGCTGCTGCAGCGCCAACGCTTCTATGAACTCGGCGGCTTCGATGAATCGCGCAGCTACGGCGAAGATCACGCGCTGATCTGGGAAGCGCGGCGTCAACGCGTGCCGATTCGCCGTATCGCCGCTCCGCTCTACACCAGCGCCCGCAAGTACCGCGAGCACGGCTGGCTGGCGACCACCTGGAAACACCAGCGCCTGACCTGGCTGCAGGCTTGGCAGGAGGCGCGGTCGCGATGAGCGTGGGCATCGCCGTGTTCGTCAAGACCTCCAGCCTGAGCCCGGTCAAGACGCGGCTGGCGGCTGCGCTCGGGCCGGAAACTGCGCTCGAGGTCTATCGCGCCAGCGTGGCGTGCGTGCAGGGCAGCGTGACCCAGGCCACGCGCCTTTCCGCATTGCAGCCGTACTGGGCGGTCGCCGAGCCGGAGGGCGTCGACGCCTGGGGCGAATGGCCGGTGCTGGTGCAGCCCGCCGGCGATCTCGGCTCGCGTATGGCCGGCATCTACCGCGCGTTGCGAGAGCACCATCGCGGGGCGCTGCTGCTCGGTGCCGATGCGCCGGCGGTCACCCCCTGGCTGATCAGCGAAGCGTGCGCTGCACTCGGTGGCGGGCCCGCACGGGTGATCGCCCCTGCCGACGACGGTGGCTTCGTGCTGTTCGGCGCCAATATCGATCTCGACGACGACTGGTCGGCCGTGCCCTACGGCGCCGCCAACACTGCCGCACGCTTCATCGAAGCCGTCGGCAAGCAGCTACCGCTGACACGCCTCGCCGCTCAGCAGGACCTCGATACCATCGACGATCTGGTCAAGCTGCACCGGCATCCGCCGGTGGAACCCACTTCAGCGCAGAAGCGCTTCTGGCAGCGCATTCCAGGATGGTTGCAGGTGTAGGCATCCGCCCGGCATGGCCTGTGGGAGCGACCTTGCGTCGCGAGCTGTTGGCTGCCAAAGCTCGCGACGCAAGGTCGCTCCCACAAACGACAGTCACCCCTGCGAAAACAGATTCCCCTGCTTCAGCGGGATCGCCCCATCGCCGTCGAACACGCGCTTGAACTCGGCGCGCGACACCGAGACATAGCGCTCGTTGCCGCCGATCTCGACCTGCGCGCCCTGGGTGACGGCGCGCCCGGAATCGTCGACGCGCACTACCATCGTGGCCTTGCGGCCGGTGTGGCAGATGGTCTTGATCTCGCTGATCGAATCAGCCCACGCCAGCAGGTACTGGCTGCCCTCGAACAACTCGCCCTGGAAGTCGGTGCGCAATCCATATGCGAGCACCGGAACATTGAGCCTGTCGACGATGTCCGTGAGTTGCCACACCTGCGCCTTGCTCAGGAACTGCGCCTCGTCGACCAGCACACAGTGCAGCGGTCCGTGCTCGGCGATGTCGGCCTCGACCCGAGCGTACAGGTTGTCGTCGCGATCGAACACATGACCCTCGGCCGCCAGGCCGATGCGCGAACGCACCTGGCCGACGCCGAAGCGGTCGTCGATGCGCGGCGTGTAGATACGCGTGCGCATGCCGCGCTCGGTGTAGTTGTGCGCGCTCTGCAGCAACACCGTGGTCTTTCCGGCGTTCATCGCCGAATAGTAGAAATAGAGCTTGGCCATGCGGAGCAATGCGGGCTGGCGTAGGGCGTTGGATCTGGCGCGCCCGGAGGGATTCGAACCCCCGACCACTGCCTTCGGAGGGCAGTACTCTATCCAGCTGAGCTACGGGCGCGTTGTTGGAGATGATACGGGGTTTCAGAACCGTCCA
>CALEZI010000067.1 GCA_937928755.1 uncultured Rhodanobacteraceae bacterium | reverse complement strand
CGCCGTGCTGCGCAAGATCGGCGTCGACACCGGCGGCTCCAACGTGCAGTTCGGCATCAACGCGAAGGACGGCCGCATGGTCGTCATCGAGATGAATCCGCGCGTGTCGCGCTCGTCGGCATTGGCGTCCAAGGCCACTGGTTTCCCGATCGCCAAGATCGCCGCCAAGCTCGCCATCGGCTACACGCTCGACGAGTTGCGCAACGACATCACCTCGGGCCTGACGCCGGCGTCGTTTGAGCCAAGCATTGACTACGTGGTCACCAAGATCCCGCGTTTCGCCTTCGAGAAGTTCCCCAAGGCCGACGCTCGCCTTACCACGCAGATGAAATCGGTCGGCGAAGTGATGGCGATGGGCCGCACCTTCCAGGAGTCGCTGCAGAAGGCGCTGCGTGGCATGGAGACCGGCAACGACGGCCTCAATCCGCGCGTGCCGCCGCCATACGACGAAGACGGCATCGCGATCATCAAGCGCGAGATGCGCGAGCCACGCCCGGACCGCATCTTCTACGTGGCCGATGCCTTTCGCGCGGGCATGAGCGTGAACGAGGTTTACGCGTTGTGCGCGATCGATCCGTGGTTCCTGGTGCAGATCGAGGACCTGGTGCGTCTGGAGCGCGAAGTCGAACAGCAGGGTCTGGCGGCGCTGGATCAGGAGCGGCTGCGCGAACTCAAGCGCAAGGGTTTCTCGGATTCGCGCCTGGCCACCTTGGTCGGCACCGACGAGGGCGCACTGAGGCATTTGCGCCGGGCGCTCGGCGTGCGCCCGGTATACAAGCGCGTCGATTCCTGCGCCGCCGAGTTCGCCACCAGCACCGCCTACCTGTATTCGACCTACGAGGAAGAGTGCGAGGCCGAACCCACCGCGCGCGACAAGATCGTCGTGCTCGGCGGCGGCCCGAACCGCATCGGTCAGGGCATCGAGTTCGACTATTGCTGCGTGCACGCGGCGCTGGCGCTGCGCGAAGATGGCTATGAGACGATCATGGTCAACTGCAATCCAGAAACCGTGTCGACCGATTACGACACCTCGGACCGCCTGTACTTCGAGCCGGTGACGCTGGAGGACGTGCTCGAAATCCTCGACAAGGAGAAGCCCAGGGGCGTGGTCGTGCAATACGGCGGGCAGACGCCGCTGAAACTGGCGCGCGCACTGGAAAAGGAAGGCGCGCCGATCATCGGCACCTCTCCGGATTCGATCGACCTCGCCGAAGATCGCGAGCGCTTCCAGCAGATGATCCACGAACTGGGTTTGAAGCAACCGCCCAACCGCACCGCGCGCACGCCGGAAGCGGCGGTGGCACTGGCGCGCGAGATCGGCTATCCGCTGGTGGTCAGGCCGTCCTACGTGCTCGGCGGCCGCGCGATGGAAGTGGTCTATGCCGAAGCCGACCTGCGCCGCTACATGACCGATGCCGTGCGCGTGTCAAACGACTCGCCGGTGCTGCTGGATCGGTTTCTCGATCACGCCATCGAGGTCGATGTCGACTGCATCTGCGATGGTCGCGAGACGCTGATCGGCGGCATCATGGAGCACATCGAAGAAGCCGGCGTGCACTCCGGCGATTCCTCATGTTCGCTGCCGCCGTTTTCGCTGACGCCGGAAGTGCAGGACGAACTGCGTCGCCAGGTGGTGATGATGGCCCGGGCGCTGAATGTCATCGGACTGATGAACACGCAGTTCGCGATCCAGGGCGACGACATCTACATTCTCGAAGTGAATCCGCGCGCGTCGCGCACGGTTCCTTTCGTGGCCAAGGCGACCGGCGTCGCGCTGGCCAAGATCGCCGCGCGCTGCATGGTCGGGCAGACCCTGGAGCAGCAGGGCACCACGCGAGAGGTGATACCTGAGTACTACTCGGTCAAGGAGCCAATCTTCCCCTTCGTGAAGTTTCCCGGCGTCGATCCGATCCTCGGACCCGAAATGCGTTCGACCGGAGAAATCATGGGCGTCGGAAGGTCATTCGGCGCCGCATTTGCGCGCGCACAGATGGGTGCCAACGTAAAGGCGCCGCCGCTCGGCAAGGTGTTCTTGTCGGTGCGCGACGCCGACAAGCCGCGACTGGTGCCGTTGGCGCGCGATCTCGTTGCGCGTGGCTTCCGGCTGGTCGCCACCGGAGGCACCTGCGACGCGCTGATCGCGGCCGGCGTGCCGTGCCAGCGCATCAACAAGGTCCAGGAGGGACGCCCGCACGTGGTCGACCTGATCAAGAACGACGAGATCACCTTCATCGTCAACACCACCGAAGGCCGTCAGGCGATCGCCGATTCATTCTCGATTCGCCGCGAAGCGCTGCAGCACCGCCTGACCTATTCGACCACCATCTCCGGCGCCGTGGCGATCGTGCACGCGCTGGATTTTGGCTCCATCGACAGTGTGCACTCGCTCAAGGAACTGCATCGCGAGCTGAGCCACGGCAACAGCGAAAGCAAGGAAGCCAGAGCATGAAACGAGCACCGTTGACCCAGAAGGGCGCCAACAAGCTGCGCGCCGAACTCGATCACCTGAAATCGGTGGTTCGTCCGCAGATCATCGCCGCGATTGCCGAAGCCCGTGCGCACGGCGACCTGAAGGAAAACGCCGAGTATCACGCAGCGCGCGATCAGCAAAGCTTTGCCGAGGGTCGCATCAACGAGCTGGAAAATACCCTCGCCAATGCCGAGATCATCGACACCAGCAAGCTCAATCCGGGCTCGCGCATCGTTTTCGGCGCCTATGTGGAACTGCAGGACATCCACGGCGAGGATACGGTGACCTACCAGATCGTCGGCGACCTCGAAGCCGACATCAAGCAGCGCATGATCTCGGTCAGTTCGCCGGTGGCGCGCGCGCTGATCGGCAAGAGCGAAGGCGACACCGTGCACATCGACACACCGGGCGGTCGCAAGAGCTTCGAGGTGGTCGAGGTCAAGTACGAGGCGTGAGGGCGGCTTTGGTGGGTCCAGACTTGTCTGGACGCTGTTTCTGACCTGGAATCAGAAGCGTCCGGACAAGACCGGACCCACCATTGCAAAAGCGTTTACTTCAGCGAATTTTCCTGCACGAACTCGATGCCGCGTGCGGTCAGCTGGATGCGCACCGTCATTTGATCGACCTTGGTGCTCATGCCCTTCAGGATCTGCCGCCCATTCTCGATTTCCTTGGCTTCCTTTTCGCCGACTTCGGGACCGGCGGCAGGAATCTGCTCGCCGATGAGTCCGAAGAACTCGCCGGAAAAGCCGTACATCAGGACCGTGCCATCGGCCGCCGCGGGCACGGTTGCCGCAGCGGTGAATTCGGCGTCGGCGATGTCGGTGGTGGCTATGCCGATGCTCTTTTCGGTCATCACCGCCTTGAACTCCAACGGGATTGGCATCGGCAAAGCGTCGGCCGGAAGCGCCACGATCTTGCCGTCGGTGGCCAACTGCACCTGCGCCAGCGCAGGTACGCCCTGCTGCGCCAGGCCCCACAGCATCAGCGGCGACGCTGATCCGAGGGTCATGAAGGCCGACAGTTCGGACGGCATTTCACTGCCGCTTTCAAGCTTCAGGGTCTTCAGGCCGAAATGCGCGGCGTTCACTGCGCCGGCCATCGCCAGAGCTGGATTGGCCAGCCCGCGCTTCATCTCTTCAGCGCTCTTGTTGATGTCCAGGAGTTCTTCGCACTGGTAGGGCTTGGCAGCAATGCTGTCAGCAACGCCGTTGAGGAAACGCACCGACTCCGCCAGGTCGACGGCTGCGGCAAAGCTCAGCAGCATGCCTTTGCCGGCGTCCGCGCCGGGAATCGGCGCTGCGATCTTCTGCATCGACGCGGCGAGTTGCGATTCGACTTCCAGCAAGCTGTTGACGTTCATTTGCTTTTCGTCGAAGCGGGTAGTGCCGAGGACCATGCGCGGAAACTTCTGCGTCATGCCGTCGAGTTCTGCGGCGCAGGCGTCGCTCAGCTTGGGGATTTCGCCACCGAAGGCGGCGATCACCTGATTGTCTTCCTGGTTGCGGCCGGTCAGGCGTTGCGCCAGCGCCCGGATATCGATGTAGCCGGACATGTGTCCGTCATAACCGAACTTCTTGTCGAGGTCTGCCAGCGCGCCGCTGGCTGCCATCGACGACTCCGGCAGCGTTAGCCCGATCTGCGCGCTGAGGCGCGCCTCGTCGGCGTTGGCCGGCGCCAGCGTCATCACGAAGAATCCTCCGACCGTGCCGAACAGCACCGTCGCCTTGTCGTTGGCAAACTGCCAGAGCTCGGCGTCGCCAAGCTTGCGCTTTGCCAATTTCTTGCCGGCGCGCTCTTCGATGCGCGCGACGGTTTCGGCGAAACGCCCGGGGTCGGACAGTTCCCAGCGGTACACCGGCATCAGTCCATGGCCGTAAAAGGCAAATCTGCCGGCAACCTTGAAGCCCAATTGCTCGAGGCCAGACACCGACGCCATCTTGCCGACTTCCGGCAATGCCGCGCGCAACCATTCGCCGAACTCGCCTTCGATTGCCTGCAGTTGCGGATCCTTGGCCATTTCCTGGTAAAGATCCTCGATGTTGATGCCATACATCTGCATCCATGCCTCGAGCACCTGCGGCGACATCGGCGTACGGTTGGCCAGCAGGTAGGGCGAATCTGCCGGCACGTAGGCAAGCGGATCGGTTGGGTCGGTCTTGCTGCCACAGCCTGCAAGCCCGGACAAGACTACTGCCGCAAACAAGGCGCGGCGCATCGGCATCATCATTGGCAACTCCTGAGTGATTTCGTGGCGATTCTACGGATTCGCGCAGAATCGCGTTTACAATTCCTGCAGTTCGGGCGAAAGCAACGGACTGGTGAGGCTGTGCGGGCCATGAAATGCAGTCGCGCCGCCGTGCGTGTCGATGCAACGCGACGTGAATTGAGTATCGGGCGGGGAATTCGGTGAGAGTCACGGTCGCCCCTGTCGGTGCGCTTGTTCGCGCATCAAACTGGCGGCGACCATGC
>CALEZI010000066.1 GCA_937928755.1 uncultured Rhodanobacteraceae bacterium | reverse complement strand
CGCGAGCGCATCCGCCAGATCGAAGCCAAGGCGCTGCGCAAGCTGCGCCACCCGAGCCGCAGCGAGCAGTTGCGCAGCTTCCTCGATCTGGATTGAAACGCGCACCGCCGGTGGGAGCGGCCTTGGGTCGCGAGCTCTGGTAGCAACAGCTCGCGACACAAGGTCGCTCCCACAAATGCCAACCCCGGCCCGGCCCTCGCAAGGGGACCGGGTTTTTCTTTTCTGTGGGAGCGGGTTCACCCCGCGAGCTTTTGCTCGTCCCCACCTTGCACCGGAGACCCCTCATGACCTTCGCCGAACTCATCGGCTCGATCGGCGTCGCCCTGCTGCTGCTCGCCTACCTGCTCGACCTGACCAACCGCCTGCCCAACGGCACGCCGATCTCGCTGGCGATCAACTCGATCGGCGCCGGGCTCGCCAGTACCTCGGCGTACCTGATCCAGTTCTGGCCGTTCGTGATCCTCGAAGGCACCTGGGCGCTGGTGTCGGTGATCGGCCTTGTTCGCTGGGCTCGCGGCGTCGCGCTGCACGGGCGTCGTCTGTAGGAGCGACGTGCACCTCGCGACCGTCGCCGGACACGGCTGCGGGCCCGGCACGCATGGCGCGACCACGCATCGGCGACCCATCGGAACGCATCGCAGCTACCCCAGTTCTGGGGTGGCGGCGGCATTCGAGCGCTGTTTAAACTTTTCAGGCGCACTTTCCAGCGTCTGGAGTTGTTCATGCCCCGTCGCATCCCCATGCTGCTGTGCATTTTCGCCCTGGCCGCGCCGGGCCTGGCCGCGGCCCAGGCCTACGAGCCTTTCGACTACCCGCTCGGATCGAATCTGCACGCTGCGAGTGGCGGCAGCGGCTTCAGCGAGCCCTGGCGAGTCACCAGCAGCGGTCCGAATGGCATCGTCACCGGTGCGCAGAGCGGCAGCATCGTCGCCGGCCTCAATTACACCGACGCGCTGGGCAATGTGCTGCCGGTGTCCGGCGGTGCCTGGCAGGCCGATGGCAGCTTCCCGCTGCCGCAGGCACAGCGCGGGACCAACGCCAGCTTCGGCGCCGCCGGCAGCTCGGTCTGGATCAGTTTCCTGATCCGCCAGAGCACAACCACCGGCGGGCTCAACTACGCCTGGGCGGCGCCCGGTACCGGCATCCCCTTCGGCGGTGGTGCCCAGGCGATGTCGGTGGGCTTGCGCGCCATCCCGGACGGCTTCGTGCAGGCCAGCTACACCGGCACCGAGGCCGAACAGGCAACCCGGAACATCGGCAACGCCGCCGGCAAGGTCACGCTGGTGGTGGCGCGCTACGACTTCAGCGCGGCCGGCAACGACAGCCTGCGCGCGTGGTTCGACCCGATCCTCGGCCAGCCGCTGGGTTCCCCGCAGTTGCGGCTCGCCAACCGCAACTTCGCGGAAAGCATCAACGGGCTGACCCTGGCCTGGGGCGACAGCCGCAGCTTCGTGTTCGACGAACTGCGCATCGGCGCCGACATCGGCTGGAGCGTCGAAGCCGCCACCGAGGCCTACGAAGCCTTCGACTACCCGCTCGGCACCCACTTGCACAACGCCGCCGGCGGGCAAGGATTCGACGGCCCGTGGGCGATCACGCAGAACGGCCCCGCGCAGATCGTCACCGGCGCCGCCAGCGGCGAGATCGTGGCCGGCCTGGACTACCCCGGACTCGACACCAGCGGCAATGCGGTACGCACCAGCGCCGGCGTGATTGCTGGCCAGATGCAGCGGCTCACGCGCCAGAGTTACGGTGCGGCCGGTTCCTCGACCTGGCTGAGTTTCCTGGTCCGCCAGGAGGGTTCCTCCGGTGCTGTTCAGAACTATGCGACAGCCACGCCGGGGGTCGGTTTCGGCAACGGCGCCAACGCCATGACCGGCGGCCGCGGGCCGTCGCCGAATGCCTTCGTCTGCGCCTTCTACAGCGGCGTCGAATGCTCCAGCCCATTCGCCCTGGGTGGCACGCCGGGTGACGTCACCTACGTCGTCCTGCGTGTCGACTACAACAGCAACACCGGTGCCAACGACAGCATGCACGCCTGGTTCAACCCGGTCGTCGGCCAGGCGCTCGGCGCGCCGCAATTGAGCGGCAGCTTCCGCAACTACGCCAGCCTGTTCAGCGGGCTGAGCCTGGTCTGGGGCGACCAGCGCCAGTTCGTTTACGACGAGCTGCGCGTGGCGGCGACCCCGCCTGCTGGACTGCCGTCGGTGGTGGTCGACAACACCAGCGACGATCCCGCACGACTAGCCTGCACCGCGGCCGCCGATGACTGCTCGCTGCGCGGGGCGCTGATCACCGCCCAGTGCACGTCGAGCCCATGCGCGTTCGCGGGCGAGGACACCATCGCCTTCAACATCCCGATGAGCGATCCCGGTTGTGTCGCGGCCACTGGCGTCTGCACGATTACGCTTACCGACTCGATCGTGTTCACATTTCTGGCACCCGGCGATCAGAGCGGGCCCGGTCAGGGCATCACGATCGATGGCTACACCCAACCCGGCGCCAGCGTCAATACACTGCCGCTCGGCCAGGGCACCAACGCGCAATTGAAGATCAAGATCAAGAGCCCGGCCGACAATTCACGCGAGATCGTGACTCGCAACCCGTTCACGTTCCGCGGTTTGATCTTCGAGAACACCCGGTTTTCATTTGAACGCGGCGATGGCGGCTCCGGCGGTAGCGGCCATCCTTCAACCCAGCGCTACGAGTTCTACGGTAACTTCGTAGGCTTCGATGCCGATGGCGTCACCGCACTGAATGCGCCAGGCATCGGCGGGGGAAGCTATGTCCGCACATCGAACCTGGTCCGCGGCGTGCGCATCGGTTCGGGACTGCCGGCCGACATCAATCTTTTCGGCGCCGGCGCACAGAAGCCGAACGTCTGCCTAAACATCCTCGGCGAGAACCGGGTGCAGGGCAATTTCATCGGCGCCGACCGCAGTGGCATCACCGGTTCCGGCTGCCAGGTCGGCCTGCAGGTCTCGCACCAGGCCTCGCCGAATACATCGCCACTGGATATCGGTGGCGCAGCACCGGGCCAGGGCAATGTCATCGCCAACCACGTCCTCAACGCCATCGACATCATCCCCGCCGAACGCAACGTGCTGGTGCGCATTCGCGGCAACCACATCGGCATCGGTGTCGATGGCCTCACACCGGCGCCGAACATCAATCCACAGAACAGCGTCTGCACACCGTTCGCGGCGGTCCGCGGCGGCTTCTCGCTGCCTGGTTCGGTCCAGGTCGGCGGCCCGCTGCCGGGCGAAGGCAACCTCTTCGGCCCCAACGGCATCAACCGCGCGCGCTGCCCGGCGCCGCAGGTCGAGCCACCGCCCTATGCGCAGACGGTCGCCGCAGGTGAGGGCATGGGCGTATGGGCGGTGCAGGGCAACCGTTACGTCGACCTGCAGGGCATGGCGGTGGACCTGGTGGCCAATGGCTACAACCAGCCGCAGCGCCTGCCCAACGACGCGGGCGATGTCGATCCGCTGGGCGCCAATCGCGGACAGAACTTCCCGGTTATCAGCGCCTTCGCCACGGCGGGCGACCAGATCAATCTGACCTACCGGGTCGACTCGACCACGGCGAACAGTTTCTATCCGCTCAGCATCGAGTTCCTGAAAGACGATGGCCGCGGCAACCTGACGCCGATCGGCACCGACGTCTATACCGCGGCCGAGGCACAGACCGACAAGGCCATCAGCTTCACCCTGCCGGCCGGCGTCACGCTGGGCGCCAATGATGTCGTCGTCGCCACCGCGACCACCACGCCGGTCGCTTCGCCCGGCCCCAGCGACAACGCCTCCGGCGAAACCAGCGAGACGACGTTCTACCCGCTGGAGAGTTTCACGCTGGTCTCGGTGCCGTCCACGGTACAGGCCGGCGTGCCCTTCCCGGTGCGCGTGCGCGCAGTGGCTGCGCCCGACGCGCCGTTCAAGCCGAATGGTCCGGTCCTGGTGCAGGCGCGGCTCAACCCGGCTGAAGAATGCATCGCGCAACTGGTCCCGGTGGCGGCAGCGCGCACCAGCGAGGGCGAGTGCCTGCTGCTCACCACCGCGCCGCCCGGCAGCGTCGGCGTGCGCGTCAGCTACAACGCCGCGCTGGCGGCGTTTGCGCTGCCGAACGGAGGCAGCCCGACCTCGATCCTGCAAGCGGTCACGGTCAACGGCGGCATCACCGCCCTGGAACTGGTCGACGGCAACAACCAGACTGCCGAGGTTGGCAGTACTTTCGCGCAACCGCTGCGCGTGCGCGCGGTGGGCGCGGGCGGGGTGCCGATCGCCGGCGTGCCGGTGCAATTCACCGGCCCATCCACGGGCGCCAGCGCCAGCTTTGCGCCCAACCCGGCGATCAGTGGGGCCGATGGCATCGCCAGCAGCACCGCAACCGCCATCCGCACGGGTGGCAGCTACACGGCGACCGCGCGCGTCGGCACCCTTAGCCAGGACTTCACGCTGACCAACCTGCCCGGCCTCGACACCGCGCTCGAAATCGTCTCGAACCTGCCGAATCCTTCGAACCCCGGTCAGGCGGTGACCGTGACCATCGCGCTGAACCCTGAAGCCGGCGGCCCGCCGCCGAGCGGCAGCGTCGCGGTCAGCGCGAATACCGGCGAGGCCTGCAGCATTGTCCTGCCGGCGGTCAGTTGCCAGCTTGTGTTCACGACCACCGGCGAGCGCGCGATCCAGGCCTTCTACCCGGGCGATGGCGCCTACACCAGCAGCAAGGCGGCGTTCGCCACGCACAGCGTCGCGAATACGCCGAGCATCCGCATCAATGATCGCAGCCTCAACGAGGGCAACAGCGGCACCACCGCCTTCGTGTTCACCGTGACCCTGCAGAACCCCACCGGCGCGCCGGTCAGCGTCGACTACGCCAGCGCCAACGACAGCGCGGTCGCGCCGGGCGACTACACCGCCACCAGCGGCACGCTGAACTTCAGCGGCTCCACCATCACGCAGACCATCACGGTACAGGTTGTCGGTGACACCACGGTCGAATCCGACGAGCGCTTCTTCGTCAACCTGAGCAACGCCAGCGGCGCAACGATTGCCGATGCGCAAGGCAGCGGCACGATTCTCGACGACGACCAGCCGCCGCCCCCGGCCGCGTCGATCGACGATGTGATCGTGCAGGAACCGGTGTTGCGCGGCATCACCCAGACACGCGCACGCTTCACCGTGAGCCTGGACCGCCCGGCGCCGGGTCCGGTTTCGCTGCGCGTGCGTACGCAAGGCGGCAGCGCGGTCCAGGGCCAGGACTTTGATGGCAACGACTTCATCCTGCGTTTCACCGCCGGGCAGCGCCAAAAGCCGGTCGATGTGTTCATCCGCGAAGACGACATCGCCGAACCCACCGAGAGCTTCTTCGTCGAGTTGTCCGAGCCGCAGGGCATCACCATCGCCGATGCGCTCGGTGAGGGCAGCATCCTCGACGACGGCCCCGACGCGGCACTGACGGTCAACTCCGCGGCCGATCCCGGCGATGGCAACTGCACACCGAGCGACTGCACGCTGCGCGAAGCCATCTCGCGCGCCAACAGCTTGCAGTCGGTGCGCATCGGTTTTGCGATCCCCGGTGACGGCCCGCACATCATCACGCTCAGCGCGCCGCTGCCGAATCCGGGCGCGAAGCTGCACACCATCGATGGCTACACCCAGCCCGGCAGCCGGCCGAACGCGGTGCCGATCATCGAAGACCGCGATCTCGATGCCGACCAGAGCATCATCGTCGACGCCGGCGCGATCGGTGGCAGTGCGCTCAACCTGCAACACGGCGGCACCATTCGCGGGCTGCGGCTGCAGCGCCTCAGTCTCAACGTGCTGCACCAGTTGAATGCGCGGCCGACGCGCATCGTGGGCAATCACCTGAGCGAGGCGGGCGTGTCGATCCGCCCAGATGGCGCTTCGAGCGATGCCCTGGTGGATATTCTCATCGGTGGCGACGGCGCGGATCGCAACCGCCTCGGCCGCCTCGGTTTCAGCAGCAACAACGTCAACCTGCGCCCCGGCACGCGCGTGCGCATCGAGGGCAATGTCATCGACGCGCGCATCGCGATCACCGACGACAATCCGAACGGCATCCGCAGCGTCATGCAACTGGTTGGCAACCGCACGCCGGGCGTGGACCTCGATCCCGGCAGCAGCGTGTTCGACGGAATCAATCCAGGACTGCAACTGGACAGCAGCGGCAACCATTACAGCGGCGATCCGGCGATCGTGGTGCAGCCGAGCAATTTCCGCGAGTTCCGACGCATCCATTTCGTCAACGACCACTTCGCGCCGGGCGCGCAGGCGGCAGTGATCCATCCACACTCGCAGCCGGGCAACAGCCATCGAGTGCAGGTGGTGCCGGCCGCGATGGGCATCGATGCGGACGTGATCGACCTCGGCGCCGATGGCCCGAGCGCCAACGATCCGGGCGACAACGATAGTGGCCCGAACGATCGACTGAACTATCCGGTGCTGCTCTCGGCGCGTTTCAACGACCGCGGCGAGCGCCTGCGCATCCGCTTCCAACTGGAGCCGGCCAACCCCGGCGACGGTTACGTGGCGCATTTCTACGCGCGCACCGACGAGCGTCTGGAGTGGCTCGGTGCGCGTGCTTATCTGGGCGGCATCGGCGAGTTCGACCTGACGCTGCCGCGCCGGCTGGCGCTGGACACCGAGATTCACGCGCTGACCGAGTTCGAAGACTTCGCTGGCATCACCTCGGAGCGTTCGGCAACGCCGGTCGCGGTGACCGGCAACCAGTTGCTGGCGCAGGCTGCGGCCACGCGCGAGAACGCAGGTGTGCTGCGTTTCACGATCCGTACCGATCTCCCGCTTGCGGCGCCGCAAACGCTGCGCTACCGCAGCATCGATGGCAGCGCGCTGGCGGGCAGCGACTACACCGCGGTGGATGGCAGCGTGCAGGCGCCGGCCGGCGACTTCGAAGTCTTCGTCGATGTGCCGCTGCTCAACGACACGCTGGTGGAACGCGGCGAGAGCTTCCAGCTGGAAGTCTGGAGCGATCAGGATTTCAGCCTGGGCTCGGCGTTGGCGACCGCCACCATTGTCGACGACGATGTCTCGCGCCGCGAGGTGCGTCAGTTCGATACGCTCGATCTTGACGCGCTCGATGGACAGCGCGGATTCCGCATCGAGCACCGGCGAGCCGACGAAGCGGTTCTATTGCGGATGCCCAACGATTTCCTCGGCGGAACCGGCGCCGACCTCGTGCTGGCGATCGCCGAGGTCACCGGCGAGCGCTCGCGTTCCGGCGTGCGGGCGATCGGCTCGCTGCAACTATTGCCCGATGTGGCGCCACCGTACCCGGCGACACTGCAAGTCGGCCGCTTCACGCCTCAGTTTCCGTTGATCGATGACTTCGCCGTCGAAGGCGCAGCCCTGCTGCCGGCACCACTCGGCCGCATCCGCGGCAGCAGCAGCCGCCCGACGCTCGGCCTGCGCGGCAACTCCGGCATTTACCTGATCCACGGCCGTGCCAGTGTGCCGGCTTCCGGTTCGATCCAGGCACTCGCCAGCGGCCCGGACGGCCAGACGCTGGCCTTGCCCGCGGCAGCGCAGCGCATCGTGTCGATTGGCGATATCAACGGCGACGGCCGACCGGATGCCGCGGTCGCCGCGCCACCGCATGCGCGCATCTTGCTTGGGCGCAGCGACGGCGGTCCAATGGTGCTCGGTCCCGTGATTCAGGCGGCCAACGGGCCAGCGGGCCTGGAGATCCTGCAGATTGCCGGCGCCGGGGATATGAATAGCGATGGATTCGACGATCTGGTGGTTCGCGGTCGCAACGCGGCCGGTCACGCGCTGTGGCTGATTCCCGGCAGCAGCAATTTCGGCGGCGCACAGGTGCCCGACTTCGGTCAGGTGCAAATCCGCGATCCCTTCGGCACCAGTTGTCGGGAAGAGCCGCCCCTTGGCCAGATCGTTTGCGATCCCAACGGCAGTTCGGCGGAGCTCGCCGAGGCGCTGGAAATCGTCAATGGCCCGCTGGGGCCCGCCACGGGATCCGCCACCGACAACGCGCTGATCATGGCAGCGCCGGCATCCGATAGCGGGCTGGCGGTGCTGTTCGCGTCACTCTCATTGGAAGGCGCCGAGCACCCGTTCAACCGCCTGCGCATCCCACCCATGTTCCCGGGCGACCGCACCGGACAGGGCCTCGCCGTGCTGGAAGACTTCGACGGCAACGGTGGCCCCGAACTGGCGATCGGCATGCCGGGCGCCGACGTGCAGCGCACCGGTACCGGCCGCGTCGCCATTGTGCACGGACGCCTGCACCCGGGCACCTTGTCGCTGGCGGCTGCGGGCGACCGGATCCAGTGGCTGCATGGCCAGCAGGATCAGCGCGCGGGCTGGCGCCTCTCGGACCTCGGCGATATCGATGGCGACAGCCTTAGCGATCTCGCCGTCAGCGCGCCGTCGGTAGGCCGAACTTACGTGGTGTTCGGCAGCGAGCGCATCTTCAGCACCGGCGGCGAGCCACGTCCGCCGGAGCCACCCACTCTGGCCGTGTACTCCTCTGCCGAAGGCCCGGGCGAGACCCCGATACGCCGCAGTGCGGGTGTCTACAACGAGGTCGAGTTGTTGCCTGCCGGCGATTTCGATGGCGATGGCCGCGAAGATGTGCTGATCGGCCAACCGAGCGTGAGCGTGCAGGCACTTGATGCCAAGGCCGCACGCCGCGGCGGTCGCGCCGCCAGTGTCGCCGGCGAGGGTGCGATCGCATTGTTGCTGTCCACCCGCCAATCAACCTCGCCGGAGTTTTCTCTCGATCGACTACCGGACGGCGCTGTGCGCATCCGTCGCAGCCAGGATCCGGAGTTGCCGATCGCAGTCGCCTACGCCGCTGGTGGTGATTACAACGGCGACGGTCGCAGCGATCTGGCATTTCTGGCCGCCTCGCTGGACCAGGTTGCGATCGTCTTCGGGGGCGGAACTGGCGGAGCGTTCGGTGATTCCTGGCCCGCGTTCCTCGATCCCTTCCGCGAGGCTGATGACATTCTGCAGCCCTGTGGCACGGTATTGCGTCTGGCCAATCTGGGCGACGTCGACGGCGATGGCTTCGACGATCTCGGCGTGCTCTGCCTCGCCGCCAGCAGCACGCAGCCGCCGCAGTTGTCGATCCAGTTCGGTTCGCCCAATGGATTCAGCGGTTTTTCGTCGATCCAGGGCGTACAGGCGATCGGCAGCTCGCCGAGCATTGGCCGCGTGCGCAACGATGGCAGCGGCGCAGACAGTTTCGTGCTGGCGCAGCCCGGCGGCGGTGCGACTATCGTCTTCGGCGGGCCGCATATGCGCAGCAATCCGGCGACGCTCAACGGAAACACCCTGCGGCTCGGCGGCGCGCATCTGTCCGAGGCAGCGGCCGTGCGCGTGGTCGGGCTCGGCTTCTTCGACAACCTGCCCGGCGAGGACATCGGCATCGCCCACTCGCCACCCTCGCGCGACGGCAGCCCGGTCGGTCATGTCGAGATCTTGAGCGGTCGCGCCAGTTTCCCGGCGTTGCTCGACCTTCGCAATCCGCCGGCCGGCGTCATCCAGGGCCGCGTGGTGCTGCGTGGCAACGGGGTGCAATCGATCACCGGTCTCGACAGCCTGTCCGACCGCAATGACGATGACCAGCGCGAGTTGCTGATCAGCCTCGGCGAAGCCGAAGGCCACGCGCCCGGCTCGGGCAAGATCTTGGTGCTGCATGGTTTCCCGCTCCCCGGCGTGGGCGCCGCCACCGCCGTGCGCGAGATCGACGACGTGGTGCCGATCGGCGCCGGGCTGACCATCCGCAACGCGACCTTCGGCAGCGATGCGCTGGTGCAGGCGCGCAGCATCCGCGACTATGAGGGCGATTCCCGCGACGCCATCGGCTTCGGCGCGCAGGCCGACGATTTGCGCGGCCTGACCGCGCGCAAGGGTCGCTTGCTGATCCTGCGCGGCAGCGCGTTGCCGCCATGAGCCCAAAACTTGCAGGCTCTGGCAGCGTCGGCCGGCAAGGGTCCGACGCGGAGTCGCCTGATCACCGATCTGGCGCTACTGCCGGATCGATTCGGCGAGGCCCGGCGCTCGGCGATAGGGACGTCGGTGCTCGGCCGAGGTTGCCAATCCCGGTCAGTCGCCCTGAGGCTGCACGTCGAAACCCTTGGGTGCGGGCGGTGGAGTGGGGATGGTGGGTGCATTTCGGGCGGGAATGCCCGAAGGCGTGGAGGTAACAGAGCCGGGCCCCACCACTACCCACAGGGCGACAATCAGTCCGAACAGCACGATCGCTGCGGCGATGACCACGTACAAGGGCCAACGGTCGCCCGGCTGCAGCACGGGTTTCTGCTCGGGAACCCGTGCACCGCCCTTGAGCAAAAGCTCATACATCAGCTCCTGGCGTGAGAAGGTCCGATAGGCGGTTGCCATGCCGATCGCGGTAAATGGCGGGATCGACAGCACCAGCCACTGGACACTGCGTTCGATCAGCGTCAACAGCGACGACAGGCCGTGACGCGTCCCGACGTCGGGCATGTCCATCATCACCAGGGCGAATACCAGACCGCCGACGGCACCCACGAGCGCGCCGAGCAGAGTCACCTTGCCGAGGCCGCGTTTGCGTCGCTGCGACCATTGCCACAGGAAGAGATCGCGTTGTCGCTCGTTCATCGTCTGCTCGTTCTGAAGTCATGCTGCGACGGGAAGCTCGGGAGTCGGCGCGATCAGGCGTCGTCGCGGACTCGTTTGGGATAACGACAAGCACTGGTCTGGCCGGACATGCGGAAGCGAAGAACCGCCGCATTCGCGGCATCGCGACCACGGGCGCGAGCGCCGGCAACGCGCGCTACAATTGCCGGCTTTGCAGTCAAGGCCATTGTCCATGCGCATCTCGAAATTCCACCTGGCGACGGTGAAGGAAACGCCCGCCGACGCCGATGTGATCAGCCAGCAACTGATGCTGCGCGCCGGCATGATCCGCAAGCTGGCCGCCGGCATCTACTCGTGGACGCCGCTGGGATTGCGCGCGCTGCGCAAGGTCGAGGCGATCGTGCGCGAGGAAATGAACCGCGCCGGTGCGCTGGAACTGTTGATGCCGTCGATCCAGCCGCGCGAACTGTGGGAGGAAACCGAGCGCTGGGCGAAGTTCGGCGGGCAACTCCTCAAGATCAAGGACCGCAAGGACGGCGAGTTCTGCTACGGACCGACGCACGAGGAAGTGATCACCGATTTCGCGCGCAACGAACTGCGTTCCTACAAGCAGTTGCCGATCAATTTCTACCAGATTCAGACCAAGTTCCGTGACGAGATCCGCCCGCGTTTCGGCGTGATGCGCGCACGCGAGTTCCTGATGAAGGATGCCTATTCCTTTCATCTGGATACCGAATGCATGCAGCGCGAGTACCAGAACATGTACGACGCCTACACGCGCATCTTCACCCGCCTGGGGCTGAAGTTCCGCGCAGTGGCGGCGGACACCGGCGCCATCGGCGGTTCCGGCTCGCATGAGTTCCATGTGCTCGCCGATTCCGGCGAGGACGCGATCGCCTTCACCAGCGAGGGTAATTACGCGGCCAATGTCGAGCTGGCCGAGGCTGCGGCTCCCGCTTCGCCGCGCCCGGCGCCAACCGAATCTCTGCAAAACGTCGCCACGCCGACCCAAAAGACCTGCGAAGAAGTCGCCGAACTGCTGGGATTGCCGCTCTCGCGCACGGTGAAGTCCTTTGCCGTCGTCGGCGAACAGGGTTTTGTGCTGGTGCTGGTGCGCGGCGATCACATGGTCAACGAGATCAAGCTGCAGAAGATCGCGGGTCTCGGCGACTTCCGCCTCGCCACGGAAGCCGAAATCGTCGATCACCTGGGCTCGACGCCGGGCTTCATCGGCCCGGTCGCGCCGGTCAAGGCGATCAGCGTGATCGCCGATCGCAGCGTCGCCGCGATGGCCGATTTCGTCGTTGGCGCCAATCAAGCCGGCTTCCACAAGCGCGGCGTCAACTGGGGCCGCGACCTGCCCGAGCCCGATGTGGTCGCCGACGTGCGCAATGTGGTCGAGGGCGAACCCGCGCCGAACGGAGCCGGGACCTGGTCGATCGCGCGCGGGATCGAGGTCGGGCATGTGTTCCAGCTCGGCCAAAAGTACGCGCAGGCGATGGGCGCGCAGGTGCTCGACGAGAACGGCAAGGCGCGCACCATGTACATGGGCTGCTACGGCATCGGCGTCAGCCGCATCGTCGCCGCCGCGATTGAACAGAACCACGACGCTGCGGGCATCATCTGGCCGGAAGCCATCGCACCGTTCCACATCGCCGTGCTGCCGCTCGGCGCCGACCGCAGCGAGCGCGTTCGCGAAGCCGCCGAGAAGCTTTATGCCGAACTCACCGCGGCCGGCCTCGATGTACTGCTCGACGACCGCAAGGGCGTGCGCCCGGGCGCGATGTTCGCCGACCAGGAACTGATCGGCATTCCGCATCGTGTCGTCGTCGGCGAGCGCGGCCTCGATGCGGGCCAATACGAATACCGCTCACGGCGCGCGGCGGCGAACGAGATGAAGCCGATCGAGGGCTTTGTCGATTGGGTGACCAGGGAGATCCGCAAGTAGCCGAACTTGTGGGAGCGGGTTTATCCCGCGAAAGCTCTCGCGGAGTAAATCCGCTCCCACAGCAAGCAGGGAGTCGCTTGGCCGGTCGTTGTCCCTTGATTCCGTTGATGGCTCGACAGGCTCACCACGAACGGAATCAAGACAGAACCCGTTCGCCCTGAGCCTGTCGAAGGTTGAAAAGGGGTTCCTCGGAGGATCTTCACTTCCGTTCATGGTTCGACGGGCTCACCACGAACGGAGTACCGAATGCTCCGAATGTGCCCTTGTTGCACCGCATCACAACGAATATTTGACGTGGCACTGACGAACCGCTAGATGTTCGCGGCTCGCGCGCGGGTGCATCGAGCGCCTGCGCCAAACCCAATCAGCCTGGAGACCGTCGATGAGCGCAACCAACCACCCCGACTGGACGCCGCCGCCGCCGGGCGAGTTCCTTGGCCATCCGAATGCGCTCTGGAATCTGTTCGGCGCCGAGTTCTGGGAACGCTTCATGTACTACGGCATGCGCGCGATGCTCGCGGTGCATGTCGCTGCCGCGTTCTTCGCGCACCTCGGTCCCGGCGCCGACGCCCAGGCGAGCGTCACTTACGGCGGATTCACCTCGCTGGTGTACATGACCGGCATCCTCGGCGGTTTCATCGCCGATCGCATCCTCGGTTACCAGCGCTCCATCATGCTCGGTGGCGCGCTAATGGCAGTCGGCTGTTTCATGCTGATGGCGCCTGACCTCACCACCTTCCTGATGGGTCTGGCGGTGCTGGTGATCGGCAACGGCCTGTTCAAGCCGAACATCTCGACCATGGTCGGCAAGCTCTATCAACCCGGCGACGCGCGCCGCGATTCCGGCTTCACCATCTTCTACATGGGCATCAACGCCGGCGCGTTGGTGGCGCCCATCATCTGCGCTTCGTGGATCGGCGCGAACTACGGCTACCGCTGGGGCTTCTTCGCCGCCGGCATCGGCATGATCCTCGGCATGATGGTGTTCCAGATGTTCAAGTCCTGGCTGGGCCATGTCGGCACCACGCCGAAGGGCCAGGAAGGTTCGATCCCGGTGGTCAAGGTCACCATCGGTGCGTTCCTGCTGGCGATTCCGGCGTACTTCCTGCTCGACAAGTCGTGGCAGAACGGCCTTGCGGCGAACTTCGCCGAAGGCTCGATGATGTTCTGGCTGTTCGATTCGCTCGGCGTGCTCGGCATGCTGCTGGTGTTGCTGATGATCGGCCTGGCCACCTATTTCATCATGAGCGGGGTGCGCAGCAAGGACACGGTGCAGATGCAGCGCTACATCGCGATGCTGATCCTGTTCGCCGCCAACATCCTGTTCTGGGCGCTGTTCGAGCAGGCCGGTTCGTCGCTGAACTTCCTGGCGCGCGACTACGTCGACATGCCGACGATCCTCGGTTACCAGTTGCACTTCACCATCTTCCAGTCGGTCAACCCGGTTTTCATCATCCTGCTCGCCCCGCTGTTCGCGGCGATGTGGCCGTGGCTGGACAAGAAGGAGATGAACCCGTCGATCCCGCGCAAATTCGCGCTCGGTCTGGCCGGCGCCGCGATCGGCTTTTACGTGCTGGTGTTCGCGATCACCAACATGGCCACCGAAGCCGGCAAGATCAGCTGGACCTGGCTGACGCTGACCTATCTGATCCACACCATTGGCGAGCTGTGCCTGTCGCCGATCGGCCTGGCCATGGTCACCAAACTGGCGGCGCCGAAGGAAACCGGCATGGCCATGGGCGGCTGGTTCCTGTCGATCGCGATGGCCAACTACGTCGCCGGCCTGCTGGCGGCAGAAGCGGCGGGTGGTGGCGAGCAGGCCGGCTCGGTGATGCAGTACGTCAGCGTGTTCGACAGCATGTTCTTCATCGGCATCATCATTGCCGCGGTGTTTTTCGTGGCTGCGCCGTTGATCAACAAGTTGATGCATGGGGTGAAGTGAAGTTCAGCGGGAAAAGGGGAAAAGGTAAAAGGTAAAGGGGAGCAGCGCGCGGAGAGGGGCCACGTCAGGGCCTTTCTCCGCGTCCTCCGCGGCTCCGCGTGCAACGCTCCTTCGTTACAGCACAAAGATTGATCTCACGCGGAGACGCGGAGCAAGTCGTCTGCACGCGCCGCTGCGGGATCAAGCAGTGCCGGTCGATTGACGTCATTCGAACTAGGGCCGCGCCATGAGCCAACCCGTTCCCAGCCAGAACACCGGCTTCATCCCCCCGCCGCCGGGCGAGTTCCTCGGCCATCCGCGGCCGTTGTGGATGCTGTTCGGCGCCGAGTTCTGGGAGCGCTTTTCCTATTACGGCATGCGCGCGCTGCTCGCCGTGTATGTGGCGACGACGTTCTTCTCGCTGTTGCCCGAAGGCGAGGCGAAGGCGCAGGCGAGCCTGACCTACGGCGCCTACACGGCATTGATTTACGCCACCGGTCTGTTCGGCGGCTTCGTTGCCGACCGCTATCTCGGTTACCGGCCGTCGATCCTGCTTGGCGGCGGCCTGATGGCGCTGGGGCTGTTCCTGCTGCTGATCCCGCAGTTGCATTGGTTCCTGATCGGCCTGTCGGTGATCGTGGTCGGCAACGGGTTGTTCAAGCCGAACATCTCGGCGATGGTCGGCCAGTTGTATGCGCCGGACGATGCCCGTCGCGATTCCGGTTTCACCATCTTCTACATGGGCATCAATGCCGGTGCGATGGTGGCGCCGCTGATCTGCGGCACGCTGATCGGCAAGTACTTCGGGTTGAAATGGGGCTTTTGCGCCGCCGGCCTCGGCATGATTCTCGGCCTAGTGGTGTTCCACTGGCTGACCGGTTGGTTGGGTCACATCGGCAGCGCGCTGCAGCCGGCGGAGAACATCAACCGACTGCTGAAGGTCGCGCTCGGCTGCGCCGCGGCCGTGCCGGTGGTGTACCTGATGCTGAGTCAGGCGAAAATGGTGAGCTTCATCCTGATGGGTCTGTTCGTGTTGTTGTCGGTTTACTTCATCGGCAGCGGCGTCAAGAGCGGCGATCGCGTGCAACTCGACCGCTACATCGCGATGCTGCTGCTGTTTCTCGCCAAGATCGTGTTCTGGGGCATGTTCGAGCAGGCAGGCTCATCGCTGAACTTCTTCGCCAAGGACCACGTCAACGCGCCGTTTGACTTCACCGCTTTCCAGTCGTTCAACCCGCTGTTCATCCTGCTGCTCGGCCCGCTGTTCGCGTGGGCATGGCCGCGCCTGGAAGCGCGCGGCATGAACCCATCGATCCCGCGCAAGTTCGCGCTCGCGCTGATCCTGGTGGCGCTCGGTTTCACCTTGCTGGTGTGGACCATCGGCAACTTGCAGGGAAGCGACGGCAAGTTGCCGTGGGAAATGCTGGCGCTGGCCTACCTGATCAACACCATGGGCGAGCTATGTCTGTCGCCGATCGGCCTGTCGATGGTGACCAAGCTGGCGGCGCCAAAAGACGTCGGTATGGCGATGGGCGCATGGTTCATGTGCACCGCGATCGGCAACTCCACCGCAGGTCATGTCGCCGCGGTTGCGGTCAGCGGCGGTGAAACTGTCGGGCTCACCCAATACGCATCCACCTACACGCTGATCGCCTACGCCGGCTTCGGCCTCGGCGCCGTGTTGCTGTTCGGCGCGCCGCTGGTGAACCGGCTGATGCATGGGGTGAAGTAGGTGGATCAGTGAGTGGTGAATAGTGAGTAGTGAGTAAGAACCGGCGCTGTGGTGGGGTGTCAGAAACTCTGTGTGTGAGGCGGTTTGTGGGCTGATTGGTTTTTGACGGCCGCAACATTGGAGGCCGCCGCATCGTCCTGACCTGCGATCGCGGCGTACACGTCGCTCCGACGAGTGCATGTGATGTTCGGTTGTCGCCGGGTTCTACTCACTACTCACTATTCGCCACTCACCGCTCCACTCACTGCCGCATCCCCAGATCCTTCCCGGTCAGCAACAGGCCCACCCCGGCGGTGGTCAGCTTGTCGAGGATGCCTTCCAGCGCGTCGCGCTCCGAGGCGCTCAGCGCCGACAGCAGGCGCGCCTCGCAAGCCAGCGCCAGAGGCGCGATCTCCTCGTAGTCGCGACGACCGGCCGGGCTCAGGTTGAGCACCGAGCGGCGGCGGTCGAACGGATCCATCCGGCGGTCGAGCCGTCCGGAATCGACCAGTTCGGCGACCGCCCGGCTGACCGCCACCTTGTCCATGCGCGTGCGCTCGGCCACTTCCACCGCCGACAGGTCCGGATAGCGCCCGATCACCGCGATCACCCGCCACTGCGTCACGTTGAGGTTGAAGCGCTCGCCGTACAGTGTGGCGAGGGCCTCGCTGACCGTGTTCGACAGCACCGACAGCCGGTAGGGCAGGAAGCGCTCGAGGTCGAGGGCGGGGGGAGTTTGACTGCTTCGCACGGGCATGGATTGCTGTCTGGGTAAAACGTGAAACGTAAAACGTCAATTGGCCAGCTTCAAGTTGACGTTTAACGTTTCACTTTTCACCGCTCTTCTGCTGCACCGCCAGATGCAAACGTTTCAAATGAAACTATAATGCCCGCCTGCATCCCGCAATCTGCAGTGCAGCATTCGCGCACGGAGGTTCCCATGAACGCAGTCGCTGAGACCGCTTCGCCTGCCGGCATGCCCAATCCACTGGGCATCCACGGTTTCGAGTTCGTCGAGTTTGCCGCGCCGGACGCGGCTGCATTGCATGCCTTGTTCACCAGGATGGGTTTCACCGCGGTCGCGCGCCACGCCAGTCGGGCAATCACGCTGTATCGCCAGGGTGGCGTCAACTTTCTGGTCAACGAAGAGCCGGACTCGTTTGCCTCGGCCTTTGCCGAGCAGCATGGCCCCTGCGCCTGCGGCTTCGCCATTCGCGTGCGCGACGGCGATGAGGTGCACGCCGAAGTGGTCCGTCGCGGTGCCGACGACTTCGCCGGCAAGGGCGCGAAGCGCGCGGTCGATGCGCCGGTGATCCGCGGCATCGGCGACTGCATGCTTTACCTGTGCACCGACGGCATCGATCCGTTCGCCGAGGACTATGTGTTCTTCGACGATGTCGATCGCGAGCCAGTGGGCTTCGGCCTGACCTTCATCGACCACCTGACGCACAACCTCTACTTCGGCAACATGGAGAAGTGGGCGACCTATTACGAGAAGCTGTTCGGCTTCCGCGAGATCCGCTATTTCGACATCAAGGGCGCCAAGACCGGGCTGGTGTCGAAGGCGATGACCGCGCCGGATGGCATCGTGCGCATCCCGCTGAACGAATCCAGCGATCCGAAGTCGCAGATCAACGAGTACCTCGACCAGTACCATGGCGAGGGCATCCAGCACATCGCCTGCTTCACCGACAACATCTACGATACTGTCGAGGCGATGCGCGCTGCGGGCGTGACCTTCCTGCACACGCCGGATACCTATTTCGACGTGATCGATGAGCGCGTGCCGAACCACGGCGAAGATGTCGCGCGGATGCAGGCGAACCGCATCCTGATCGACGCCGATCCGGAAACGAAAACGAAAAAGCTGCTGCAGATCTTCACCGAAACCAACATCGGGCCGATCTTCTTCGAGATCATCCAGCGCAAGGGCAACGAGGGCTTCGGC
>CALEZI010000065.1 GCA_937928755.1 uncultured Rhodanobacteraceae bacterium | reverse complement strand
GCTCTACCCGTGCCCCGTGCCCCCTTACCCCGTGCCCCGCTCTTTGACGCGATGACGCCCGCTCCACTGATCTCCGCAACCGCGCTCACCCGCCGATTCGACGAGCGGCTCGCCGTCGACGACCTGTCGCTGACGCTTGAAGCCGGTCGCGTGCTCGCCTTGCTCGGCCCGAACGGCGCCGGCAAGACCACCACTATGCGCATGCTCGCCGGGCTGCTGGCACCGACGTCAGGTGAGGCAACCGTGTGCGGTTACCCGCTTGGCCAGCGCGACGAAGACAACGACGCAATCCGCGCGCGCTGCGGCGTGGTCCCCGAGGCGCCGGGCTTCTACGAACGCCTTACGGCGCGCCAGAATCTGCGCTTCTTTGCCGGTCTGCACGGCTTGCCCGGCGCCGAGGTCGATCGCCGCGTGGACGCCGAACTGGAACGTTTCAGACTTGGCGATCGTGGCGACGACCGCGTCGGCACTTACTCCAAAGGCATGAAACAGCGCCTCAGCCTGGCGCGCGCGCTGTTGCACCAACCGCAGCTCCTGTTCCTTGACGAACCAACCGCCGGTCTCGACCCGAAAGCCACCTCCGAGTTGCACCAGTTGATCCGCGACTTGCGCGCCGCCGGAAAGGGCATCGTGCTGAGTACGCACACACTGGAGGAAGCCGAAGCGCTGGCCGACGAGATCCTGGTGATCGACACGCGCCTTCGGTTCCTTGGCCGACCACAGGATCTGCAGCCGCAACATGGGCATGAACTGCTGATCGAATACCGCGGCGCCTGGCCCATCGACCTGGCATTGCCGCTGGGCTGCAGCCTGATCGAGGTGGCCCCGGGGCGAGCGCGCGTCGAAGTATCCGATCCGTTGCTGGACACGCCGCGACTGGTCGCGGCCCTGGTCGGCGCCGACCTGCCCCTGCTCGGCGTCGCGCCAGTCCGGCGCGGCCTGCGCGAACGCTATCTGGAGTTGCTGGCACGATGAGCCGAACCCTGCAGGCGCTGCGCTGGATGCTCTGGCGCGAATTCCTGGATCAGCGGCAGAACAGGATGCTGTGGCCGGTGTATGTGCTGATGCCGCTGATCGGCGCTGCGTTGCCGGCGTTACTGGCGGCCGGCAGTGCTGCCTTGCTCTCCGGCGACGCTCCAGTCAAACCCGAAATGCAGTCGATGGTCAACGCCGTGCGCATGTTGGCGATGGCCAGCGGCATCGACCTCGAAGTGGCGGCCGCAACGGTGCTGCTGCGGGTGTCGGCGGGTTACTTCCTGCTCATGCCACTGGCCATCGTGTCGATCGCCGGCGCCTATGCGATCGTCGGTGAAAAACAGCAACGCACGCTGGAGCCGGTGCTGGCGACGCCGCTGAACACCAACGACTTCCTGCTCGCCAAGCTGGTCGCGGTCACGCTGCCTGCCGTATTGATGTCGTGGATCGCGGCGGTGCTCGGCGCGCTGGCATCGGTGGTGAGCTTCTGGTGGTCGAGCGGCCTGTTGGTGTGGCCGGACAAGTTCTACTGGGCCGCGGTGATCGTGCTGGCTCCGGAGATCGGTGCGATGACCGCACTGGTTTGCCTGCGCGTGTCGGCACGCATGCAGGACCCGCAGGCGGCGAATCAGATCACCGCGATGATTCTGGTTCCGGCCCTGCTTATCGTGTTCTCGCTGATCGGCCCGGCCCTGATCACGCGATTCGATTTGCTGATCGGAGCCTGCTGCGTCGGGCTCGCATTGACCTGGAGCCTGTTCCGCTGGGTTCGCCGCGGTTTCAATCGCGAAGAGATTCTTTGCCGCTGGCGTTAGCTCGCGTAGAGCGGAGCTTGCTCCGCTGCTCTTCGCAATGCCAAGCCGAGCAAGCTCGGCTCTACAACAGCGGGCGAGTCGTCTCTTCAGCTCGCGAGGACGGAGCTTGCTCCGCTGCCTTGCTTCTGTAGAGCGGAGCTTGCTCCGCTGTTTTGCTCCTGTAGAGCGGAGCTTGCTCCGCTGCTCTACTGGCCGAAAGGCGGCGCCGCAGGCGCGGCGCCCTCCAAGGGCCGCAACGCCAAGCCGAGCAAGCTCGGCTCAACAACAGCGGGCGAACCCTCTCTTCAGTAGCGCGGGTCGCGATGCCCGTTCGAAAACCCCGCGCGTGTAGACTCGATGGCATCTCACATGGGGAAGCGACGAATGGCTGCTCTGGTACGCGTCGGCCTGTCGGGACGGGTTGCTACGGTGACCATGGATCGTCCCGAGGTTCACAACGCCTTCAACGCTGAACTGATCACCGAATTGACCGCCGCGCTGGCGCGCGTCGGCGCCGATCCCGAGGTGCGTGCGGTGGTACTGGCAGCCGAGGGCAAGTCGTTTTCGGCCGGCGCCGATCTCAACTGGATGCGGGCGATGGCCGGCTTCGGCGAAGCCGAGAACCACGCCGACGCGCTCAAACTCGCTGATCTGATGCGTACTTTGGCCTATCTGCCCAAACCGACCATCGCCCGCGTGCAAGGCTCGGCGTTTGGCGGCGGCGTCGGGCTGATCGCCTGCTGCGACATCGCAATCACTACCCCACACGTGCGTTTCGGCCTGACCGAGAGCAAGCTCGGGCTGGTTCCTGCAGTGATCTCGCCGTACGTGGTCGCCGCCATCGGCGCACGCCAGGCGAAGCGCTGGTTCCAGAGCGGCGCGATGTTCGACGCCCAGCACGCATTTCACATGGGACTGGTGCACGAAGTGGCCCCGGATGGCGGCCTCGACGAATTGGTCGCGCATGAGCTTGATGCCCTGCTCAAGGCGGGGCCGACCGCCATGCTGGTCGCCAAACGCCTGGTCGAGGGCATCTTCGGCCGCGACGAAGCCGCGCAACGCAAGCTCGACGAACAGACCGCCGCCCTGATCGCGCGCCTGCGCGGCTCGATGGAAGGCCAGGAAGGCCTCAGCGCGTTCCTTGAGAAGCGACCTCCGAACTGGCTGTGATTGGAGCGGGAAAAGGAAAAAGGAAAATGGAAAAGGGGAAGAGCCAGTGCACGCGGCCGGTTCTTTTCAGTGCTTCGGCGTCATTGCGAGGAGCAAAGCGACGAAGCAATCCAGCGTCACTTCCTGGTTTCCCTTCTTCGAATCAGGGCAAAGACGAGGCGCTGGATTGCTTCGCTGCGCTCGCAATGACAGCGACAGGTTCAGGTTGTTGCCTCGAACCGCCCTTCCCCTTTCCATTTTCCTTTTTCCTTTTTCCAGCTTCCGGGGCTCCGCCGCATGTTCAACAAGATCCTGATTGCCAATCGCGGTGAGATTGCCTGCCGCATCCAGCGTACTTGCGCGCGGTTGGGCATCGGTACGGTGGCGGTGTACTCGGACGCCGATGCGCGGGCGCAGCATGTGCGACTGGCTGACGAAGGGCGCTGGATCGGTGGCGCGCGGCCAACCGATTCCTACCTGCGCGGAGAGCGGATCATCGAGGCGGCGCTGGCGACCGGCGCGCAAGCGATCCATCCGGGATTCGGCTTCTTGAGCGAGAACGCGGACTTCGCCGAGGCGGTCGCGGACGCGGGATTGACCTTCATCGGACCGAGCGCGGCATCGATGCGCAAGATGGGCAGCAAGGCCGGCGCCAAGATCCTGATGAGCGCTGCCGGCGTACCGGTGGTGCCGGGCTACACCGGCGAGGACCAGGATCCGCAACTGCTGGCACGCGAGGCAGAACGCGTGGGTTTCCCGCTGATGATAAAGGCTGCCCACGGCGGCGGTGGCAAGGGCATGCGCGTGGTGCGCACGGCAGCCGAGTTCATGGCGGCACTGGAATCCTGCCAGCGTGAGGCGCGCGGCGCCTTCGGCCGCGATCGCGTGCTGCTGGAGCGCTATGTCGAACGCCCGCGGCACATCGAAATCCAGATCTTCGGCGACCTGCATGGCGAGGTGATCCACCTCAACGAGCGCGAGTGCTCGGCGCAACGGCGCTACCAGAAGGTCATCGAGGAATCGCCCTCGCCGTTCGTGACGCCCGAGTTGCGCGCGGCGATGGGCGCCGCGGCAATTCAGGCTGGCGCCGCGATCGACTATGCCAATGCCGGCACCGTCGAGTTCATCGTCGGCCCTGCCGGCGATTTCTACTTCATGGAAATCAATACGCGGCTGCAGGTCGAGCACCCGGTGACCGAGATGGTGACCGGCCTGGATCTGGTCGAACTGCAGTTGCAGATCGCCGCCGGCGGTCGCCTTGCAGAGCTGGTCCCGCTGCGCCCGGTGCCCACGCGCGGCCACGCCATCGAAGTGCGCCTGTACGCCGAGGATCCGGAAGCGGGCTTCCTGCCCGGCAGCGGCCGCGTCGAGATGCTGCGCCTGCCGCAGCCGAGCGCGTCGGTGCGTCTCGATTCCGGGGTCGTGGAGGGCGACAGCGTGACCGTGCACTACGATCCGATGATCGCCAAGCTGATCGTGCATGAAGCCGATCGCAGCCAGGCGCTGGCCTTGCTGCGACGTGCGCTGGCCGACACCATCGTGGTCGGGCCAAAGAGCAATGTCGAGTTCCTCGAGCGCCTGAGCCGGCATCCGTCGGTGGTCGACGCCACCATCGACACCGGCTATCTCGACCGCCACCTCGACGAGGTCATGACGGTGAACACGGGGCTGCCGGAGGACGTACTGGTCGCGATCGCGGTGCGCGCGCTGCTCGACGAAGAATACGCTGCCAGTGCACGCGGGCGCAGCGGCAGCGATCCACATTCGCCGTGGTGTCTGGCCGATGGCTGGCGCCACGGCCATCCGGGCAAACGGCTGAAGCACCTGCTGCACCGCGACGCGCTGATCGAAGTCGCGGCGCATGGTCACGACGGCGATTACAGCCTCTACATCGGCGCCAGGCGACTGGAAGTTCGCGGCGCGCAGCTCGCTGCCGACAGCGTCGACTTCCTGCTCGGCGAGCGCGCGGTCCGCCTGCGCGTGCGCGCACTGCCGAACGGCTACCTGGCGCACGATGGCGAACAACGTTACTCGCTGACGCTACGCCATCCGTATGCATTCGAGCGCGCCAAATCCGGCGGCGGAGACGCGGTGCGCGCCCCCATGCCGGGGCGCATCGTCGCCGTGCGCGTCGACGCCGATGCCGAAGTGCTCGACGACCAGGAACTGATCGTCATGGAAGCGATGAAGATGGAGATCACCCTGCGTGCCCCGCGCGCCGGCAAGGTCGCCGAGATCCGCGCAACGGTTGGCGAGTTCGTCGAGGCCGACATGGTGCTGGTGCAGCTGGTGTCATGAGCGCTGAGTCCTGCTTTGGTGGGTCCAGACTGGTCTGGACGCTCTTCGCTTCACCCACCCAGGGGCAACAGCGTCCAGAGCAGTCTGGGCCCACCAGAGCGACGCCCCCTCGATAAGCCGTATTGTAGGCACGCCTGCCGGCCAACTCTGGCCCTGGAGACCCGCCGATGAACCGCCTCTGTCGTATGCGCCGCACGCTTGTTCTGGGCATTGCCGGCGTCGCCCTCGCCGCTTGCGACACCGTGGAATTCCAGTCGCCGCCGGGCGCGATGACGGCGTGCGATCCGCTACTGGTCGGCGACTGGCGTGCCGAGGACCTGCGCCGCGAGCCGGATGACGGCGTGCTCTACCTGCGCATCACGGCCGATTGCGATCGCTGGTATTCGGTCGGGATCGAGCGCAACGATGAGGGTCAACGGGTGCCCGATGTCGACGATCTGGAAGTTGACCTCGAACTGGGATTCGCGCGCAGCGACAAGCAGGCCTTCGTTGCTGCGCGCGATCGGCCCGACCCGGCGAAGGCGAGCGCTGCCGACGACAAGCCGAGCGGCTACACGCTGGTTGCCTACGATCAGGTCGACGACGCTCTGGTGCTGCGCCAGATCGACCTCAAGGCTGCGGCGCATCTGATCGTCGACGATCGCGTGCCGGGCTGGATCGAAAAGCGCGACCGCGCCGCCGACGGTAGCCGCAATGCGCTGAGCAGTGGGTTCTGGGTGTACGTTTTCGGCAATCCCGACGAGACGCGGGCGCTGCTCGAAACTCACGAATTGCTGGACGCGCCGTGGATGCGCTTGTTGCCGGTCGAGGCCAGCGTCAGTGCCGAGATCGACGCCTGGATTGCAGGCGCGGATCGGGTCGCCGACGACACCTTCGAATCGAGGAAGCAGCCTTGAACCAGCGCTGGATGGTGGCCACGTTGTTGCTCTCGCTGGTCTTCGGGCTGCGCGCCGAAGGCATCGAGCAGTTGCGCTCGCCTCTGCCTGCCAGTCACGTGTCGGACACTCGCGGACTGCTGGCCGCCGACACCCGTGCCGAACTCGATCGCCTGGCAGCAACCCTCGATGGCGCGGGGCGCGGCCAACTGGCATTCGTGGTCATCGACAGCACCGACGGCATTCACCACCGGACGTTCGCCACCGAGGTTTTCAATCGATGGGGCGTCGGCGACCGGCAGCGCAACGACGGCACGCTGTTCCTGCTGGCCAAACGCGACCGCGCCGCCGAAATCGTGCTCGGCGACGGCATCGACAATCCGACCAATCGCGCGCACGCCGAGCGCGCGATGAACGACGCCATGGTGCCACGCTTCCGCAACGGCGATTACGACCAGGGACTGGTCGCCGGCGCCACACTGCTGCTGCAGAGCGTTTACGCCGTCGATTTGTCGAGGCCGGCCGAGCAGCCGGAACCGGGAATGGTGAATGGGGAATCAGCGACGGCGCCCGCGCGGCTCGATAGCAACGACGCGCCGATGGCGCTTGCCGGGGATGCAGGCGAACCGGTGCGAGCCGGGACCGGCGACGATCGCCCGCCCGCCACGCCACTGCCGGCGAGCCCGGCAAGCCGCGGATCGGACGCGTCGGCCGAGGCGCCCACCGGCGCACTGGCGATCGGACTGTCGATCCTCGCGGCGCTTGCCGCAGCGGTGCTCTGGCTGGTGAACAAGATCCTGCGCATGTTCTGGTGGTTCACCGGTTCGCGCTGGTTCACGCGCAAGTGCGGCGCCTGCGGCAGCGCCATGCAACTGCTGCCCGAACACATCGACGACAACCACCTGACGCCATCCGAACGCACCGAAGAACGCCTCGGCAGCGTTGATCACCGGGTGTTCCAGTGCCCGCGCTGCGGCAAGATCGAGCAGATCGCGCGGCGCGCATGGTTCACCCGCTACAGCGACTGCAAGAGCTGCCATTCGCGGGCAATGTCGAGCGTGTCGAAGACCTTGACGTCCGCCACCCGCTATTCGACCGGCCTCGCCGAAGTCACCGAGACTTGCCAGAACTGCAACCACGTGCGCACCGAACGCCGCGTGCTGCCGGTGCTGCCGCCGCCGAGCAGTTCCTCGTCGAGTTCCGGCAGCAGTTTCGGCGGCGGTCGCAGCAGCGGAGGAGGCGCCAGCGGGCGCTGGTAGGGGCGCACGCCCAGGCAGGAGTCCTGGTCCCTGCCGGCACGCTTGATCGCGCATCGAACTGACGGCGACCATGCCGGCTGCATCTTTGTCCGCAAAGGACGCAAATAACGCAAAGAGAGCAGGAAGCAGTGTTTGTGCAGAGGTCAGATTTCCCCTGCCGAATCACTTGCTCGGTTTGCTCTCCTTTGCGTCCTTTGCGGACAATTGATCTTCATTCAGTCACTTGCGGAAGTCTGGAGAGAGCAATGGACGCCACTTGGTGGTGCGCTCATTGGCGCATCGAACCTGCGGGAGCGGGTTCATCCCGCGAAAGCTCTCGCGGAGTAAATCCGCTCCCACCGTAAAATCAGGGCCTTACGGCATGTTTGGTGAGACCCTGTATCGCGATCGGTAATCGCAAGCGCCACGATACAAGATCACTTTCACAGCCGAATTTGCCGCCTCAATGCACCTCGCGCCTTTGCGTGGTCTGCTTGCCGGCGATGCTGAACCGCGGCTCGGCGGACGTCGCGCCGCCGAGCACCCCGGCGAGGTACTCGCCCACCGCTGGCCCATGCTTGAACCCGTGGCCCGAGCCGCCACCGGCGATCCACAGATTGTCGAAATCCGGGTGGCGGTCGATCAGGAAATCCCCGTTGGAGGTGTTCTCGTACTGGCACACCTCGGCGGCGATCAGTGGCGCGTCGGCCAGCGCCGGGAAGCGCGTGGCCATGAACGCGCGTGCGGCGGCGATAGCCTCCGCGCTCGGCACGCGCTCGGCGCCATCGGGATCGATCGCCGAACCGTGCACATCACATGCGAGCTTGAAGCCGCGCCCTTCGATGTCGGGCAGGCCATACCATTCGCGATCGAAGTCCATCCAGGTGGGCATCTGCGGCGCAGCGAAGCGGGTCTCGCCGGCCGGCACGCCAAAGTAACAAACCTCCTGGCGCGTCGGAAAGATGCGCCGGCCGAGCAGCTCCGGCAGCAGCTTGCCGAGCCAGGGTCCGCAGGCCAGCACGTGGCGATCGGCGTGGATGGCGCGGCCGTCGACAGTGCGCAGCGTCGCCAGCCGGCCGATGCCGCCAACTGGCGCGATGCACTGCTGCTGCAGCACCACGCCCTTGCGGCAGGCATCGGCGACCACCGCCTGGACCGCGCGGCGGGCCAGCAGTCCGCCGCTCGCAGGTTCGAAGATTGCCCAACCGTCGTCGGGCACGCTGATCTGCGGATAGCGCCGGCGCAGTTCCGCAGCGTCCAGCACCTGGTGCTCGACGGCGGCATCACTGAGCACGCCGAGCGACTGCTCGGTTGAATCATTGCCGCGTCGCGCCATCCACAACACGCCGGTGCGCTGAAAAAGCTCCGGCCGCCCGGTTGCGGCGAACAGCGCCTGCCATTGTTGCAGCGAGTTCTGCGCCATGCGCGTGTAGACGACATCGGGCCCGTAGGCCATGCGAATCACCCGCGTCTCGCCACCGGAACTTGCGCGGCTATTGGCTGCGCCGTACTGGTCGACCAGCAATACGCGCTCGCCCGCGCTGGCCAAGTGCCATGCGATCCAGGCGCCGAACACACCGGCGCCGATCACGGCGGTGTCGTAGCGGGTTGCGCTCATTCGGGGCCTGCATGCCTCATGGAAAGGGACTTTATCGGCAAACGACACAAAGAACGCAAAGGAATGCGGCAGGCAGACTTGTCTGTCACGTTGTCCGCATGGCTTGATGACCCATGGCCGGAAATGACCCAGCCTTGCCGGGTGACCATACGAATCCGGGCTCACCTGCGCCGCGAACCCGGCGCTTTGGTGGGTCCGGATTCATCCGGACGCTTTCCCCTCCATGTGCGAAGAGCGTCCAGACAAGTCTGGACCCACCATGCGAATCCGGGCTCACCTGCGCCGCGAACCCGGCGCTTTGGTGGGTCCGGATTCATCCGGACGCTTTCCCCTCCATGTGCGAAGAGCGTCCAGACAAGTCTGGACCCACAGAAGCAGCGCCCGCTCACGCGTACCCGTAAGCCAGTTCCTGCGTCGACACCACGCGCTCGCCGACCGCCTCGCCGCGCAGGAAAGCGCGCCCGGCGGCAATCACCTCGGGATCGTTGACGATCTTGTGGTGGCCCAGGCCCTGCACGCTGAGCAGGCGCGCATCCGGCCAGAAGCGCGCGTAGCGCTCGCCCTCTTCCCAGGGCACGTCGACATCGACCAGGTCGTGAATGATGAGTGCCGGTTGTGCCAGATGCGGTGCCACGCGGTGGATGGCGAGCGTGTCGATCGCACGTCCGCTGCGCTGCTCCAGCAGGCGCTGCATCGCGGCTCGCCGATGCTCGGGCAAGGCAATCGCCCGGGCGAAGCGCCGGCTTGCAGCACCGCCATCAGCGGCGGGTGCGATCAGGATGGCACGGTCGGCCTTGAGCCCGTCGCGCATGGCGATGGCGATGGCGGCGCCACCCAGCGAATGACCGATCGCGGCAGCAAATTGACCAAAGTGTGCACCGACGGCGAGTACGGTGTCGGCAAAACCGGGCAAGGTGATCTGCGCCGGTCCGTTGCGGCCGTGACCCGGCTGGTCGAAGGAGACCACGGCGTAGCCGGCTTCGCGCAGCATCGCCACCCAGGGCAGGAAACGCAGCCCGAAGCTCGACCAACCGTGGCTCATCAGCACGCTGGGCTGCACGCCGACATCGCCCCAGGTGTAAGTGGCGATTTCTTCCCGACCCACGTGCAGACGCTTGAGTTGCGCGCCACCCAACTCGGACTTGGCGGCTCGCGTACGTGAACTGCTCATTGGCGTGCAGAACAGCGCCAGGGCGCGCTCCGTCGTCGCCGCCGGCGCAACCACGCTACCCAGCGAAACGGCCGCACGCAGCGTCCACGGAACCTGATTTGATCGAACGCTCGTGCTTTTTTGTGTCGTCGCCCTTTCCATTCCTCTACTCCTGTGCGCCACTGGTGGGCGCTCGATACGCGCGCGGCGCGCCAATCAAACCGGGGTTGTGTCCTGAGCAGGCAGCGCCAACGCATCCAGCATGCGCGTGACCGCTGCCTCGACACGCGGAACCGCGCGCTCGATACCAAACAACTTCACCTCGAACTGGAAGGCCAACACCAGTCCGTGCACTTCGAACGCAATCTGATCCGGATCGGTATCGGCATGCACATGACCTTGCTGCACTGCCATGGCCACCGCCCGCGCGATTTCCTTGCGCAGGTGGATCAGATGCCCAAACACGCGATCTCGGATCGGGCCGGGCCGGTCGTCGAACTCGATGGCGGCCGCACCGATCGGACAGGCGCGACTTTCGCCGTAGCGCAGCGTGCGCCGTTTCCAGCCTTCCAGGATCGCGCGCAGCCGCGGTAGTCCGCGACGCTCGCGCACGGCTGGCACAAACACCTCTTCCGTGAATCCGCGCGCCGCGGCATCCAGCACCGCCAACTGCAATTCCTCGCGCGAACCGAAATGCGCGAACACGCCGCTCTTGGACATGCTGGCGGCGTCGGCCAAAGTACCGATGGTCAACGCATCGATGCCACGCGCATCGGCAATCTCCAGGGCCCGCGACAGGATCAGTTCGCGGGTCGCGGCACCTTTGGACAGGGCGGTTGTTGTGTTCATGGATCACATAATAGCACGACCGTTCGTTTTATTTTGCTGAATGCCCGCCGGCACGGATTGCCATGAATGTAGGTCACGTTGGCCGTGCTTTTCGGCCTACGTGACAATGACGCCCACGATGTCACGTAGGCCAAGGAGCACGGCCAACGTGACCTACGGTTCATCGCCCGCGGACAGTTTCGGGCCAACAAATGAAGTTCGCAAAGACGTCGGACAATCGCCACGACTTTCCGAAATGCCAACCGCCCGCCACACTGGCAAACTCATGGGTACCGACCCGGAGCCAAAGAATGCCCACGCTCGCCGAGTGGATTCGTCACCTGACCCGCAATACCACGCTGCCGCGAGACCCGCTCGGCCGCCGCCGCTTTCTGACGCAATCGATCTGGACCGCGGCAGCACTGGGTATCGGGGCCGGCAGTGGTCGCGTCTCCTCGGCGCAGAACGCGTCACGAATCCGCTTCATCGCCGACCCATTTGCACTCGGTGTGGCCAGCGGATACCCGACGCCCAGCGGGTTCACGCTGTGGACGCGCCTCGCCCCCGCCCCGCTGCGCGCGGATGGCGGAATGACCGACGAACGCGTGCGCGTGCGCTGCGAGATCGCCGACGACGAGCACTTCAAATCGATCCGACGCACGCTCGAATTCGATGCCACGCCGGAAGTCGCGCACAGCGTGCACCTGGACATCGACAGCCTCGAATCCGCACGCACATACCACTATCGATTCCACTGCGGCGACGCCACCAGCGCGGCAGGTCGCACGCACACACTGCCCGCAGCCGGCAGCCGCCTCGATCGCTACCGAATCGCCTTCGCCAGTTGCCAGAATTACGAACACGGCTATTTCACTGCCTATCGCCAGATGCAACAAGACGCACCGGATCTGGTGCTGTTTCTCGGCGACTACATCTACGAGAGCCAATGGGGCAGCGACCCGATCCGCCGGCACCTGGGCCCGGAAGCGGCGACGCTGGAGGGCTACCGTACGCGTTTTGGCCAGTACAAACTCGATCCGGACCTGCAGGCGATGCACCATGCCGGGCCGTGGGCCTTCGCCTGGGACGATCATGAGGTCGACAACGACTACGCCGGCGAGCAGTCGGAAAATCTCGATCCGGCCTTTCTGCTGCGTCGCGCGGCGGCCTACCAGGCCTATTTCGAACACATGCCGGTGCCACGCCGCATGTATCCGCGCGCCAGCGAAATGCGCACCTACACGCACTTCGATATCGGCGATCTGTTGCGCGTTTATCTGCTCGACGACCGCCAGTACCGCACGCCGCAGGCCTGTCCGCAGCCGAATCGCCACAGTTCGCGCTACCTCGCCGACTGCGGCGAACTGCGCGACCCGCAGCAAACCCTGCTCGGCCGCGCCCAGGAAGACTGGCTTGCAGCGCGCTTTGGCGACAGCAGCGCGCGCTGGAACCTGATCGGCCAGCAAACCCTGGTCGCCCCAATGGACGAGCAGCCGGGCAAGGATCGCGGCGTCTGGACCGACGGCTGGGACGGTTATCCGCTGGCGCGCGAACGCCTGTTGGGCGATCTGAAGTCGACCCGCCTGCGCAATCCGGTGATCGCCGGCGGCGATTTGCACTGCGCGGTGGTCGCCAATGTCCCGAGCGATCCCGAGGATTTCGACTCGGCGCCGGTGGCCAGCGAGTTCGTCGCCACCTCGATCTCTGCCGATGCCTGGCCGCAGTCGCACTACGATGAACTGCGCCCCGACAACCCGCATATCAGCCACCTGCGCTCCGACCAGCGCGGCTACACGCTGTTCGACTTCGACCGCGAGCGCCTGGCGGCCACGCTGCAAGTGGTCAAGGACGTGCGCGTGCGCGAGGCGGAGTTTGCGGTTCAGGCGCGCTATGTGGTGGAGAGCGGCAAGGCCGGGGTGAATCGGGTCTAGTGTGGTTTGCCATTAATTCGTTGAATAATTTCCGCGCCTTTTGACCCGAATGCGTCGTTGTTCGTCGTCGCCATAGCCCTGCTATGACTCCTCCTCTCGCCTAGCCTCGAGCCAAAATGCATCGGAAATTTCTTCAGCCAATTAATGGCAAACCACACTAGCGCGAAGCGGAGTTGGTTGTGGGTGTTGGAGACGGCAAGAGCCGAGCTTTTGTGGGTCCAGACTTGTCTGGACGCTCTTTCCTGGGCCAAGCCAGAAGCGTCCAGACAAGTCTGGACCCACCATCAGCTTGCAGCGTTCTCCGCAGCTTGCGCGCTCTCGCCAACACCAACACCATCAACCCACACCGCTTCATCCCCACTTGCCTACTCGACGCCATGCGGGCAGCCTCTCCATACCCACGCGTACGGACACCGGATCGATGACTTCGCCCTACCCGCACCTCTTGTCGCCACTCGATCTCGGATTCACCACGCTGCGCAACCGGGTGCTGATGGGTTCGATGCACACCGGCCTGGAAGACCGTGCGAAGGATTACGACAAGCTCGCGGCCTATTTCGGCGAACGCGCGGCGGGTGGCGTGGCGCTGATCGTCACCGGCGGCATTGCGCCGTCGATCAATGGCTGGCTGGCGCCGTTTGCCTCCAAGTTGTCGTGGCCGTGGGAGGTCAAGCGCCATCGCAAGGTCACCGGCGCGGTGCATGCGCACGGCGGCAAGATCGCGATGCAGATCCTGCACGCCGGCCGCTACGGCTATCACCCGCTGTCGGTATCCGCCTCGCCGATCAAGTCGCCGATCACGCCGTTCCGACCGCGCGAACTGAGCAAGAGCGGCATCGAAAACACCATCGAGGATTTCGTGCGCACCGCCGCCTATGCGCAGGAGGCCGGCTACGATGGCGTCGAGGTGATGGGCTCGGAAGGTTATCTGATCAACCAGTTCCTGGTTAAACGCACTAACCAGCGCAGCGACGAATGGGGCGGCAGTTACGAAAACCGCATGCGTTTCCCGACCGAGATCGTGCGCCGCATCCGCGCCAAGGTCGGCCGCGATTTCATCATCGTCTATCGGTTGTCGATGCTGGATCTGGTCGAAGACGGCCAGACCTGGGAAGAAATCGTGTTACTGGCCAAGGCGATCGAAGCGGCGGGAGCCACGCTGATCAACACCGGCATCGGCTGGCACGAGGCGCGGATCCCGACCATCGTCACCAGCGTGCCGCGCGCGGCCTTTGCCTTCGTCACCGAGCGCATGAAGCGCGAAGTGAAGATCCCGCTGGTCACCACCAACCGCATCAACATGCCGGACGTGGCGGAAAAGATCATCGCCAGCGGGCAGGCCGACATGGTGTCGATGGCGCGCCCGCTGCTGGCCGACAGCGACTGGGTCAACAAGGCCGCGGCGAACAAGGCCGACGAGATCAATACCTGCATCGCCTGCAACCAGGCCTGCCTGGATCACGTGTTCGAAAACCGCCGCGCCTCCTGCCTGGTCAATCCGCGCGCCTGCCATGAGACCGAGATCGTGGTGAAGCCGGCCACGCAGAAGAAGCGTTTCGCGGTGGTCGGCGCCGGTCCGGCCGGTTTGTCCGCCGCCACCACGCTGGCCGAACGCGGCCATCAGGTCACGGTGTTCGACGCCGCCAGCGAAATCGGCGGCCAGTTCAACATGGCCAAGAAGATCCCCGGCAAGGAAGAGTTCTACGAGACCTTGCGCTACTTCCGCGTGCGCATGGAGCGCCTCGGTGTCACGCTGAAACTGGATACTCGCGTCGATGCGGCGGCATTGAAGGGCTTCGATGAAGTTATCGTCGCCACCGGCGTCATACCGCGCAATCCTGCGATTCCCGGCAGCGACCATGCGAAGGTGCTGAGTTATGTCGACGTGCTCGCCGGCAACGCAGCCGTCGGCGCGCGCGTGGCGATCATCGGCGCCGGCGGCATCGGTTTCGATGTCGCCGAATTCCTCACCCACGAAGGCCATTCGCCGACGCTCGACGCGCCAGCGTGGTATCGCCAGTGGGGTATCGACGCCACCTTGGCCACCCGCGGCGGCCTCGCCAAACCGGCACCCGGCAAACCGGCGCGGCAGGTCTACCTGCTGCAGCGCTCCAGCGGAAAGATCGGCGACAAACTCAACAAGACGTCGGGCTGGGTGCACCGCTCGACGCTGAAGATGGCGCGCGTCGAGATGATCGGCGGCGTCAGCTACGAGGGCATCGACGACCGCGGCCTGAAGATCCGCACCGGCGAGGATGTGCGCGTGCTGGAAGTCGACAACGTGGTCATCTGCGCCGGGCAGGAATCCAATCGCGCGCTCTACGACGAACTGGTTGCGGCAGGCGTCAAAGCGCACGTCATCGGCGGTGCGCACACGGCCGGCGAACTCGATGCCAAGCGGGCGATTGATCAGGGGACCCGGTTGGCGGTGACGCTATGACAGCAGGTGTTGGGTGTTGGTGTTGGTGTTGGCAAGAGCGGGGGCGATCGGCGTAGGTCAGGTTGGCCGCGGAGCGGACTACGTGACTCGCGCAGCCGTCACGTAGCCCCTGCGGGCCAACGTGACCTACCTCATATCGCCTTTTCCGACACCGACACCAACAACCAACAGCGCTTCACCCTTCCCGCGCCTCGATCGCCCGTCGCAACGCCGCCGGCAACAGCGC
>CALEZI010000064.1 GCA_937928755.1 uncultured Rhodanobacteraceae bacterium | reverse complement strand
ACTGGGTACCGGCAGTCACCGGATCCGGCGCGTCGGTCAGCGTGACCGACAGATCGGCCTGCACCTGCACCACCGTCGTCGCCGTTGCCGTGTTGTTGCCCGGCGTCGGATCGGTCGTGCTCGACGCTGCGGTCGCGGTGGCGCTGAGGTTCGCGGTCTGTGCCGACGATACGGCGACGACGACGGTCGCCGTGCGGCTGGCTCCCGGCGTGGTTGCGCCCGCATAGGTACAAGTCACGGTGGTCGTGCCTGCACAAGCGCCGCCCGCGCTCGCCGCTGCCGACACCAGAGTCGTGCCGGCCGGCAGCGGCAACGAGATGTTGACATCCTGCGCGTCGGACGGGCCATTGTTGGTCAGCGTTGCGACATAGGTCAGGTTGGTGCCAGCCACGACGGGGTCGGGCGAATCGGTCAGCGTGATCGACAGATCGCTCTGCGGCGTCAGCGTGGTGGTGTCGGTAGCGCTGTTGTTGCCCGGCACCGGGTCGGTCACGCCACCGCCAACGGTGGCGGTCGCGGTGTTGCTGAGCGTACCCGTGGCACTCGCGGCGATGGTTGCGTTGACGGTGTAGGTCGCAGACCCGCCCGCCGGCAAATTCGCCACGCTGTTGATGTTGCCGCTGCCGTTGGCCACGCAAGTACCACCGCCGGCACCCACGCAGGTCCAGGTCACGCCGGTCAGGCTCGCCGGGAAGGTATCGGCCACGGTGACGCTGGCTGCAGCGCCGGGCCCGGCATTGCTGGCGACGATGGTGTAGCTGATCGAAGTGCCCGGAATGTCCGAGGTCTGGCCATCGGTCTTGGTGATCGACACGTCCGCCTGGTTGCTGATGATGGTGTCGGTGTCGGTGGCGCTATTGTTGCCCGGCGTCGGATCGATGATGCCCGCGCCAACCGCAACCGTCGCCGTGTTGACCAGATTGCCCACTGCAGCGGCGTTGACCGCGCAGGTCGCGAGGAAAGTCACCGAGCCACCGCTCGGCAGATTGACCGACTGGTTGATATTTCCGGAGCCTGCCGCCGTGCACGTGCCGCCACCGGCACCAGTGCAGGTCCAGTTGACCGAGGTGCACGCCGCGGGGAAGGTGTCGACCACATTCGAAGCGGGTGCAGCGCTCGGGCCGGCATTGCTGGCAACGATCGTGTACACCGTGTTCGTGCCAGCACTCACCTGGGTCACACCGTTGGTCTTGGTGATGCCGAGGTTGGCCTGCGGTGTCAGGGTATTGGTGTCCGTGGCGCTGTTGTTGGCCGGCGTCGGGTCGGCGATCGCACCGCCGCTGACAGTGGCGGTATTCGCCAGCGAACCGGTCGCGGTGGACGCGATCGGGCACACGGCGCTGAACGTCACGCTGCCACCCACCGGCAGGTTGACCGACTGGTTGATGTTGCCGCTGCCGTTGGCCGTGCAGATACCACCGCCGGCGCCCACGCAGGTCCACGTCGGCGCGAGACAAGCGGCCGGGAAAGTATCAGCCACGGTGGCCGTCGGCACCGGATCCGGGCCGGCGTTGCTCGCCGTGATCGTGTAGGTCGTCGGGGTGCCGGGCACCGCCGTGGCAACGCCGTCAGTCTTGGTGATCGACAGGTCGGCACTCAGCGCACGGCAGGCGGTGACCGAGACGTCGTCGATGGCGGCTCCGGCCAGTTGCACGGTGGTATCGGAATCGAGATGGAACAACAGTTCCGCATTGGTGCCGGCGAGCGAATCGACACGCCGCGAGATCTGCGACCAGCCCGAACTCTCGTTGATGGTCACGCTCGGGTTGCCGACCGTGTTGTTCATCGTCGCATCGAGGTGTTCGAACAGATTGACCGGGTTCGCCCCACCGACTTCACGCGCGGTCACGTTGAAACGATCGAAGGTGGCCGATTCGACGTGGTAACGCTGCGCCCAGTTGATCAGCACCGGTGGCTGCAAGCCGGCGAGATTGATGTTGGGCGACAACAGATCCTGATTGCTCGACGCGTTGTAGGTGTTGTCGAGATCGGTCTTCCAGCAATTGACGCCGCTGTTGCAGGTGGTGATCGGCGCAAAGGTCGGCAAGCCCCGCTCCCATTCATCCTGGGCACCACTATGCGTAAACCCGCCGTCACCCGCCTCGAAATCCTGCGTGTACACGGTGGTTTGCTCGGTCCCCGCAGGACAGGTCGGCGGCGGCGGCGGTTCACAGATGGTGATGCTCCAACTGTTCAGGGTGCCGCCGTCGCCGGTCGCGTCGTCGCGCAGGGTCAGTGTCCAGGTGCCTCCGGCGTTCGTGCCATCGAACCAGGAAAGGCGATAGGCCAATTCGGGCTGGATGTGGAACGGTGCGGACATCGCAAACGCAGGCGGCAAGCCGGCTTCATCGTCGATGACCAGGTCCATCTTGGTCTGCAGGCCACCCACGGTGCCTGCACCGATATCGGTGAACAGGCCGTTGTCGTTACCGGCCGGCGAGACCAGGTGGACATCGAGGTCCTGCATGAAGGTGTGATCGAGATTGATTGCGACGTCGATGTCGGCGATGCGCGGATTGCCGGGAACCGTGATCGTCGACGAAACCTGGCCGACCACGGTCGGAATCGTCTGCGGCACATCGGTCGAGGTGTAGGTGGTGCAGGTGCCGCCCGGCGTGACCCGCGGGCGCACCGTGGCGCTCAAGTTGTAGGTGGCGTTGACGCCGAGTCCGGCTGCGACAATGGAATCGACGTACACGAAATACGTGCCAGCATCTTTCACCGTGAAGAAGAAGGCCTCGGAATTGGAGTCGCCGACACTGCCGGCATTGGCGTCGTTGGCGAGCAGAATCTGATTCGCCGGCGCATTGCCGAACAAGGCGAAACCCAGGCGACCGTTCCAGAAGTTGGCATCGCGCTCGGGATTCATGTCCAGGCTCAGGAACACGGTGTCGCCCGCGTTCAACGTCAGGCTGTAGAAATCGGACTCGCCCGGCGAAACTGCGGAAATCGTACCCGTTACATGACCGGACGCAGGCAGTGGAGTCGCCGTGGCCGGGGTGTTGTTAGGCTCCACCTCTGCGGTCGGCGCGACGTTCTGCTGACGGAAATGCAGCGCATAGGGACGAATCGTGCCGGTTGCGACGTTGTGCCGGACGCGCAGGAAGTAGGTCCCCGCCGCCGGAATCACGGTGCCGGCGATCGACGCCGAACTCCCATTGAAAGTGCCGTCGTTATTGTCGGTTTCGATGACGGTGGCGCCATCGGTGTCGAGCACATCGATGACCGTGTCGCCGCTCGCCGAGGCATCCCACAGTGTCTGCGTTGCCGCGTAGATGCGGTCGCCGGCGGCTGCAGTGAACGAATAGAAGTCGACATCCGCGGCCGGAAACACATTGCCGCCCATGACTACCGAACTGGCGCCAAGCGGTGTCGCGGTCGCCGAAGTGTTGTTCGGCTCGATTTCGGACGGGCCGCTGGGCGCGCCAAGTGCGCTGCGTCCGGCATTGCCGCTGGCGCCGCCGCTCGACGAGCGCTGCTGGGGCACGGCCTCAGGCACGTACTCGATGATCTCGAAGGCGCCCGCGGACGTCGACGCCGATGGCGCGACCGCCACGCTGCCCTTCGGATTCGCCAGGGCCTTGTCCGTTGAACTGGCGCTCGCGCCGCCGGCGCAAGTGGCCAGCGCAGCCAGCATGACTACACCCCAATGCAGATTGCCTTTCATCGATGCCATACCCCTGTGACTGTTCATGTCGCCCGGCCGCGGGACGGAACCACGCGCGGGTCGTTCACCTGCCATTTACAATCGTGGATACTAGCCAAGTCCGTGAAATTCGGATAGCCGGTCAGAGCCCAGCCAGGGAGCCCTTCGCTGCGGCATACCGCAGCAACCCGCGTCAGTCGCCGCGCACGCGCGGATCCAGCAGGTACTGCAGCGCCTCGATGGCCAGATTGACGATCGCGACGATCACGGCAACGGTGAGCACGGCACCGATCAGCAGCGTGTAGTCGCGATTCAGCGCCGCGCTGACCAGGTAGCGACCAAGGCCCGGGATCGAGAACACGATCTCGACGATGGCTGAGCCGGTCAGCAACGCAATCAGGACCGGTCCGAGAAAGCCGAGCGTCTGCGCCAGCGCCAGGGGCAGCGCGTGCCTCCAGACCACGCGTGACTGACTGTACCCGCGCGCCATCGCAGCGACGGCCGGTGCACTGTCGAGCGCAGCGCGCAGGTTCTCGGCGAGCGCACGCAGCAGCACGGCGAACTGCGGCAGCGCCAGACTGATGACCGGCAGCACCCAGGTCATCGGCGCATCCCAGGCAAAGCCGGCCGACGGCAGCCAGCCCAGCGTCAGCGCGAACAGCAGCACCAGCAGCGGCGCCAGCACGAACTTGGGCATTGCCAGCGCCAGCAACGAAGCCAGCGAGGCCACCTGCAGACCGTGGGCGCGCGTGGCCAGCCAGCATGCCGTCGGCAGCGCGAGCAGCAGCGACAACAAGGCCGCCAGCGCGCCCAATGTCAGGGTAATCGGCGCTGCCGCCGCGATCAGCTCCGAAACTGAGTAGTCGGCGTACTGGAACGAGGGACCGAGGTCGCCGCGCAGCGCCGCGCTGGCGTAATCGCCCACCTGCACCCAGAACGGCTGGTCGAGCCGATAACGTGCGGCGAGCGCCGCCTGCACTTCGGGTGGCGCCAGTTTCTCCTGATCGAACGGCCCGCCCGGCACCGCGCGCAGCAACGCCAGGCAGATCACCAGCAGGCCGACCAGGGTCAACGCGGTGGTCAGCAGGCGCAGGGCGAGGTGGCGCAGCAGGGTCATCGGCGCATCCTGGTGTTCGCTTCGGCCCCGCCTGGAAAAGCGGTGGACGCAAAGGACGCAAAGGACGCAAAGTTTGAAAAGAAAGGACGCAAAGGAAAGCAAAGTCCGGAGTCGAATGGGTCCTTGCTGGCACGCGCGCGATACGGGAAAGCGAACTCTCGCCGCGGTGACACGGCAGCTCCAGCAGCTTGCGAGCATCCCGGGTGACGCATGATCCTCGATGGATAGTGCTTTCCTTTGCGCCCTTTCCGCTTTTCCTTTGCGTCCTTTGCGTACATCGCTCTTCAGTCCCGATTCGGCGACAAGTCACACCAGCGCAGGAACTCGCTCGGATGATGATCCAGCGGATGCGCGCGATAGCCACATACGCTGCGACTGACCAGATGCTTGCTGCTGTAATGGAACAACGGGATCAGTGCGTGGGCGTCGAGCAGGCGTTGCTCCGCTTCGTGCAGTGCCTGTTCCCGATCCAACCCCGTGCCCGCCGCCGCGCGCGCGACCAGAGCGTCGTACTCGGCGTCGGCATACCCGACCGCATTCAATGCGTTGCCCCGGGTGAACGGCTCAAGGAAGTTCAGCGGGTCGGCATAGTCGGCGAACCAGCCGCCGCGGAACACCTCGGTGATCGCCCCGGCGCGGCGCGTCTGCACGAACACCTTCCACTCTTCATTGCGCAGACGGGTATCGACGCCGAGCACCTCTTGCCACATTGCCGCAACGGCAAGACCGAGGCGGCGGTTGGCCAGGCTGGTGTTGTAGCGGAGTTCGATCGACAGCGGCCGGCTGGGATCGTATCCGGCGCTGGCATAAAGTTCGCGGGCACGCTCAAGGCGTTGCTGCGCAGACCATGCCGCCGCAGCCATCCGCGGGGCATCCGCCGCCGACGGCGGAATCAGCGCATAGGCAGGCAGCTCGCCGTTTCCGGTAATGTGCCGGACCAGAATTTCGCGGTCGATCGCCAACGAAAGCGCCTCGCGCAGCACCGTCGCATGCGCCAGTTTCGGCTGCCGCAGGTTGTATCCCAGATAGAAGGTGGCGTAGGCCGGCGCCACCACCAGTTGGTCGGCATGGCGCTCGCGCAGGCGCGCCAGTTGCCCCGGCGGCAGTGTCTCGGTCAGGTGCAACTCGCCGGCCTCGAAACGCTTCAGTTCGGAGCTGGCATCCTCGGTCACGTGGTAACGCACGCGTTCGATGGCGACCATGCCAGCCGCGCGGTAATGCGGATTGCGCTCCAGCTCCAGCCACGCCTGTGGCGTCCATTGGCTGAGCACATAGGCGCCGTTGCCGATCAATCGCCCCGGCCGGGTGAACCCGCTGCCAAACGTTTCGATGGCGCCACGCTGCACCGGCATCGCGATCGGCAATGCCAGTCGATGCAGGAAATCGCTGCGCGGGGCTTCCAGGCGAATTTCCAGCGTTCGGTCGTCGAGCGCGCGCACGCCAAGTGCGCCGGGCTCGCCACGCAGGCGCGCTGCGGCGCCCGCTATCGGCAACAGCATGGACGACGACGGCGCTGCGGTTGCTGGATCCAGGGCGCGTTCGAAGCTGTAGACAAAGTCCGCCGCAGTCACCGGGCTGCCGTCGGCGTAGCGGCCGTCGGGGCGCAAGGTGAACACATAACGCCGACCGGCTGCATCGACTTCCACGCCCGACGCTGCGCCGCTGACCAGATTGCCCTCGGCATCGTCGCGCATCAGACCCTCGAACAGGTCGCGCAGCACCTGTTGCGCCGGCAAACCCTGCGCACGCTGCGGATCCAGCGAATCGGGCTCGGGGCCGTTGCCGCGGTGCAGCGTCTGCGCGTCGACAGCGAGCGCCGGCAATCCGATGCCAAGGCTGAGTCCGATGGCAAGGCAGCGAAGCGCCAGCGCCAATTTCATTCCCGCGCCTTGTTCAACATGTGCGCTGCTGTTCGCTCAGCCGCCGTCATCCAGTTGCTCGTCGAGCTTGCGCTTGCGCTCCATTTGCTGGTCTTCGACAGCCTGGGCCTTGTCCATGGTCTTGATCTGGTCGTCGAACACCGTGCGCGTGCGCTCGCTCTTGGCCGGCGGCGGCGGCGTGCCGGAACCGCAGGCGACCAGCGATGCCAACAGACCGAGCATGACAAATGTGCGAACCATGGCCGCGCTCCTTCATGGAAGTCGGCAGTTTACGCGCTTACGCCAGTCTGGCGGCTGCAACACCGATACAATCCCGACTTCCTGCCGCCGGAGCACCGATATCGTGCGCTGCGCCCTCCTTCTGCTGCTAGTCCTCGGCACCGCTACCGTGAATGCCAACGAACGCCTGACTGTCGACCGCCTTGTCGAGGATCCCGCCTTGTCCGGACCCGCACCGCGCCTGCTGAAACTTTCGCCCGATGGCCAACGGGTAACCTTCCTGCGTGGCAAGAATGATGACCAGAGCGTTTCCGACCTCTGGGAGTACCACCTGAAGAGTCGCCAGACACGTCTACTGGTCGATTCCGCCGAGCTCGGCGGCGGCTCGGTGGAACAATTGTCGTCCGAGGAAAGGGCGCGCCGCGAGCGTCAGCGCATCGCCGGCACCTCTGGCATCGTCGAATACCAATGGTCGGCCGATGGCAAGCAGTTGCTGTTCCCAGTGGCTGGATCCCTGTTCGTTTACCGCATCGGTGCCGAAACCGAGGCGGCGGTCAAACAATTGACCCGCGCCGAGGATGGCTTTGCCACCGACCCCCGGTTTTCGCCCAAGGCCAGTTATGTGAGCTTTGTGCGCGAGCGTGCGCTGGTGGCGGTCAGGGTTGCGGACGGCGCCGAAATCGAGCTCAGCCCGAAAGCGAGCGACAACGTCAGCTACGGCATGGCCGAGTTCGTTGCCCAGGAGGAAATGGACCGCCTGAGTGGCTACTGGTGGGCGCCCGACGAGAGCGCCATCGCCTATGCGCGCGTCGACGAGGCGCCGGTGGCGATCGAGAAGCGCTTCGAGATCTACGCCGATCGCACCGACGTGATCGAACAGCGCTATCCGGCTGCCGGCAAGGCCAATGCGGATGTGCGGCTGCGGCTGCGCAAACTCGACGCCGCGACCGATATCGAAATCGACCTCGGCGACAATCGCGACATCTATCTGGCGCGCGTCGACTGGATGCCGAACTCGGCGGCTTTGCTGGTGCAGCGCCAGAGCCGCGATCAACGCAGCCTCGATCTGCTGCTTGCGCAGGTGACCGATGGCAGTAGTGCGGTGATCCTGAGCGAAAGCAGCGACACCTGGATCAATCTGCACAACGATCTGCGGGTATTGCCGGATGGCAACAGCTTTGTCTGGTCGAGCGAACGCAGTGGTCACGCGCACCTGGAGCTGCGCGCCATCGATGGCAGCCTGATCCGACCGCTGACCCAGGGTCCGTGGGTGGTGGATGGCGTACTCGCGATCGATGCCAAGCGCCGTCGCGTCTATTTCGCCGGCAATGCCGACGATCCGCGCGAAAAGCATATCTATTACATTTCGCTCGACACGCAGAGTCCTGGATCGCCGACCCGCACCACGCTTTACAACGGCTGGCACGAGGCCGTCTTCAGCGACGACGCACGCGTATATGTCGACAGTTTCTCCGATGAAAACACGCCGCCGCAGGTGCGCCTGCACGACCACAGCGGCAAGGAACTGGCGTTGCTCGAAGGCAACCCGCTCGACGACTCGCATCCCTACCACCCTTATGCGCAGGCTCATCGCAAGGCCGAATTCGGCACCTTGCCTGCCGCCGACGGCCAGTTGCTGCACTACCGGCTGATCAAACCGGCCGGTTTTGTCGAAGGCCGGCGTTACCCGGTGGTCGTGCGCGTTTATGGCGGTCCGCATGTGCAGTACGTGCAGCGCCGCTGGGACGAACGCTGGGGCCTGTTCGACCAACTGCTGGCGCAACGCGGATTCGTGGTGTTCACGCTCGACAACCGCGGCAGCGCCCGTCGCGGCGTCGCCTTCGAGGCACCGATTCATCGGCGCATGGGCGGCCCGGAAGTGGACGATCAGATGGTCGGGATCCGCTGGCTGTCGAAGCAACCATTCGTGGATGCACGGCGTATCGGCGTTTTCGGCTGGAGCTACGGCGGTTACATGTCGCTGATGCTGCTGGCCAAACACTCGGCGGCCATCGCGGCCGGGGTCGCCGTGGCGCCGGTCAGCGATTGGCGCCTTTACGACACCCACTACACCGAGCGCTACATGGACCATCCGGATGCATATTCAGCGAGCTACCGCGAGAGCTCGGTGTTGCCTCATCTCGCCGGACTGACCAGCCCGCTGTACCTGGTGCACGGCATGGCCGACGACAATGTGCTGTTCACCCACTCGACGCAGTTGATGGCGGCGCTGCAGGAACGCGGGACCCGCTTCGACCTGATGACCTACCCCGGCGGCAAGCACGGCATCAACAACAGCAAGGCCATGCGCAAGCACGTGTACCGCTCGATCGTGGGCTGGCTGGAGGCGCAACTGATCAGCGGACCGAAGCAGGATTCAACCGAGGCGTCGAGCGCTGGCTCGCGAAAGCGGGCCGCCACTCAGTGACCGGCGGGCATGGCTGGTGCTGAAGGGCAAAGTTCGTCAGGCGCGACCATGGCCGCCTGCATTCCCGCGTCTTCGACCACCACGCGCCACACCTCGCGCCCGCCGAAGTTCGCCAGCACGGTGCAGTTCGAGTTCTGGTCGAGTTCGTTGACGAACAGCGTGTGATTGCGCAATGCCGGGTCGTTGTAGACGATCGCCAGATGCGGATTGGCGCTGGCGCCATAGCGTACAAACACCAGGTTCGGCGGGCGTTGCGCCAGCGCCAGTTCGAGGTCGTGATGGTGGCGCCAGGGATGCGTCGATGGCGCTTCCAGCAGCCCGGGCGTGACCAGTCCGGCGAGCACCAGGCACATCAGCGCAGGCGACGCCCAGCGCTGGCGAACATGCTTCGCCAGATATTCGAACGACGCCGCGATGGATAGGAACCAGATCGGTGCAATCGGTCCGAAATAGAAATGCAGCTCAAGGTAATTCGACAGTGCATGCAACATTGGAAATCCCGCCAGGATCAACAGCAGCCGCCATTCCAGCAGCGCCAGGAACGGCAGACTGAGCAGGACCAACCACGGCAGGAATGGGCCGCTGACGGCGCTGGCAGCGATGAACGCACCCGATAGCGAAGCGCGGATGTGTCCAGCCCAGCCACCGCTGGCCATCAAGACCTGCTCGCCCGCGGCCACGGCGGGCGACGGTTTGCGCGCGGGTTGCGCCTCTTGCCAGATGAAGATCGGCTGGGTCATGTACTGGGCGTGGAACTCGGGATGCGGCATGCGCCAGGCGCTGCCGGTGACCGCCTGGTTGACTGCTGCCTGAAAGCCGAACGCCAGCAGCAGCGGCAACAATCCGATCAACGCCCCGGCTGCCACCCGGCGCGGATCGTTGCTGAACTGCCTCAGCGCATGGTTGGCGTACAGAATCCCGGCAAGGACGCAGACGATGGCGCCCTCGAATGGCCGCGACAGAAACAGCACTGCTGCACCGGTGCCCAACGCGAGCCAGGTCAGCCGGTTCGGCAAATGTCGGTGCACCCGCAAACAACCTCCGAGCACCAGCGCGGCACCGGAAAATGCCACCATTCCACCCATGTAGGTACGAATCCAGACACCGAGGAACAGCGCGCTGCCGGCGAAACAGAGCGCACACACCAGCGCCGGGAGCGGGCTGACGACCGCACGCAGCGCCCACAGCAAGGTGATGGCTGCGACGATCCCGCTGAGCAGCAGGCCGATCAGTGGATCGCCCAACCGATAGCCGATCGCCAGTGCCAGGCCCTGGCCGGGCGGGTACTTGGACGCGAAGGTCGGTTCCACCAGCAAATGCGGCGACCAGAACGATTCAGGGCTCGGCGGGCTCGGGTAAGCGAGTCGGAAACTGGAGTAGGTTTCCCCGGCAAACAGATAGGTGAACTCGTCATGGATGTGCGGCACCGGCGGGCCATGCACAACGACCGCCAGCACCGAGACAGCGGCCGCGGCCAGCAGCAGCAAGAGGTAAGCAGCGCGTCCGGCGGTCACGGCGCCATCCATCGATGCGAAGCCGGCGATTCTGGCGAACTGCATGGCGTGACTGCCTCGACCGGCGGAAACGATTGAATCCTGGCTCTGGGGTGTGTGCGGCACCGCATTGATGCCAGACCGGCCAGCTTCGCGCTGGCACGCCTGAGCTGCGCTGACTATAGTGGTTGTCACTTACCAGTGCCGATGCCGACGCCGATGGCTCGTGAGCTTGTCGATTCCGATCCAGAAGTCTCGGTGGTGATGCCGTGCCTGAACGAGGCGGAGACCGTCGAAACCTGCGTGCGCAAGGCCCGCGAATCCATGGCACGGGCGGGCATCCAGGGCGAGATCGTGGTGGCAGACAACGGCAGCAGCGATGGGTCGCAAGCGCTGGCGACCGCTGCCGGCGCCCGTGTGGTTCAGGTCAGCGAGCCAGGCTATGGCAGTGCGTTGATGGGCGGCATTGCGGCGGCGCGCGGTCGTTTCGTGGTCATGGGCGACGCCGACGACAGCTACGATTTCGGCGAGGTGCCGAAATTCGTGCACAAGCTGCGTGAAGGCTTCGAACTGGTCCAGGGCTGCCGGCTGCCGTCGGGCGGTGGCACGGTGTTGCCCGGCGCGATGCCGGCGCTGCACTTCTGGCTCGGCAATCCGTTGTTCTCGGCGCTGAGTCGCTGGTGGTTTCGGGCGCCGATAAACGACATCTACTGCGGTATGCGCGGTTTCACCCGCGAACTCTACGACCGCCTGGATCAGCGCTGCACCGGGATGGAGTTCGCCACCGAAATGGTGATCAAGGCCAGCCTGACCAGTTCGCGCATCGGCGAGGTACCGATCACCTTGCATCCGGATGGGCGCAGCGCCCACCCGCCGCATCTCAAGACCTGGCGCGACGGCTGGCGCACGCTGCGCTTTTTTCTGATGTGCAGCCCGCGCTGGCTGTTTCTGATCCCTGGCCTGCTGCTGATGGCGCTCGGCGCGCTGGGCTTTGCATTGGCCTTGCCCGGGACCCTGACGTGGGATGGCTGGACCCTGGACGCGCACACCTTGCTGGTGTCCAGCCTGGCGGTTGTACTCGGTTACCAGGCGGTGTGGTTCTCGGTCATCGCCAAGACCATTGCCATCGCGTCCGGTGTCTTGCCTGCCGACCCGCGGCTGGAACGCTTCGCGCGCAGCGCATCCCTGGAGCGCGGTGTCGTCGTCGGCGCGCTGTGCCTGCTCGCGGGCGCGACACTCGTGCTGGCAGCCGTCTGGCAATGGGCCGAGCGCGGCTATGCGGAACTCCCCTATGCGCTGGGCATGCGCCTGGTGATTCCGGGCATGACCTTGATGACGCTGGGAACCCAGACCGTGTTTTCCAGCTTCCTGATCAGCCTGATCGGACTGCGCCGCCGATGATCCGTGGGGCGACGCCGCGGAGTTCCGGATCCGCACTGCGCCTGCGGCGAAACTCGGGCGTTTCCCGGACCAATCGCGCCAGCCGGATGGCGATCTGGCCAGCGCGGCGCCGCGCCCGGGAGCACCGGTAATGGCCGCAGCTCGGGTACCCGATGAAGCACCCGCTGCCGGCGCGCAGATCATTCGCGTGCACGAGCCGCTGACCTGCTGCGATCCGGCCTGGGAAGAGGCTTATCTGCGCTTCGAGACGCCGCTACAGGAAGTGGCCAAGTTCAGGCGGCGCCTGGAGCGACTGGGCGCGTCGAACTGGTCGCGCGACGTGGCCATCGTCGAGCTCTTCTCTGGTCGCGGCAACGCGCTGCATGCCTGGCAGCAGTTGGGCTTCTCGCGACTTGAGGGTGTCGACCTGTCGGACCGCTTGTTGCGCCAGTATCGAGGCAACGCGACGCTGTATGTGTGCGATGCGCGCGAGTTGGCATTCGAAGCCGCTTCCCGCGACATTGTCGCGGTCCAGGGCGGCCTGCATCATCTGCAACAGCTCCCCCAGGACCTCGATCGCACGCTGGCGGAGGTCGCCCGCGTGTTGCGACCCGGCGGCCTGTTCGTCGCTGTCGAACCGTGGCTGACGCCGTTCTTGTCCGTCGTTCATGCGCTGAGCGAAATCAGGCTGGTGCGCCGTGCACTGCCCAAGTTCGACGCCTTTGCGATCATGACCGAACGCGAACGCGACACTTACGAGAACTGGCTGCGCAACCACGCCATGGTGCTCGCGCTGCTGCAACGACATTTCGAACCGCAGCACCTGCGCAAACGCCTGGGCAAGCTCGAATTCGTCGGTCGCCGACGGCCTTGAGCTGCGCCGGCGAGACCCTCACTCGGTATAGATTTCGACCCGGTCGCGCCCGGCATTCTTGGCGCGGTACAGCGCCAGGTCGGCGAATTCGAAAAGCTGCGCAGCGCTGGTCGGTCGGTGCTTGATGCGCTCGGCGATGCCGATCGAGATGCTGCTGCGACTGCCCTCCGGACCGGCATGGCGGGCATCGCGACGAATCGCTTCGGCACGCTCGACGGCCACGTCGAGCGACGATCCCGGCATCAGCAGCACGAACTCCTCGCCGCCGTAACGCGCCAGCGATTCGCCTGGGCCAACCCATCCGGCGAGGCGTCCGGCGATCGCTTTCAAGCGCTCGTCGCCGAGCGCGTGGCCGTAGGTGTCGTTGAACTGCTTGAACTGATCGACGTCGATCAGCAGCATCGACAGATGGGCGTCGGCGGCGCGTGCGGCGGACCAGGCATGGTCCAACTCGTGTTCCAGCTTGCGACGATTGGCCACGCCGGTCAGGCCGTCGAGATCGGCGAGCTCGGAGAGGCGCTTGTTGGCCAGTTCCAGCTCATGGCTGCGCTGAGCCAGCGCCTCGGTGCGCTCGGAAACCAGGGCCTCCAGCTCGCGGTTGCGCCGCTCGAGCGTGCGCGAGCGCCAGCGCAACAGCAACAGGAAAAGCACGACGATCCAGGCCAGCGCGGCAATCGCGAACCAGATGGTCTGGTACCAGGCGGTCGGCACCCGTAGCGGATAAGCGAGGAGCGGACCGGCGACACCGGTTTCGTCGATGGCGCGCGCCTGGAACAGATATTCGCCCGGGGCCAATGCGCCAAACTCGCGATAACCCTGGGCGCCACTTTCGACCCAGGATTGCTCGTAACCGGACAGGCGCGACTGATAGCGCAATCGGGCAGCGATCGCCGGGCTCGCGTATTCGAAGCGGATCTGCCGGAATTCCGGCAATTCGACCAAGTCGGGGAGCAATGGCAGCCAGCGGCTGCCGCCGTCGCTCGCATCCAGGCGCACCTGCTCCATCACTGGCGCCGAGCGCAGCGCCGGCGAACGCGCCGCGCGCGGGTCGAAGCGGACCATGCCACTCCACGTACCGATCCAGGCCACCCCGTCAGTGCCACTGCACTGCACGTCGATGACACCGCGAGTGCCACCATCCATCGGCCGCAATTCAACGAAGGCTTGCCGCGGATCTGCGTCGCGACGCAACAGACGCCGAGTATTGAAGACGAAGACACTGCCATCGCCGCAGGTCCGCGCGCGCAGATCGGAACCCGGCGCCAGTCCCGCCTCGATCAGTGGGTGGCTGGACTGGGGGACGAAACTGCCGTCCTCCTCCGCCAGCAGTAAGGTCTCGGTTGCGATCATCGCGCGACCGTCGATCTCGAGCACCGCCGCGCTGTGGTCGGCGCCGCGCGCGCCACTGACGTCGACCGCCACCGGCGCCGCCAACTGGCGGTCGGACTGCATCGCAAAGCGCATCGGATCGGCCAGCAGGCGATCGACCAGCAGCGACCCATCAGCAGCCTCGGCGATCTCGTCGAAACGAAACAGCGGGTCACTGAAGCGCTGCGTCTGCCGGTAACCGTCGCCGGCACGGTCGAGCACGATGAGGCCCGAATCCTCGACGGCGTAATAGCGCTCGGCGACCACGCGGGACTGAAACAGGCGCCAGACCAGCGGGCCTTCGATCAGAACCTGCAACTGCTCATCGCGCCACAGATAGATGCCCTCGCGAGCAGCGATCAGCAAGCCGATCGGCGTCGTCACCAGATGATTGACCTCCGATTTCCCCAACGCCACGGTTTCGAAGCGCGGCACGCCCGCCTGGTCGCGGGTTGCACCGTACAGACCCACCGAAGTCGAAACGTAGAGGCGCTCCTGGTAAACCGCGGCATGCGTCACCGGCCCGCGCAATCCACTGCTGCGATCGATCAACGACCAGGCATCGGACAGCGAAAGGCGCACGATGTCCGCCTCGGTCGCCGCCCAGAGGTGGTTCTCCGGATCCACCGCAAGGCCGATGACCGGCGCCGGGCCGGTTGGCCAGACGCGGTGGTGGGAGAAGTCCTGGTCGACGCGGACGATGTCGCCGCTGAGCGTGCCGATGGCAAATCCACCACCCGGCAAGGCCACCATCACATAAGGCGTGGCGGATCGCAGCATTTCTTCGGCAGCGTAGGGCGTCTGCTGCAGACGGCTCCCGTCGACGCGATGCAGGCTGCCGCTATCGGTCAGCAACCAGTACTGGCCCGTCGCGATCTGCGCCAGGCCGCGCACGCGCCCCGGCGCACGCAACCACGGGCGCAGTTCGCCGTCGCGCAGATGGAACAGCTGCCGGTCGCGCAAGGCCACCACCGGGGGTCCACCCGGCGCAAACAGCGCCAGCAGTCGACCCGGCAATGGAACAATGGCGCGGCTGCCGTCGTAACCGACGAAAAACAGCGACTCGCTGGTCGCGAAATAAACGCCCTCGGCCACCGCGACGGTATCCCAGACTTCGCCCAGCGGCGCACCCTCCGAGTCCGGGAAGAAGTCGCGTTCCTGGCTGGTGAACTCATGACGACCATCCGCGCCGCGCTGGAGCACACCAAAATTCTGATACCCGCCGACGTGGATGCGTCCGTCCGCGCCAAGCGCCAATGAGCGCGCGGCGCCCGCCCCCGGCATCTCGACCAGCTGCCAGCGCTGACCGAAATAGCGCAGCAAGCCGGCAGAATTACCGACAAAAACCTGGCCATCGCCGAGCGCAAGGACCGAGAAACTGTAGGGGTGGGCGTCGGTATCGGCCGGCGTGAACCGCGTCAGGCTCGGTTGTCCCACCCAGGCATCGAGGCCTGGCTCGGCCGCCGCGGCAACGGACAGCATCGACAGCAGGAGCAGCGCTCCAGTGCGGAACCCCGGCGCGATGCGCGCCAGACCCCGACGTTGCGCCGTTGCCGGTGCCGTCGCCAGGGCGATTCGCTTGCTTGCGCGTACGGTGTCGATGCAGGACATCCACTGGTCGCCGTCCCAGTGTTGACGATGCGACTTTCGGCGGGCGCCTGCAATCGGCATTCCGAATGGCGAGCCGAATTGCGTCTGGCATACTCGGGGCGCGACGGCATCGCCTGCGACGCCCTCGCCCCATCCCCCCGACTCGCCAGAACCTCCCCGCGCATGCCCCTGTTCCGCTTCATGTTTGGCCTGCTGCTGTGCACGTCGGTCGCTGTTGCCGAGGAATGGACCACCGAAGAAGTCTTCTCCCGGCACAAGGACAGCGTGCTGCAGATTCGCATCATCGATGCCAAAGGTGGCGCCAAGCGCTCCATCGGCAGCGGTTTCATGATCAGCGACGACGGCCGGCTGATCACCAATTTCCACGTGGTCGCGGATTTCGTGCATCACCCGGGCGAACACCGCGCGGAGTGGCACAGCAGCGATGGTGCGAGCGGCCCATTGGAACTGCTCGACGTGGACGTGGTTCACGATCTGGCGCTGATGCGCTCGGAGGCACTCGCGAACCGCGTTTTCCTGGCGGTCGAGAGTAATCTGCCGAAGATGGGCGAACGCCTGTTTTCGCTCGGCTTTCCCTACGACCTCGGCCTCACCATCGTCGAAGGCACCTACAACGGCCTGCTCGACAAATCCCTGTACGAACGCATCCATCTGACCGGTTCGATCAATCCGGGCATGAGCGGCGGTCCGGCGATCGATCGCAACGGCAATGTCATCGGCGTCAACGTGGCCACTGCCGGCAATCAGGTCAGCTTTCTGGTGCCATCGCGCCATGTGATCGACCTGCTGACCCGGGACGATGCCACCACGCGCGGTGAACTGATGCAGCGCATCGGCGAGCAACTGCGCGCGAATCAGGCGCGCTACCTGACGGAACTGATGCAGGCGCCGTTTGCGACCACCACGCTGGGCGACTTTCAGGTCCCCGGCGCCGTCGCCCGCCATGTGAATTGCTGGAGTCAGAGCGATCAGGCGCAGGAACGACTGATCGACCGCACCGAGCTCAGCTGCCAGAGCGACGATGACATCTTTCTGTCCGGCGAACTCACGACCGGTGCGATTCGCTACGAACACGAACTGCGCAGCGCGCGTCGCATCGGAACGCTGCGCTTCTGGGCGCAAATGGAACGCAGTTTCCGTGGCTTTTTCGGCAACCTGGGTGGCGACGAAGCCAGCGTGACCGCGTTCCATTGCCATCAGGATTTCCTTGAGCATGAGGGACTCAAGAGCACGCTTATGCTGTGCGTGCGTCGCTACCGCGAGTTCGACGGGCTCTACGATCTGGTGCAACGACAGGTCAGCCTGGCGCACAGCGATCGTTCGCTGCAGTCAACGTTGATCCTTACCGGCGTCGATCGCGAGCATGGCATTCAGTTCGCCCGACGCTTTGCCGAGGAGGTTCGATGGAGCCGCCGATGAGCTTCTTTGGCGCCGTCGAGGTTGTCGACCGCACCGGCAACGTCCAGGCACGCGTCAGGGTCGAACGTTTGCCGTTCCGCATCGGGCGGGCGCTGGACAACGATCTGGTCCTCGACGACCCGCACATATGTCCGCACCACGCCGAGCTGCGCGGCGCGGAAACCCTCGAACTGATCGACTGCGGCAGTCTCAACGGCAGCTTCGTCGGCGCCGATCGTGCGCGACGTGAGCGCATCGAACTCGGCACCGGCTGCGAATTGCGCATCGGCCATACGCACCTGCGCTTTCGCGGTGCCGGCGAACAGCTTGCGGCGACCCTGGCCGACCCGATGGCAGGCTCGCGCTGGCTGGGGCTGGATCGCTGGCATTGGGGCATCGCTGCGCTGGCTGGCAGCGCTGCCGTGGTCGTCGGCGAACACATCCTTGGAAGCTCGCAGGCGCTGCGACCCGGCGTGGTGGCCGGCGCGGCCGCACCAGCGCTGATCGTGCTGGCGCTTTGGGCGCTGTCCTGGAGCCTGGTCAATCGCGTGGTCGCCCATCGCTTTCACTATGTCGGGCACCTGGTCATTGGCTGTCTTGCCGTGATTACGGCCAGCGCTCTGGAAACCCTCGGCGACTACCTCGGGTTCGCGTTCGCCGCCAATCAAGCCAGCTCGGCGCTGGACACGGTGATGGGTGCCATGTTGATCGCAGTCGTCGTGTTCGGCCATCTGCGCCTGATATCGACCGGCAGTGGCCGCCGCCTGCTGGCACCAGCGGCGCTGGTCGGCTTCGCATTTCTGGCGCTGATGACGCTACCGGATGCCGCGGACAACCGCTTCAGCAGCGAACCGCGCTTCAACATTTCGCTCAAGCTGCCCGCCGCGGCATTGCGCAGCGGGCGCCCGGGCGAGACCTTTTACGCTGATGCCGCGGAGGCCCTCGATGCGGCCGACGCGCAGGCGGATGAGGTGCCGGAGTAGGCGTGCAGGGCCGGTCGGTGGATAGCGGCCGCGAGTTGAACCACGATGCTCGGCGCATTCGCGCCCATCGCGCCCGCACAGCGTTTCCCGCCAGCCGGTTTGCCGCGCGACTATCGTCCAAGCGGAACCGCCGCAGGCCGATTCGGACCCACTCGCGCAAATGCAGAAGGCCGCCCCGAGGGCGGCCTTCTGTCTTGATGGGAAACCGTAGTCGGCTACACGACGTAGACGAACACGAACAAACCCAGCCAGACCACGTCGACGAAATGCCAGTACCAGGCCACGGCCTCGAAGGCAAAGTGGTTGTCCTTGGTGAAATGTCCGGCCATGCAGCGGAAAAGTATCACCAGCAGCATGATCGTGCCCAAAGTGACGTGCATGCCGTGGAAACCGGTCAGCATGAAGAAGGTGCTGCCGTACACGCCGGAACCCAGCGTCAAGCCGAGCTCCTGGTAGGCATGCACGTATTCCACGCCCTGGAAGTACAGAAACAGACCGCCGAGGGCGATGGTCAACGCCATCCACACGTTCAGTGCGGTGCGCTTGCCAACCTTGAGTGCCCAATGCGCCATGGTAATGGTCAGGCCGGAAGTCAACAGCAGCAAGGTGTTGAGCAGCGGCAGGCCCCAGGCCGGGATGGTCTCGAAGGGACCGCCCATTGCGTTCGGGCCGTTGGTCGGCCACACCGCTTCGAAACCCGGGTGCAGCAGTGCGTTGGTGGCGAAACCGTCGCCCTCGCCACCGAGCCATGGCACGGCAAAGATGCGCGCATAGAAAAGTGCGCCGAAGAATGCCGCGAAGAACATCACTTCGGAGAAGATGAACCAGACCATGCCCATGCGGAACGAGATGTCCACCTGGTCGTTGTACATGCCACCGACGCTTTCCTTGATCACCGTCCCGAACCAGCCGAACAGCATGACCAGCAACAAGGTCAGGCCGATGGCGAACTTGATCATGCCGAAGGTGTGGTCCTCGTTGACCAGCGAGGCGGCGCCGCCGAGCAGGAAGAACAGCGCGACCGAGCCCAGGATTGGCCAGGCGCTACCGTGAGGTACGTAATAGGCGCCGGTGCTTTGTGCTGCCATGAGGAATCCCCGTCAGTATTGAAGCAGTGAGCGCAAGCGCCCGCAGTAGTTGAACTCAGAGCGCCGGATTATCTGGCAGCGACGCGTGCTGCGCCAGACGCCCGGTGGCGATGTCGTTGAGATAGAAGACGTACGACAGTGTCAGCGTCGACACCGACCTGGGCAGTGCCGGGTCGACCACGAAGCGCACCGGCATGTCGCGCGTCTGACCAGCGGCCAGGATCTGCTCGGTAAAACAGAAGCACTCGGTCTTGTTGAAGTAGATCGAGGCACGATTGGGGGCGACGCTGGGTACCGCCTGCCCGACCAGGTCGTTGCCGCCGAGATTGGTGGCTTCGAACAGGACCTCGGTCACCTGACCCGGGTGCACATCGATGCTGGCGATCCTGGGACGGAACGACCAGGGCAATCCGGAGTTGACCGCGGCGTCGAATTGCACCGTGACCTTGCGCGAGGTGTCGACGACGACAGTGCCGGCGCCGCCGGCCGTGATGGTGCCGGTCTTGCCGTTGATCCCGGTGATCTCGCAGTAAATCGAGTAGATCGGAATCAGGGCGAAGCAGAACACGAACGAGCCCGCGCAGACCATGAGGATGCGGCGGACCACGTTGCGATGTTCAACCGGCGCCACAGCGTTCATGACAGCAGCAGCGCCCGGATGAAGAACAGCCCGTACAGCAGGACGGCGATCGTCGTCAGCGCCGCCACCGTCCGCCGCACGCCGCGGCGGCGATCGTCGTGATCGGAGCCCATCTCGACGGCCATCAGTGACTCACGTCGCCGTGCGCGAGCATGCGATCGTCGATCTTCGGCGGTGTCGAGAACGAGTGGTACGGCGCCGGCGACGGCAGCGTCCACTCCAGACCTTTGGCAGATTCCCACACGCCCTGGGTGGCCTTGGCGCCGCGCTTGAGCATGCAGGTGTCGATGATCAACCAGGCAAACAGCAGTTGCGACAAGCCGAAGGCAAAACCGCCGATCGACGAAATCATGTTGAAGTCGGCGAAGGCGACGTTGTAATCCGGGATACGCCGCGGCATGCCGGCGAGACCGAGGAAGTGCTGCGGGAAGAACAGGATGTTGACGGTGATCGTCGACAGCCAGAAATGCCACTTGCCGAGTGTCTCGTTGTACATGCGCCCGGTCCACTTCGGCAGCCAGTAATAAACCGCCGCCATGATCGCGAAGATGGCGCCGGTGACCAGCACGTAGTGGAAATGCGCGACCACGAAGTAGGTGTCGTGGTACTGGAAGTCGGCCGGCACGATCGCCAGCATCAGGCCGGAGAAACCACCGATGGTGAACAGGATGACGAAGGCGATCGCAAACAGCATCGGCGTTTCGAAGGTCATCGATCCGCGCCACATGGTGGCCACCCAGTTGAACACCTTTACGCCGGTCGGAATGGCAATCAGCATGGTCGCGTACATGAAGAACAACTGGCCGCCGAGCGGCATGCCCACGGTGAACATGTGGTGCGCCCAGACGATGAACGAGAGAAAGGCGATCGAGGCGGTCGCGTAGACCATCGCCTGGTAGCCGAACAGTGGCTTGCGCGCGAAGGTCGGGATGATCTCCGAAGCGACACCGAATGCCGGCAGGATCATGATGTAGACCTCCGGATGCCCGAAGAACCAGAAGATGTGCTGGAACATTACCGGGTCGCCACCGCCCGCGGCGCTGAAGAAGCTGGTGCCGAAATACTTGTCGGTGAGCAGCATGGTCACCGAACCGGCCAGCACCGGCATCACGGCGATCAGCAGGAAAGCGGTGATCAGCCAGGTCCAGACGAACACCGGCATCTTCAGCAGGTCCATGCCCGGTGCGCGCATGTTGAGGATGGTGGCGATGATGTTGATCGCGCCCATGATCGAGCTGATGCCCATCATGTGCACCGCAAAGATCACGAAGGAAACGTTGTTGCCGCCCTGAATCGACAGCGGCGGATACAGCGTCCAGCCGCCGGCCGGGCCACCGCCCTCCATGAACAGCGTCGACAGCAGCAGCATGAACGCGAACGGCATGATCCAGAACGACCAGTTGTTCATGCGCGGCAGCGCCATGTCGGGCGCACCGATCATCATCGGGATCATCCAGTTGGCGAGACCGACGAAGGCCGGCATCACCGCACCGAAGATCATCACCAGCGCGTGCATGGTGGTCATCGAGTTGAAGAAGTCCGGCTCGACCAGTTGCAGGCCGGGCTGGAACAACTCGGCGCGGATCACCAGTGCCATCGCGCCGCCGATGAAGAACATCAGCAACGAGAACAGCAGGTACAACGTACCGATGTCCTTGTGATTGGTGCCGCAGAACCAGCGGTTGAAAAAGCCGCTGGGCTTGTGGTCGTGATCGTCATGATCCGCGTGGGCCGCGTGATCGCCGTGGTGAGCCATGGCTGGGTTCTCCGGATAATCGATTGAATTCGGGGCGATCGGGCGATCAGCTCTTGGTGATCGGTGCAACCGGCGCGCTCTGCGCGACGGCCCCAGGGGCAGCATTGGCGGCCTTCTGCTCGGCCAGCCAGGCGTCGAACTCGGCGCGCGGCTTGGCGATCACCACGATCGGCATGAAGCCATGGTCCTTGCCACACAGCTCGGCGCACTGGCCGCGATACACGCCCGGCTCGTCGACCTGGGTCCAGGCCTCGTTGATGAAGCCAGGGATCGCATCCTGCTTCCAGCCCAGCGCCGGCACCCACCAGGAATGGATGACATCGTCCGCGGTAATGACGAAGCGCACCTTGGTGCCGGTCGGGATCACCAGCGGGCGATCGACATCCAGCAGGTAGTTTTCGACGGTGTAGGGATCGATGCCCGAGCCGATGTGGCGTGCCTCATCGGCAGCGCGCGACAGCGAACTCATGAAGTTGACGTCTTCGCCGAGGTATTCGTAGCGCCATTTCCACTGGTAGCCGGTAATCTTGACGGTCAGCTCGGCATTGCCGGTGTCGGCCATGCGTACCAGTGTCTTGGTTGCCGGCCAGGACATGCCGAGCAGGATCAGGATCGGGATCACCGTCCAGATCACTTCAGCGACAGTGCTGTGGGTGAAGGTTGCCGGTACCGCACCCCTGGATTTGCGGAACTTGAACATCGCGTAGAACATCGCACCAAAAACCAGGATGCCGATCACGACGCAGATCCACAGGATCAGCATGTGCAACTGGTAGACGTCCTGGCTGCTCGCGGTCACGCCCGGAGTCATGTTGAGCTGCCAGCGTTCCGGATTGGCCCACACGCCCGTCGAAACGAGCAGCGCCAGTCCGCTACCGGCGAGTTGCCCAAGAAACCGCTTCATGCCATATGTCCTCTTGCCGCGTTTTCGATGACGTCGTTACCCGGGCTGGCGCGCGCCTGACCGAGCCGAATCTTGATCAGGGACTCCAGCCGCGCGCGTTCAGCCGCAACCAGGAAACTCCCCACCTCGGTGCGCCGGCCATGCGAGCCGACGTACACACATGTCTCACCACTTCGTACATCGCGCTCGGTCCAGACTCGCGCCCACCCCGTTGGATACACCGCCGAGCGCTCAGCCGCACCGCGACGGATATCGATCGCGATCTCGTCCGCACCCAGTCGGACGCGGTCGAAATCTGCCCCACGCCGCCACACCAGTCTCAGGCAGTAACCGACCAGCAGCAGGTCGAGCAGCGCGAACGGTGGCGCCAGCACGTTGCCCTGCATGAAACTGAACAGCGACACGGCGCATACGGAAACCGAAAGCGCGGCATATACGCCCACCAGCGTTGCCGGATCAGCCGATCGATTGGGCCGGGCGACGATTTCAACCGCGCCATCGTGCCTGCTCTCACTGACCGATTCGTTCACGCTTGTGGCGTTTGCCTTGTGCAACGGAAACCCCGCGGAGTTTACCCGCCGGGGAGGATTGCGGGCAATGGAACAGTAGCATCGCGAATGTCGAAGTTGCGAAAAGTGTGGCTGCCGGCGATCGCCGTCAAACCCGTGGATTGCCGGGTGCGCAGCGCGGCTTGCTGCGGCGACGCGTCCGCGGCAACCACGGAGTGCGCGCCGCTACTGATGCGCGCAATACACGGCGCCGAGCACGCGCGGCCCGGAGGCGCCGGTCACATCGACGCAATTGCCGGGCAGCCCGGCGAGCGTCTGGCGCGCCAGCCAGGCGAATGCCGTGGCCTCGACGAAATCCGGATCGAGTCCATGCGCCGCCGTGGTCTCAAGTTCGCATGGATGTCCCAGTCGCTCACCCAGCACGGCGGCCAGACGCCGCATCAGGCGCTGGTTGTGGACGCCACCGCCGCAGGCAATCACTCGGCGAGTATCCGGCGCGTGTCGCGCAAGCGCATCGACGATGCTGCGCGCCGAGAGGTCCAGCAGCGTCGCCTGGACGTCGGCAGCGGTCACGTCGGGGTGGCGCTCGAGGTGCTCATCGAGCCAGGCCAGATGAAAATGTTCGCGCCCGGTGCTCTTCGGCAAGGCTCGCTTGAAGTAGTCGTCGTCGAGCAGGTCGTCGAGCAGCGCAGCGCTGGCGCGCCCACTGGCGGCGAAGGCGCCGCCCTCGTCGTGGCGCTGCGCCAGGTGTCGCTGCGCCCAGCCGTCGAGCAGGCAGTTCGCCGGCCCGGTGTCGAAGCCGCGCACCGGATGGCCGCCCTGCAGCAGCGTCAAATTGGCAATGCCGCCCAGATTGAGGATCGCGCGCGCTTCAAGGGCATCGCCGAACAGTGCCGCGTGCAGCGCGCACACCAGCGGCGCCCCTTGACCACCGGCGGCGATGTCGCGGCGGCGGAAGTCGGCCACGGTGGTGATGCCGGTGCGCTCGGCGATGCGGTTGGGATCGCCGATCTGCAGCGTGAATGGATGGGGGTTCTGCGGCCGATGGCGCACCGTCTGGCCGTGCGAGCCAAGTGCAGTCACCTCACCGGGGGCAATTCCCGCCTCACGCAGCAACTCAAGCGCGGCCGCGGCGAAGGTCTCGCCGACTTCGGCATCCAGTTCACCGAAAGCATCCACCGCCAGATGGTCGTTGTGCATCAGCGCCAGCAGGCGCTCGCGCAGCGCTGCCGGATAGGCAAAAGTACGTGCAGCGAGCAGTGCGATTCCAGCATCGAAACGCACCAGCGCCGCATCGATGCCATCGGCGCTGGTGCCCGAGATCAGCCCGAGGAACAGGAGCTGCCGGTCCACTGGCGCAGTCACCCGGCAGCGATCAGCGAACGACTGCCAGCGCCTGGTCCTCAACGACTGCCAGCGCCAGGGCGTAATTGCCATGGGCCTTCTTGAACGCCGCGAGATCGGCGCCGGTCAACGGATCGCCCTTGGGCAAGTCGATCGACAGTGGGTCGCGATGCACACCCTTGACGCGGAATTCGTAATGCAGGTGTGGGCCGGTTGCCAGCCCGCTCATGCCGACGTAGCCAATCACCTCGCCCTGCTGCACCTTCTGGCCGCGGGTCACGCCCTTGGCAAACCGCGACATGTGGCCGTACAGCGTCGACGTGTCGCGGCCATGCTGGATTTCGATGGTGCGGCCCCAGCCGGACTTGGTGCCGACGAACGTCACCGTGCCGGTACCCGCGGCACGAATCGGCGTTCCGGTGGGCGCGGCGTAATCGACGCCCTTGTGGGCGCGAACGCGTCCGAGGATCGGATGCTTGCGTGCCGACGAGAAGCGGCTGGAGATACGCGTGAACTCGACCGGCGTGCGGATGAAGGCCTTGCGCAAGCTGCGCCCATCGGCGCTGAAGAAATCGCTGCGGCCATCGCTGCCGGCAAACCGGAAGGCTTCGAAGCGTTTGCCCTGATTGACGAACACCGCGGCGAGAATGTCGCCATCGCGCAGCTTGACGCCGTCGCGGTAGATCGACTCGTAGACCACCGCGAAGCGGTCGCCCTCGCGCAGGTCCTGAGCGAAGTCGATGTCGTAGTTGAATACTTCGGCCAGACGCATCAACTGCTGGTCGCTGATGCCGGCCGCGTCGCCGGCACCGAACAGCGAACTGGTGATCACCGCGCTGCCGTACTGGGTGCGGCGCTCGAGCTGCCGTTCGATGACCCTTTCGCTGACCTTGCCGTCATCGATCTCGATCAGGATGCGCTCGCTTTCGCTGCGGTCGAACTGCAGCGCGGTCAACACGCCCTGCTGCGGAATGCGGAAGGCGATCTGGTCGCCGGGGTGGATCTGGGTCAGCGCGCGCACGCTATCGCTTTCGTCGAGCAGGCGATGCATCAACGTCGACGAAATACCCAGCCGGCCGAAAATGTTGCCCAGGGTTTCGTTGCGCCGCACCGTGACCACTTGCCAGCCTGCTTCGGCGTCGCTGGCAAGATACAGGTCGGATTCCAGCGCACTGACCGGGGCCGGGATGGCCGTTTCGGTGAGTTCGACCGGCGGCAGCTCCAATGGAACCGTCAACTGCGTCGCGACAGGGTCGGGACGGGTAACGCTGGCAAACACCGGCACCACGACCATGCCCGCCAGCACCACCAATCCAGCGGTGGCCCCGGCCAGTGTCAGTCGCCGTTTTGAGGAATGACCGAACAACAGGGTCTCAAATGCATTCAACAGCGTGTGGCGCAGGCGGGCCAGTGGCTTGAGTCGCACCGGGCGCTGCAGAAAATGATGACGGACGGCCTGACGGCGAGCGGCGCTGCGGCGATGTTGCCAGTCTGTCTGATAGATCACTGAAGGCCGTCTCAATCGCGAAAACGGGGCGAACATATCCATTTGTTGCGTCCCGGTCAAAAATTAAATTGGTGTTAACGCCACATTTGTTGCTTTGGTGCAACACGCGCCGAATTTGCTCGCGTTTCCGCGCAAGGCTGCAGCCTGTATTTCTGGTCGTATAAGACGCACAGGACGCAAAGGAAATCCGAGGCCAGAATTGAATGCCGGATGGCTTGGCATTTGCGGTCCTTGCGACCTTTGCGTCCTTTGCGTCCCCGGTCAAAGGCACGCTCCTGCACCAGGCACAGGTCCATCCTGACGCACATCGCACCCGGCATACTCGGGTTCATGAACACCCTCACCTTCACCTCACCGTTACCGCTTGACGGCGTGCGCGTGCCGCGAGCGGCACTGCTCGACAGCTCCGGATTCGTGTTCGATCGCGACGGCTTTGCGCTGGCCGATCTGGCTTTGGATGACGCCGGCAATGTGGCAAGCCTGCGTCCGTCCAGGGCAGCCGCACACAGCGACTGGATCGGATTTCCGCCGCTGGTCGAAGCGCACACCCACATCGACAAGGCCTTCCTGCGCGCGCGGGCCGCCAACCCTTTGCATGATTTCGAAGGCGCGCGCGCCGCGATCGAGCGCGACCGAGCGCAGGGCTGGACTCACGCCGATGCGCGCGGACGCATGTTGCGCGCCCTGCAACTGGCGTGGAGTCATGGCGTGGTGGCGTTGCGCACGCACATCGACAGCCAGCCTGACCGGCTGCAACCGTGCTGGGATGTATTCCGCGAACTGCGCCGCGAATGGGAAGGTCGCATCCGGTTGCAGGCGGTCGCCAGCCTCGGCAGCGGCAAGCTGGCAGGGCGCCACGGCGAACGACTGGGTCGATTGTGTGCCGAACACGCCGCGCTGCTCGGACCGGTGTTCTATGTGGATAGCGATCTGGCGGCCAATGTGGAACGCGCCGTCGATCTGGCACAAAACTACGCACTGGACCTCGATGTGCACATCGACGAGAACAACCATGGCCGTGCCGATGGCCTGCGTGCGTTGCTGGAACGCCTGGACCGGCGCCCGTTCGCCGGGCGCATCAATCTCAGCCACCTGTGCAGCCTCAGCCGTTGCGAGCCACAGGAAATCGACCTGCTGGCACGGCGCGCCGCCGACCATCGATTGAGCGTCGTCGGACTGCCGGTAGCCAATCTGCATCTGCAGGATCGCGACTGCGGCGATACGCCGTATTGGCGCGGAGTGACGCCGATCAACGCACTGGTGCGTGCCGACGTCGATGTCGTTCTTGGCGGCGACAACAGCCAGGACATGTTCGTGCCGTGGGGCGCACTCGACCCACTGGCCGTGTTGCGCGACGGCATGCTCGCCGCGCACCTCGACGAACCGCTCGGCGACGCCGTGGCGCGGGTGTCGACGCTGGCGGCCGCGGTCATTGGCCTGCCCGACGTCGGCCACATCGCGGTCGGCCGCAGCGCTGATTTGACCCTGGTCCGCAGCCACGATCCGTACGCAGCACTCAGCGGCGACTATTCCGAACGCCTGACGCTGCGCGCCGGCGAAGTCATCGCGAGACGCAGTCTGGAGATGTAAGCTCTTGTAGGTCCAGACTTGTCTGGAGATGTAAGCTCTTGTAGGTCCAGACTTGTCTGGACGCTTCTGTTGGGCAGAGCAGGAGCGTCCAGACAATTCTGGACCCACGACAGCAAGAGCTAGAGCAGGAGCGTCCAGACAAGTCTGGACCCACGACAGCAAGAGCGAGAGCAAGAGCGTCCAGACAAGTCTGGACCCACCAAAGCATCAGTTCGCCAGCGCCGCCTCGATGTCCGCGCGCAGGTCGGCCTCGTGGTACTCGCCGAGTTTGCGCCGGCGCACGCGCCCGGCAGCGTCGACGATCACGGTGAACGGCAGCGCGTCGCGGTCGTTGCCGTAGGCGCGCATCAGCGCGAAGTCGCTCATCGACGCCAGCAGCACCGGGTAGTCGATGCCCATCTCGCCGACGTAATTGCGCACCGCATCCGGCTCGTCGAGGGCGATGCCCAGCACTTCGACGCGGTCCTGGCCGTACTCCTCGCGTAGCGCCTGCAACACAGGAATCTCGCGTCGGCAGGGTGCGCACCACGGCGCCCAGAAATTCAGCACCTGGACGCGCCCGGCAAAACTGGAACGCGAAGCGCTGCCGCCGTCCAGCGTCGGCAATTCGAATTCGATCGCGGGCTCGCCGATGGCGACGCTGCCGGGCGGTGGATTGAGCCCGAACCAGACATTCCCCGCCCACAGCCCGGCAGCGCCAGCCGCAATCGCGAGCGCCACGATCGCCAGTTGCGAGCGCCAGCTCATGGCGCCACCGCCCACCTCAGCGCGTCGTCGACGGTGCCGTGGGTCAACAATGTCGGCAATACGCGCGGCACGCCGCCATTGGCGGGAAACACCACATACAGCGGCACTCCGACGGCCTTGAAGCGCTGCAGGAATGCGGTGATCGCCGGATCTTCGTTGGTCCAGTCACCTTTCAGGTAGGCCGCGCCGCTGGTTTCCAGCGCCGCGCGGAAACGCTCGGTGGACAGCACCAGACGCTCGTTGACCTTGCAGGTGGCGCACCAGTCGGCGGTCATGTTGACCAGAATCGGACGTTTCTCGGCCTGCAGCGCGGCGAGACGTTCGACGCTGTAGACCTCGGACACGTCGAGCGCCGCGCCGCGGCTGCTGATGGCCGAGGCGTCCAGGCCGGCAACAAAACGCAAGGGCCAGGCGGCGACCGCCAGCAACAGCAACACCAGCGCCCAACGGCGTAGTCGCGAATGCTGGCGCTGGCGTTCGAACCACCACAGCGCCATCGCCAGCGCCACGCCGCCGGCGAGCACGGCCCCGGCGCCGTCCATGCCGACCTGATGTCCGAGCACCCACAACAACCAGACGCCGGTGAGATACATCGGGAACGCCAGCGCCTGCTTCAGCGTCTCCATCCACGCCCCCGGCCGCGGCAGCCGATCTGCCAGCGCCGGGATGAAACCGATCAGCAAGAACGGCAACGCCAGGCCAAAGCCGAGCGCGAGGAAGATCGACAGCGCCAGCGCCGCTGGCTGTGCCATGGCGTAGGCCAGCGCACCGCCCATGAATGGTGCGGTACACGGACTGGCGACCACGCAGGCGAGAACGCCGGTGAAGAACGCGCCCTTGGCGCCTTCGTCCTCGGTCAGGGTGTGGCCGAGTCCACCCCACGAGGCTCCGAACGCAACGACGCCGGACATCGACAGCCCGATCGCCAGCATGATGTAGACCAGCAGCGCAACGAACGCCGGTTGCTGCAACTGGAAGCCCCAGCCGAGGGCGGCGCCACCGCTGCGCAACGCGAGGATGGCCATGCCGAGCACCGCGAACGACACCAGCACGCCCGCCGTGTACCAGATCGCATGGCGCCTCGCGTAGCCTGATCCATGCCCGCCTTTCGCCAGTCCCAGCGCCTTCAGCGAGAGTATCGGCAGCACGCACGGCATCAGGTTCAGCACCAGGCCGCCAAGCAGCGCGAACAGCAACGCCAGCGCGATGCCCATCGGCGGCTCGCCAGCGCCGTCCGCGCCGACCGTGCCCTCGTGCCTGTTGCCCTGCGCGTCGTCGGCGCCTTTTCCCGCCGACAGTTCGAGCATCAGCGAGCGCCGCATCACCGGATAGCAGATACCCTGGTCCTTGCAGCCCTGGTATTCCGCATCAATCTGGATCGACTGCGCCGCTGTGCCGTCACGGGCGACCGGCAGCGGCACCTCGATCGACTCGAAGTACACCTGGACCTCGCCGAAATGCGCATCCGTGTGGGTCTGCGCCGGCGGCCACTGCGGCGCCAGCAGGCGTACGCCGGCCGCATCGGTGCGAAAGCGCGTCTTGTCGCGATACAGGTAATAACCCGGCGCGATGGTGAAGCGCACCAGCACGCGGCCCGGATCGGTGGCGATCGCCTCGAAGCGGAACGCCTCGTCCTCGGGCAACGCGTCCTGAGATCCGGCGTGTCCGGGCAATCCGAGGCTCATGCCCTCGACCTTCGGGGCGCCGTTGATCCATGCGTTCGGAATCGTCGCCGGCGCCACGCGGGTAGCGGGCAGTGCGACCGCGATCCGCATGCGCTGCGGTGGATAACAGATGCCGATATCGGCGCAGCCCTGATACTTCACCTCGAACTCCAGCGAGGTGGTCGTGGCGGCAAGCTCCGGCAGCATCTGGGTCAACGTCAGCGACTGCCGGTAGGTCTCGACATCGCCGAAGAACTCGTCGACCTTGCGCACGCCATCCGGGACCGAAAACGGATCCAGCCCGGGTTGTCCGCCGACCACCGCGACGCCGAGCCGATGGCGATACAAGTAGTAGCCTTCGGCAATCGCGAAGTGCAACTCGACGGTGTCGCGGCTCGGCGCTGCGGCGCTCAGCGCAAACGCCTGTTCGACCGGCAGCAGGTCGGACTCGTCGATTGCGCTGGCCAGCCCGGGCAACAGCAGACAGGCCGCCAGCATCAGCCAACGTGCCTCGGCGCAGCGGGCGAAATCGACGGCGGATTCTGCAGGCATGAAGGCGTTAGACGAGAAAGCGGTCGCAGTCGGACCGGCACGAGGGGTGAAAAGTTTCATCGAGGGTAGAACCTCTGGCACCGGCGGAGATTCCACCTTTTCGAGATCGCCGCCACCCGCGGTGGAATCCGCTGCGCGGGTTCTACCCTACAGCCGATAAACGACGTCCGGGTGCGCCTTGATCACCCGATACAGCGCTTCCAGTTCCTCGCGGCTGTCGACGTGCACCTCGATGTGCACCGACTGGTAGCGACCGGCGCGACTGAGGCGGAACTCGACCGGGTTGGCGGTGCGCCGCGCGCCGGCGGCAACCAGGGCCTGCTCAAGGGACTCGCGAAACGCCGCGTGCGGCGGTCCCATCGCGATCAGTACATGGTCGGTCGGAAACAGCAAACCACGCTGGTTGACCTCCGCGTCCACGGGTTCGCTCACCTGGCCGGTTCCTCGTCGTCCTCGAACCACAGCCAGAAGCCGTCGACCATGCGCCTCCAGAGCCCGCCTTCCGGGGCATCGGCAATCGCCACCAGCGGCTGGTCCACCAGGACCTTTTTATCCAGCGAAACCTGCACCTTGCCCACGCTCTGGCCCGCGGCCACCGGCGCTATCAGCAGCGACGGCAGGTTCATGCGCGCCTGCAACTGGTCGTACTTGCCCTTGGGGATCAGTATCAGCACATCCTCGGCCACACCCAGCTCGACGCTTTCGACCTCACCCTTCCACAGCTTGGGCTGCGCCAGAGCCTGCCCCTTGCTGTAGAGCTTGTGCGTCTCGTAGAAGCGGAAGCCGTAGTTGAGCAGCGCCTGACTCTCCTGCGCGCGGGTTTCCTCGGACTTGCTGCCCATCACCACCGCGATCAGGCGCATCTCGCCGCGCAGCGCCGAGCTCGCCAGGCAATAGCCGGCGGACGCGGTGTGGCCGGTCTTGATGCCGTCGACGCTTTCGTCGCGGCGCAACAGCGCATTGCGGTTGTACTGGCGGATGCCGTTGAAGGTGTACTCGGGGGTGGCGTACCAGGCGTAGTACTCCGGAAACTCGGCGATCATCGTGCGCGACAGCAACGCGATGTCGCGCGCGGTCGAATAGTGTTCGGGACCCGGCAGCCCGGGAGAGTTGGTGAAGTTCGAGTTCTTCATGCCGATGCGCTGGGCATGCGCGTTCATCTGCTGCACGAAACCGGCTTCGGTCCCCGCCAGGTGCTCGGCCAGCGCGATGGTGGCGTCGTTGCCGGACTGCACGATCATCCCGAGCAGCAGGTCCTTGGCAGCGACCTCGCTGTTGACGTTGATGAACATGCGCGAACCACCCAGCCCGCCCTTCCAGGCGTTCTCGCTGATGCGCACCTTGTCGTCGAGCTTGAGCCGGCCGGCGCGCAGCTCGTGGAACAGCACATAGGCAGCCATGACCTTGGTGATGCTGGCCGGCTCGACGCGCTCGTCGGCTGCCTGCTCGGCAATCACCTGCCCGCTGGCGTATTCGATCAGGATCGCCGACTTGACCGGCAGGGTGGGTGGATCCGGCACCACAACCGGCGTCGGCGCGGGCTTGGGCATCGACGGCTGCGGCAACGGCGTTTGTGCGTGGAGCGCGCCCGAAAGCAACAGGAACAGTATCGATTGCAGAATTTTCATCAGGCAGAGGGCATCAATGACGGCGGCAGCGGCGACCGCGACCACCGACCGGGCTCAAGGTGGAGACCGGATCGTTGAGGGTGAACTCGAAGCGCAGATCCACGAGCGACTTCGATCGGAAGATTTCGCGAGACGCTAACGCATCCCCAGTGGAGGCGTGTTAACACGGGACATCATGGCTCCCGCAGCACCTTGGCATCACCAAAACCGCCCGAATGCAGGCGCGCGCGCATGCGTTCGGCCCGCTCCAGCGATTCCAGAGGCCCGACGCGTACGCGCCAGACGCGACCGCGATCGGTACGCGCCGTGAACACGCGCACGTCGTCGAAGCCGGATGCCAGCAGGCGCCGACGATATTCGAAGGCGTTGGCACGCGCGCTGAACGCCGCCACCTGGACATAGATGTCGCCACCCGAGCTTACCAGCGGCGCCCGAGCGGGCTGCGGCAGCGCCGGCCTCTGCGCATTCACATCATCGCTGGCGTGCAACACGCGCACCTCGACTGGCGCCGTGCCGGTCAGATGCATACCCAGCTTGACCGCCGCTGCGTAGGACAGGTCGATCAGGCGCGTACCGACGAAAGGACCACGATCGTTGATGCGCACGACGACGCTCTTGCCATTGTCGAGGCGCGTGACCCGCGCGTAACTCGGCAATGGCAGCGTCTTGTGCGCGGCGGTGAACTGGTACATGTCGTAGGGCTCGCGGGTACTGGTCAGGCGGCCGTGGAACTTGGTGCCGTACCACGACGCGGTACCGCGTTCGACGTAGCCGGCGCTGCGCGGCAACACCTGATAACGCTTGCCGAACACCTCGTAGGGCGAGTGGTTGCCGTATCGCGCCAGCGGCTCATCCTTCGGCACCGGCTGCGGCAGGGAATCGACGTCGAAGGGCACGTTTGGCGGGCCATCGAGAGGCTCGTAGCGGTGCGTCGTCGGCGCTGCTCCGGGTTCCGAAGGGCGCTCGCGGCCACGCGAACCGCACGCGACCAGCAGCAGCAACAACATCAACAGCGCAATTCGCCCGACCCGCGAAATCACTGCAACGTCCCGCCAGTGCGCTCGCGGATCGCCTGCGCCAGTTCGTGTACCGCCATCGCGTACATCGGCGAGCGGTTGTAGCGCGTGATCACACGGAAATTGCCAAAGATCGCGAAGTAGCCGTAATCGTTGTCGGCAACCTCCAGGGTGAGCAGGTTGCTCGACCGGTCCGGCGCGATGGCGGCGTCGGCGGCCGGCTGGTAGCCCCATTCGACCAACTGGCTCAGCGGAAAGATCGGGTCCAGACCGGTATCGCGCAGGCGCCGCGCACCTGGGCCCGGCACCATCGGCCATGTCACCGGCGCGCCCTTCTCCCAGCCATGGTCGCGCAGGTAATTGCCCACGCTGGCCAGCGCGTCGTCCGGCGAATTCCACAGATCGATGCGACCATCGGCGTTTTCATCGAGCGCCCATTTGACGAAACTGGTCGGCATGAACTGCCCCAGGCCCATGGCGCCAGCGTAGGAGCCCTGGACACTGGTCAGATCGAGCTGGATGCCACGTTCGAGCGGCAGATTGAGGAAACGCACCAGTTCGCCGCGGAAGAACGGCGCCCGCGGCGGGTAATACAAGCCGAGCGTGGTCAGCGCGTCGAGCACCTTCCACTTGCCCATGATGCGGCCGTAAAAAGTCTCGACGCCGACGATGGCGACGATGTATTCGGCCGGTACGCCGTGCGCCGCTTCGACGCGGGTCAACAATTCGCGATGCTGCTCGAAGTATTCGACCCCGCCGGCGATGCGCGCCTCGGTCATGAAGATCTTGCGGTATTCGAACCAGGGTTTGACTCCCTCGGCCGGCCGGCTTATTGCCTCGATGATCGCCGGCTGGTAGGTCGCGCTGTTCAGCAAGGCGCGCAGTTCGGTCGCCCGCTCGGCGTCGCCGGCGGCCACTTCATCGACCAGCGCGTTCATGCCCGGGTGTTTCTCGCTGTCGGCGTGCGCCGCAGTCATCGCCAGGCACAGAGCCGCCATCATGAGCAGCGCACGCCCGAGCCTTCGGCCGGCGCGAGTGGAGAGATTTCGGGCGTGCATCATGGGTTCAGCCTGATCGACGACCGCGCGGATGCTACCTTGGCTGACGTGAATTTCTCACACCGGTCGCTGAACCGAACGCCATCGTACTCAGCCGCCGCCATGCCGTGCCGGTCGCATCGGCCCGCTTTGCGCACACTAGGCGCGGGGCCTGCTCGCTGGCGCGGCGCAGTAAATGCCATGCAATGCAGCCAGTACCGCCGCCACCGCATCGCTGGCGACACGGTAGTAGATCGTCTGCGACTCGCGCCGGGTCGCGACCAGTTCGTCCTCGCGCAGCACTGCGAGGTGTTGCGACAACGCCGACTGGCTGAGGTCGAGTTCCGCGTTGAGTTGCCCCACCGAGCGCTCCCCTTCCAGCAGATGGCACAACACCAGCAGGCGGTGCTCGTTCGCCATCGCCTTCAACAGGCGGGCGGCAGCGCCGGCGCTGGCCCGCATCTGTTCGAGATCAAGCATCGTCGAGTCCATCGGCACTACCATCAGCAATCTGTCTAATGTCTAAATTAGCATGAAATTATATAGCGTGCGGGCCGCTGGCTCGCATGTCGCGCCGGCATTGGCGGCATGAGCGCAGCCTGCGATTTGCCCGGCGTGAGCCCTGGTGGGTCCAGACTTGTCTGGACGCTTCCGCCGTGGCTGCTGAAGGGTCCGGGTTTGTCTGAACGATTCGGCCCAGAGCGAGGGAACAGCGTCCAGACAAGTCTGTACCTACCCAAGCTGAATCGGCCCGTGGATCGCGAACCTTCGGGCGACCGGTGCTCGAGTCCTTCCCGGCCTTGACTTCACATTAGGAATAGCTATATTAGCACTATCTAACACAAGGAGTTCACCATGAACATCGACCGCGTCGTGATGGCCTTCGCCGGCTTCGTTGTGCTGCTGAGTGTGGCCCTGGCCCATTGGGTGTCGCCATGGTGGTTGTTGCTGACCGCCTTTGTCGGACTGAACCTGTTGCAGGCGTCGTTCACCGGCTTCTGCCCGCTGGCGATAATCCTGAAAAAGGCTGGCTTCTCCAGCGGTCAGGCATTCCGCTGACATGAACTGGAAATTGACGACCCTGACGATGGCGCTGCTTGAGCTCGCTGCTTGCGGCAGCAGCGAACCACCGGCGGTCGCTGCCAAGCCCTTGCCGGAACTGGCGACGCTGACGATCGCGCCGGAACGCGCCGCGCGCGAGCGCATCTGGGACGGTGTCGTGGAAGCGGTCAACCAAGCCACGCTGTCGGCGCAGACCGGCGGACGTGTGCTCGAATTGCCGTTCGACGTGGACGACTATGTCACTGCCGGAGCGGTGGTGGTGCGCTTCACCGATGTCGAGCAACGCTCGGCCAGCCGACAGGCGCAGGCGCAGTTGACTGCCGCGCAGGCTGCCGCGCGCGAGGCAGAAGCCGAATACTCGCGGATCGCCGACATTTACCAACGCAAGCTCGTGGCCAAGGCGCAACTGGATCAGGCCACGGCCAAACGCGACTCGGCGCGCGCGGCGCTGGAGGCCGCGCGCGCCGCCGTCAGCGGCGCTGGTGAACAGGTCGACTACACGGTCATCAAGGCGCCGTTCACCGGCATCGTGACTGCGCGCCACGTGCAAATCGGCGAGACCGTGCGTCCGGGCCAGCCGCTGATTTCCGGACTGTCGCTCGGGCAACTGCGTCTGGCGGTGGAGATTCCGCAAAGCGACGTCGCGGCAATCCGCGAGCACAAGCAGGCCACTTTGCTGCTCGGCGAGCGTCGCGTGCCGGCACGCGAGGTCATCGTGTTTCCCTACGCCGACGCGCAGTCGCACAGTTTCAAGGTGCGCGTGGAACTGCCCGAAGAAGAGACCGGTTTGCACCCGGGCATGACCGCCAAGGTTGCCTTCGTGGTCGGCGAGGCGGAAAGCGTGCTGGTGCCGTCGAGCGCGCTGGTCCGACGCAGCGAAGTCAGCGCGATCTATGTCGTCGATGGCGAACGTCTCAGCCTGCGCCAGGTGCGCCTCGGCCATCGTTTTGGCGACCGTCTCGAAGTGCTGAGCGGGCTCAAGGTCGGCGAGCGCATCGCCACCGATCCGCTGGCCGCAGCCGCCGCTCTGGTCGCCAGCCGCCATGACTGAGCAACTCGGCTTTTCCGGACGCATCGCCAGGGCATTCCAGAGCAATGCGCTGACGCCGATCCTGGCGCTCGCCGGCCTGCTGCTTGGTCTGGCGATCACGCTGATCACGCCACGCGAGGAAGAACCGCAGATCGAGGTCACCTTCGCCAATGTCTTCGTGCCCTTTCCCGGCGCCGCAGTAGCCGACGTCGAAAACCTGGTGGCCTTTCCGCTGGAACAAAAACTCTCGGAGATCGAGGGCGTCAAGCACGTTTATTCGGTCAGTCGCCCCGGCGTCGCCGCAATCACCGTCGAGTTCATCGTCGGAGAACCGCGTCGCGACGCCATCGTGCGCCTGTACAACCAGGTCTATTCGAACCAGGATTGGGTGCCGCCGGGCCTTGGCGTCGGTCAGCCGTTGATCCGACCGATGGGCATCGACGACGTGCCGGTGATGAGCCTGACACTGTGGAGCGACGACCCCGAACGCGGCGCCACCGAACTTGGCGAGGTCGCGCACACGCTGGAAGCCGAAATCAAGCGCGTGCCCGGCACCCGTGGCGTCAATACCATCGGTGCGCCCGAGCGCGCGGCGCTGGTCGAACTCGACGCCACGCGCATGGCCGCCTATGGCTTGACCGCCGCCGACATCAGCGGCGCACTCGCCGCTGCCAACCAGGTTGCCCAGGCCGGCGCCCGCGTCGGCGACAATCGCGAGATTCCGCTGACCGCCGGCAGCTACCTGCGCGACGCCAGCGAGGTCGGCGAGCTGGTGATCGGCCTCAGCAAGGGCCAGCCGGTGTATCTGTCCGATGTGGCCACGGTCACCGGCGGCGGCGATCTGCCGCAGCACTACGTGTGGCACAGCAGCAAACATGGGGGACCGGCCACCGGTGTAACGCCCGCCGTCACCATCGCCATCGCCAAACAGCCGGGCAGCAATGCCGCCGACATCACCCGCGCCGTCAGCCGCCGCATCGAGGCGCTGCGCGGCACGGTGATTCCCGACGGCATCGAAGTGGAGATCACCCGCGACTACGGCCAGACCGCCACCGACAAGGCGCAGAAGCTGATCCAGAAGCTGGTGTTCGCGACGCTCTCGGTGGTGCTGCTGGTGCTGTTTGCGCTCGGCCGCCGTGAGGCCATCGTGGTCGGCACCGCGGTCGTGCTGACGCTGGCGCTGACGCTCGCAGCGTCGTACTTCCTGGGATTCACGATCAACCGCGTCAGCCTGTTCGCGCTGATCTTTTCGATCGGCATCCTGGTCGACGACGCCATCGTGGTGGTCGAGAACATCCATCGCCACATGGCGCTCGGCGGCAAGTCGCTGGCCGAGGCGATTCCGCCGGCGGTCGACGAAGTCGGCGGACCGACCATCCTGGCCACCTTCACGGTGATCGCCGCGCTGTTGCCGATGGCCTTCGTCAGCGGCCTGATGGGTCCGTACATGAGCCCGATCCCGAT